>JAURLI010000038.1 GCA_030831315.1 Alphaproteobacteria bacterium
CGTAGCCCTTTACCGCGGGCTCAAGGATGGCGGCCTGCCAGTCCTTGAGACCATCGAGAGTCGGCAGCAGTTTCGCGAGGTGATCGCGGCCCGGGCCGGCCAGAAGCTTGGCCGCCTTGGCGTCGGGGACGAGGGGCCGGGCGGCGACGTAGATCATGGCCTTGTCGGCGAGTTCCACCAGCGTCTGCGCCCGCGGCTTGAGGCCGGAAAGACCGCGCTTCAGGCGCTCAAGGCTCTCGGGGGAAGGTGGGGCGCCAAGCGCCGCGGCAAGGCGCGGGGTGATCAGCTCGATCAGGTGGCCGTCGTCGGCCTCCTTGATGTAATGGGCATTCAGGTTTGACAGTTTCGCCAGGTCGAAACGCGCCGGTGCCTTGCCGACGGACTCGAGCCCGAACCATTGGATGGCCTGTTCGCGGCTGATGATCTCGTCATCGCCGTGGCTCCAGCCGAGCCTGAGCAGGTAATTGAACATCGCCTCGGGCAGGAAGCCCATGTCGCGGTAGGCTTCGACCCCGAGCGCGCCGTGGCGCTTGGACAGCTTGGCGCCGTCGGGCCCGTGGATCAGCGACATATGGGCGAAGGCCGGGGGCGTCCAGCCCATCGCCTCGTAGATCTGCAGCTGGCGGAAGGTGTTGGTCAGGTGGTCGTCGCCCCGGATGACATGGCTGACGCCCATGTCATGGTCGTCGACCACGACCGAGAGCATGTAGGTCGGCGTGCCGTCGGAGCGCAGCAGCACCATGTCGTCGAGTTCGCTGTTGGCGACGCGCACCTCGCCCTGGATCAGGTCCGTGACGACGGTTTCCCCGTCCTGGGGCGCTTTCAGGCGGACCACGGGCTTCGCGCCGGCGGGGGCTTCGGACGGGGCACGGTCGCGCCAGCGCCCGTCGTAGCGCATGGACCGGCCCGCCGCCTTGGCGGCTTCGCGCATCTGCTGAAGCTCTTCGGGCGTGGCGTAGCAGTGATAGGCGCGGCCGGCATCGAGCAGTTCCTGGGCGACGGCCGCATGGCGGGCGGCGCGGGAAAACTGGAACACCGGCGGCTCGTCCCCCGAAAGCCCCATCCACGCGAGGCCGTCGAGGATGGCCTCGATCGCGGCGTCGGTCGAGCGCTCGCGGTCGGTGTCCTCGATGCGCAGCAGGTAAGTGCCGCCGTGATGGCGCGCGAACAGCCAATTGAATAACGCCGTACGCACGCCGCCGATATGCAGGAAACCGGTCGGGCTCGGCGCGAAACGGGTAACGATTTTGGCGGGGGATGTGTCGGACATGGCTCCGGCGTCGGCTGCTTGGTAAACTCGTCTGGCGCGGGGTTAGTATCATATTCCCGCGCCCGATGCCATTTTGCGTACCAGGCCCAATTTTTCGCGGGTGTCGCTTGGCTTTCGATGTGCAGGGCCCACGGCGCAGGGCCGCAGGCCTGAGCCTTCCCGACCCGGCCGCGCTGTGGCGCGCCGCGGGCGAGTTGTTCGCCGCCGAGCGCGAGCGATGGCCGCTGTGGCTGCCGGTCGCCTTCGCCGCCGGCATCGCCCTTTATTTTGCCCTGAAGATCGAGCCGTCGGCGCCGGCGTTGCGCGTGATCGCGGGCATTGCCGTATTTGGCCTGCCGCTCGGCTGGTATTTCGCCCGTGGCCGCGTGGCGGGTCAGGTCGCGGCGGCGGTTCTGTTTCTGGGCGCGGCCGGGGCTATCGGTTTTTCCGTCGCGGGCTGGCGTGCGGCCGATGTCGCGGCGCCGGTTCTCGTCAAGCGCATCGGCCCGGTGCCGGTGACAGGCCGCCTTGTCGCGGTCGAGCCCGGCTTCAAGGGCGCGCGCATCACCATCGAGGATCCCGAGATCCCGCGCCTTGCCGCGGCCGAAACCCCCAAGCGTGTGCGTCTGCGCCTGCTGCGGCGCGATGGTGCCGGGCTGGCGCTGGGCGACACCATCAGGGTGACGGCGACGCTGATGCCGCCGCCCGCACCTGCGGCCCCCGGTGCTTATGACTTCGCCCGCGATGCGTGGTTCAACCGTCTCGGCGCGGTGGGATTTGCCTACGGCCAGCCGCGTGTCATCGCGCGCGACGATGGGCCCACTGGGGAAGGCGCGAAAGCTGCCTTCATGCGCTGGATGGCGGAATTGCGCCGCACCCTTCACGAGCGGGTGACGGCGCTGGTGCCGGGTGACCGCGGGGCGATGACGGCGGCGCTGCTGACCGGTGATCAGGGCGGCATATCGCCCGTCACCATGGACGCCATGCGCGATTCGGGGCTTGCCCATATCCTCTCGATCTCGGGACTGCATCTGGCGCTCGTCGCGGGGATCCTGTTCTTTTCCCTGCGTGCGCTGCTGGCACTTTCGCCCACCCTTGCCCTCGAATACCCGATCAAGAAATGGGCGGCGGGGTTCGCGCTCGTCGGCATCGCGGTCTACACGCTGTTCACCGGCGCCGCGGTGCCGACCCAGCGTTCCTTCCTGATGGCGGGGATCGTGCTGTTTGCCGTCATGGTGGACCGCAACGCCATCAGCATGCGCCTTCTCGCCTGGGCGGCAGTGGCGGTGCTGCTGGTCGCCCCCGAAAGCCTGCTCGGCCCCAGTTTCCAGATGTCGTTTGCCGCGGTCGGCGGGCTGATCGCGGCTTTTGAGGTCGCGCGTCCCGTATTGGCGCGATTGCGCGGCGAAGGCGGGCTTTGGGGCAGCCTGCGCGTGGCGCTCGCGGGCGCGGTATTGACGACTTTGGTCGCCGGGACCGCGACGGCGGTGCCCTCGCTTTATCACTTCGACCGGGTGGCGCTGCTCGGGCTCGTCGCCAATTTTGCGGCGGTGCCGGTGACCAGTTTCTGGGTCATGCCCTGGGCGGTGATTTCCTACATTCTGGGGCCCTTCGGCCTCGACGGTTTCGCCATTCGCGCCATGAGCTGGGGGGTGGAGGCGACCATCTGGATCGCCCGGACCGTCGCCTCCTGGCCCGGGGCCGCGACGCGCCTGCCGGAAATGCCGCCGCTGGCTTTCGCCGTCGTCATGTTCGGCTTTGCCTGGCTGATGCTGTGGCGCTGGCGGTTGCGGCTGTGGGGGGCCGGTTTCGTCGCCATCGGCGCGATCATGACACTGCTGGCGCGCCCGCCCGACCTGCTGGTCGCGGGAGACGGGCAGAGCTTTGCCGTGCGCGACGGCTCCCGCATGGTCATGGTCGGCGAAAGGCCCGGCCGCTTCGAGCGTGAAACCTGGCTACGCCGGGCGGGCATCGACCCGGAGGCGCCGCTCGCGGCCAGTCTTGTCGGATGGCCCGGGCCCGGGGCGACCGGCATGGGCAGCCTTGCCTGCGACGCCGCGGCCTGTCTTTACAGGGGTGCTGGCGGGGTACGGGTCAGCCTCGTGCGCGAGCCTTCGGCGGCGGTCGAGGATTGCCGCCGTGCCCATGTCGTCGTCGCGCTGGTTTCGTTGCCGCGGATCAGGTGCAGTGAACCGAAGCGCTTCATCGGCCGTTTCGACCTGTGGCGCGAGGGCGCCCATGCGCTGTGGTTCGATGATGCAGGCACGGTCAAGGTACGCACGGTCATGGCCGAGCGTGGCGCGCGGCCCTGGGTGCTGTTACGCGGTCGCTGAAAGCGGGATCAGTACTTGCGCATGATGCCGACGAGGCGGCCCTGCACCTTGACCTGATCGGGGCCGAAGATGCGGGTCTCGTACTTGGCGTTGGCGGGTTCCAGCGCGATGGACTGGCCCTTGCGGCGCAGGCGCTTGAGGGTCACTTCGCTGTCTTCCACCAATGCCACGACGATGGTGCCGTTCTCGGCGGTGTCGCCCTGCCTTATGACGGCTATATCGCCATCCAGAATCCCGGCGTCGATCATCGAATCGCCTTCGACCTCGAGCGCGTAGTGCTCGCCGCGACCGAGCATGTCGGGTGGAACGCCGACGTAAGCCGAATGATCGCGCAGCGCTTCTATCGGCGTGCCGGCGGCGATCTTGCCGTAGAGCGGCAGTTCGACCGCATCGCCCGGGCGTGCGACGGGGGCGCCCTTGATGGCGGGTGGAGAGAAATTGCCGGAAATGACCTTGGGATCGAAGCCGGTGCGCGCGGGCTGGGGTGCGGGGGCAGCGGCCTTCGCGCCTTCGGGTTCGCGCAGGATTTCCAGCGCGCGGGCGCGATGGGGCAGGCGGCGGATGAAGCCGCGTTCCTCCAGTCCCGAAATGAGGCGGTGGATGCCCGACTTGGACTTGAGGCCGAGCGCGTCCTTCATCTCGTCAAACGAGGGGCAAACGCCGGTCTCCCTCAGCCGTTCGGTGAGAAAGACGAGCAGTTCGTGTTGCTTGCGGGTCAGCATGAAGGTTCCCCCGTCTCCGGCCCAGAAATGGAACAAAACCAAAACATCTACGGTTGTTCTAGTTTAGTTCTCATCCTCGAGTCAAGAACCTTGGTCGGCACTAGAGATAGCCCAGCGACGTCCAGTACGCGGCGGCGGCGGGATGCAGGGGCACGCCGAGGGGCGCTTCGGGCACGTCGCGGCACATGCGGTCGAGCGGCAGGGGGCCGGAGCCTTCCCACGGGATCGCATTTCGGCGGGCTTCGAGCGCCGCGCAAAACTGCCGGACCGTGGCGTCGTCGGTCTCGGCATGGGTCAGCACCGGCCAGCCGGAGAAATCGAGGGTCGGGACATCGGCCGGGAGGCTCGGGTAACGGCTTTTCGGCAGCACATCGCGGCGATACCCAATCTCTTCGAGCCGCGCCAGGGTTTCCTCGCCGAAGCAGAGCGGCGTCAGGCCCGCCGTCACCACCGCGTCGGCCCAGCCGTGCACGCCTTCGTCGAATATGGCGGTCAGTTCGCCGCGGACCAGCGCGTCGAACTTTTCCGCGCCGGGGCGGGGAATATGGCCGGTCTTGTGGACGCTGCCACCCCAGGAAACGAGATCGTCTAGGGAAAAGCCGGCGGCCGCGAAAATATCGTCGAGCATGTTGTGCAGCCAGTGCTGCGCCTTTCCGCGCAGGCCCAGCTTGAGCGGGTATTTGGCGCGGCCGATGTCCTCGATGCTGGCAAGGCCGGTCGAGGCGTGTACCGCGAAAAGGCACTGGTCGCGCGACGGCAGCACGGTGACGGCACGCACCGGCTGGGGAGCCTTGAAATACGAACCAGTGCCACGCCAGGCGAGCGTCAGCGCCGCCGAGGGGTTGATGAAGGCGAAGTCGATCTCGCACGCCACCACGCGCGCGATGCCGTCGATCACGCTCGATGAACTGATACGGACGTGCCCGTCTCCATCGGCGCGCGCGAGCCGGATTTCACTTTCCCCAAAGGGTTCATCCGCGTCGGCCCCCATGCCAGCGGCCGCTTCGAGCATGAAGCGCGCACGCATGGCGCTGGCACCGATGGCGCGTGGGGAGGGAGTTTTTGCCATGATGCGGCCTTCCCGGTCGTTCGTTCAGGCACCCAGGATATCGGCGAGCGAGATCACCTCGACCACGTCGCCCTTCTTGGCGGGGGCGGCATTGGGGGCGCGGCGGATTAGGCAGCCCGCCTGGGCAAGGCGCGACATCATCGAGGAATCCTGCACCGGGAACGGCGTGGCGACGGGCAGATCGCCGTCGCCATCAGTGAGGGTGGCGCGCATGAAGTCCTCGCGGAAATTGTTGGGCCCGACATCGGCGCCGAGGCGCGCGCGCATCATCGGCACGCCCGAGCCGGGCAGGCCCAGCATGGCGTCGATGGCGGGGCCGAGGAACAGGAGCGCGCAGACCATGCTGGACACGGGATTGCCGGGCAGGCCGAGGACGCGTGTTGCGGGCAGGCTGCCGAACATCAGCGGCTTGCCCGGCTTCATGGCGATCTTCCAGAAATCGACGGTGAGGCCCGCTTCGGACAGAACCTTCTGCACGAGATCGTAATCGCCCACCGACACGCCGCCCGTGGTGATCAGCAGGTCCGACCCGCGCGCCCCTTCGGTCAGCGCGGTGAGCGAGCCCACCTCGTCGCGGGCGATGCCGAGGTCGATGGCAACCCCGCCGCGGGCCTGAATGAAGGCGGCAAGAGCGGGTCCGTTCGACGACACGATCTGGTTTGGGCCGATGGGATCGCCGGGACGCACCACTTCGTCGCCGGTGGCGAGGATGGCGATGCGCGGGCGCCGCGTCACCGCGATCCACGGATGGTTCATGGCGGCGGCAAGGCCGATGTCGCGCGCCGTCAGGCGGCGCCCGGCCCTGAGCAGCACCTGCCCCTCGCTGAAGTCGATGCCGGCGGCGCGGATGTTTTCGCCGGGCTTCAAAGTTTCCTTCACCGTCACCATGGGTTTGCCCATGTCGGTGTCTTCCTGGATGACGACGGCATCGGCACCTGCCGGTACCGGCCCGCCGGTGAAAATGCGCACGCATTCGCCCGCACCAACGGTGCCCGCGAAGGCCCCGCCCGCGGGGGCCTCGCCGACCACTTTCAGTTTCGCCGGGACGCTGGCGACGTCGGCAACGCGCAAGGCATAGCCGTCCATCGCCGAGACCGCCGTGGCCGGCTGGGTGCGCCGCGCGGCAAGGTCTTCGGCGAGCACGCGCCCGACCGCCTCGCTCAGCGCCACGGTTTCGGCGGCGAGCCTCGGGAACGCGCCCTGGATGCGCGCGCGCGCCTCATCGACGGAAAGGAGCGTGTCCGCCACGGCTATTCCTTCGCCTTGTAGGTGCCTGAACGGCCGCCCGCCTTGTGGACAAGGCGGATGTCGGTGATGCGCATGGTTTTGTCGGCGGCCTTGCACATGTCGTAGACCGTGAGCGCCGCAATCGAAACGGCGGTCAGCGCTTCCATCTCGACGCCGGTCTTGGCGGTGACCTTGCAGGTCGCGGTGATGTCGATGGCGGCGGTGCCGTCCTTCGCCGCTTCCAGCTCGACCTTGACCGAACTGAGGGGCAGGGGATGGCAGAGCGGGATCAGGTCCGGCGTTTTCTTTGCGCCCATGATGCCCGCAAGGCGGGAGACCGAGAACACATCGCCCTTCTTCACTCCGCCTTCGAGGATCGCCTTTAGCGTCGCCTTGGCCACATGGATGCGGCCCTTGGCGGTGGCGGTGCGGGCCGTCACTTTCTTGTCGCCGACATCGACCATGCGGGCATTGCCTTTGGCGTCGAGATGGGTGAAGCGGGCCATGATCGTTCCTATTCGGTGGGCGCAGGCGCGGGTTTGCGGTTGCTTTCGCCGATCAGCGCGCGCACGGCGGCGGCGACGTCGGGCTGGCGCATCAGGGATTCGCCGACAAGGAAGGACCGGGCACCTACCTTCGCCATGCGGGCGACGTCGGCGGCGCTGCCGATGCCTGATTCGCAGACCAGCATGTAGCCCGGCGGGGCCAGTGGCGCCAGGCGCTCGGTCGTGGCGAGATCGGTCTTGAGGGTCTTGAGATTGCGGTTATTGATGCCGATGAAGCCGGTTTCAAGCTTTGCCGCGCGTTCCATCTCGGCCTCGTCGTGGACCTCGACCAGCACGTCCATGCCAAGCAGCCGCGCCGCATGGGTCATCTCGGCGGCGAGCCCGTCTTCGAGCACGGCCATGATCAGCAGCACGCAGTCCGCGCCGATGGCGCGGCTTTCGGCGATCTGCCACGGGTCCACCATGAAATCCTTGCGCAGCACCGGCAGCAGGCAGGCCTTGCGCGCCGCCATCAGGTATTCGTTGCGGCCCTGGAAATAGGGTTCGTCGGTCAGCACCGACAGGCAGGCGGCGCCGCCTTCTTCGTAGGCCTTGGCCAGCGCTTCAGGATCGAAGTCGGGACGGATCAGTCCTGCCGAGGGGCTCGCCTTCTTGATCTCGGCGATCAGGCCGTAATCGCCCGCGGCATGACGCGCGGACAGGGCGGCGCGGAACCAGCGTACGGGCGGCGCGCCCTTGGCGATGGCCTCGACCTGGGCGAGGGATGTCTGGGCCTTGCGTTCGGCCACCGTTTCGCGCGTGCGCCCGCAGATTTCGGCAAGTACGTCGGACACTCGTTCAACCCTTGGTGATGGCGACCAGCTTGTCGAGCGTGGCCTTGGCCTTGCCCGAATCGATTGCCTGGGCGGCGAGGCCGACGCCCGCTTTCAGATCCTTCGCCTTGCCCGCAACGATGAGCGCGGCCGCCGAATTCAGCAGCACGATATCGCGGTAGGGACCGGGTTCGCCCGCCAGCATGTCGTTGATGGCTGCTGCATTGGCGGCGGGATCACCGCCCTTGAGCTGGGCCGGGTCGGCGCGTTTCAGGCCAGCGTCTTCGGGCGTCACCTCGAAGCTCGTCACCTTGCCGTTCGCGAGTTCGGAAACGTAAGTAGTGCCGGTGGTGGTGACCTCGTCGAGCCCGTCGGAACCATGCACCACCCAGGCGCGTTCGGAGCCGAGCTGGCCCAGCACTTCCGCCATCGGCCGCGTCCACTGGCGGTGGAACACGCCGATCAGCTGGCGCGTCGTGCCTGCCGGGTTCGAAAGCGGCCCGAGAAGGTTGAAAATCGTGCGCGTGCCAAGCTCGACCCGGGTCGGGCCGACGTGGCGCATCGCCGAATGGTGACGCGGCGCCATCAGGAAGCCGATGTTGGCCTCCGCCAGCGCCTTTTCCACCAGCTTCATGTCGGCTTCGATGTTGACGCCAAGTGCCGCGAGAACGTCGGCCGAGCCGGACTTCGACGACAGCGCCCTGTTGCCGTGCTTGGCCACCGGCACGCCGCAGGCGGCGACGACGATGGCAGCACCTGTCGAGATATTGAAGGTGCCGCGCGCGTCGCCGCCGGTGCCGCAGGTATCGATGGCGCCGGCAGGGGCTTTCACATGCACGGCCTTGGCCCGCATGACCTTGGCCGCGCCCGCGATCTCGTCCACGGTTTCGCCGCGTACCCGCAGCGCCATCAGGAAGGCGCCCATCTGCGACGGCGTCGCTTCGCCCGACATGATGATCTCGAAGGCCTTTTCGGCGGCGGCCTGTGACAGCGGCTTGCCGTCGGCGACGTAGGCGATCAGTCCCTTGAAGTCGGTCGTATCCGTGGTCATGCGGCGAGGCCCCCCTTGCCCGCGAGTGTCAGGAAATTGCGCAGCAGGTCGTGGCCATGCTGGGACGCAATGCTTTCGGGATGGAACTGGACCCCGTGGATCGGCAGTTCGCGGTGCGAGAGGCCCATGATCAGGCCATCGTCGGTTTCGGCGGTGATTTCGAGGACGGCGGGCAGGCTGGCGCGGTCCACCACCAGCGAATGGTAGCGCGTTGCCCGGACGGGCGAGGGCAATCCGGCAAAAACGCCGCGCCCGGTATGGCGGATGTCGCTGACCTTGCCGTGCATCGGCACCGGTGCACGCACCACCTTGCCGCCGAAGGCCTGGCCGATCGACTGATGGCCGAGACAGACGCCGAGCAGCGGCCGCTTGCGCTTCGCCGCCGCCGCGATCAGGTCGAGGCAGATGCCGGCGCGGTCGGGATCGCAGGGGCCGGGCGACAGCACGATGCCTTCGTCGCCAAGCGCCAGCGCTTCATCGACGCTAATGGCGTCATTGCGGCGCACGGCGATCTTCGCCCCAAGCTCGCCCAGGAAGTGAACGAGGTTGTAGGTGAAGCTGTCGTAGTTGTCGATCAGTACAAACATTTCAATGCTTTATAATATCTTTCTAAACCAGTGCCCGAACCGGGGCGGACCGTTATACCAGCAAGGCCAGCCCCTTGGAAAGCCCGGCCCCTTCGGTAAAACAAGGTGAAACAGGACGTTAGACCATCGCTTGCCGTGCCGGAAGGACTTCTCCATATATGGGGTATTCTTCCTTCCCCGTAATGCCCCGCGCAAAACAACAGGCGTCAGCACCATGACCGAAAAAGACAAGCCCCATCACCACCATGGCGATCACGACCACGGGCACGACCACGACGACCATAAGCACGGGGCCCACGATCATGATCACGGGCATGACCACGATCATGGGCATGGGCATGGGCATGATCATCCCCATCCGCACCCGGAACACGACGAACAGGATGTGCGCACGACGCGCCACGTGATCGTGCCGGCCGGGCGCATCGTCAGCAGCCAGACCTTCAAGAAGCCCCAAGAACATGATCACGGGCATGATCATGGGCACGACCACGGCCATGACCATGACCATCACGACCATGGGCACGGGCACGACGATCATGGCCATGACCATCACGACCACGGGCACGAAAAGCACGATCATGGCCACAAGGATCACGGCCACGCCCATGCCGCCCACGGCAGCCCGTGCTGCCACGAGTCCAAGCCCGCGTCCGGCCCGCGGCCGACCAGCGGCTACATCTGCCCGATGTGCCCGGGTGTCCATTCGGACAAGCCGGGCGCCTGCCCGTACTGCGGCATGGCGCTGGAACCGGCGATGCCGGGGGCGGCGACCCGCACGGTTTATACCTGCCCGATGCATCCGGAAATCCGTCAGGACCACCCCGGCTCATGCCCGATCTGCGGCATGGCGCTGGAGCCGATGACCATCGCCGCCGAGGAAGGCCCGAGCGAGGAACTTCGCGACATGACGCGGCGCTTCTGGGGATCGCTGGTGTTCACGCTGCCGCTGCTGGCGATGGCGATGGGCGAAATGACTCCGTTCTGGCCCAAGGGCGGCCTGTGGTCGGCGGCGACCGACCGCTGGATCCAGTTCGCGCTGGCGACGCCCGTGCTGCTGTGGGCCGGCTGGCCGTTCTTCGTGCGGGCGTGGACCTCGGTCCTTAACCGCAGCCTCAACATGTTCACCCTGATCGGCATGGGTACCGGTGTCGCCTACGTCTACAGCACCGTTGCCGTTCTGGTGCCCGGCGTGTTCCCGGCGTCCTTCGTCGGCCATGGCGGCCATGTCGGCCTGTACTTCGAGGCGGCGGCGGTGATCGTCACCCTCGTGCTGCTGGGCCAGGTCCTTGAACTGCGCGCGCGCGAGCGCACCTCGGGCGCAATCCGGGCGCTGCTTGATCTGGCGCCCAAGATGGCGCGGCGCATCGCCTCCGACGGCAGCGAATCGGACGTTCCGCTCGATACCGTTCAGGTGGGCGACCGCCTGCGCGTCCGCCCGGGTGAAAAGGTTCCCGTCGACGGCGTGGTGGAGGATGGGGCGTCGGCAATTGACGAATCGATGATGACGGGCGAGCCGATACCCGTCGAAAAGCACAAGGGCGACCGGGTCACGGGGGCGACGCTCAACGGTACGGGCAGCCTCGTCATCCGTGCCGACAAGGTGGGCGCCGATACGCTGCTTGCGCGCATCGTGCAGATGGTCGCCGATGCCCAGCGCACCCGCGCGCCGATCCAGCGCATGGCGGATGTCGTCTCGGGCTGGTTCGTGCCCGCGGTTATCGCCATTGCCGTTATCGCGTTTGCGGCCTGGGCGTTGGTCGGGCCGGAGCCGCGCCTTGCCCATGCGGTGATCAACGCGGTCGCCGTGCTCATCATTGCCTGCCCCTGCGCCCTTGGCCTTGCCACGCCGATGTCGATCATGGTCGGCACCGGGCGCGCGGCGCGTTCGGGCGTGTTGTTCCGCGACGCCGAGGCGCTCGAGATTCTCGAGAAGGTCGATACCCTCGTGGTCGACAAGACCGGCACGCTGACCGAGGGCAAGCCGCGCTTCCAGGGTGCGGAGCCGGCCGAAGGCTTCGGCCGCGACGAGGTCCTGATGATGGCCGCCGCCCTTGAACAGAACAGCGAGCACCCGCTTGCCGCCGCCATTCTGGCCGGGGCTGCCGAACGGGGCCTGCGCCCGGGATCGGTGTCGGACTTCCGCGCCGTCACCGGCAAGGGCGTCACCGGGCGCGTCATGGGCAAGACCGTGGCGCTCGGCAACCGCGCCATGATGGAAGTGGCGGGGGCTTCGCCCGATCCGCTCGCTGCGCGCGCGGGGGAAATGCAGAAGGAAGGCGCCACCGTGATGTTCGTCGCCGCCGACGGCAAGCTTGCGGGGATCATTTCCGTCGCCGACCCGGTCAAGGAAACGACGGCGGAGGCGCTCAAGCTGCTGGCCGACGAAGGCGTGCGTGTCGTCATGCTGACGGGTGACAACAAGCTGACGGCGGAAGCCGTGGCGAAACGGCTCGGCATCGCCGAAGTGCGCGCCGAAGTGCTGCCCGAAGACAAAGGCGCCATCGTGCGCCAGCTTCGCTCCGAAGGCCGCATTGTCGCCATGGCGGGCGACGGCATCAACGACGCCCCGGCACTGGCGGCGGCGCAGGTCGGCATCGCCATGGGCACGGGCACAGATGTCGCCATGGAAAGCGCCGGTGTGACGCTGGTAAAGGGCGATCTGCGGGCGATTGCCCGCGCGCGCGCCATTTCGCGAGCGACCATGCGCAATATCCGCCAGAACCTGATGTTCGCCTTCGGCTATAACGCGCTCGGCATTCCGGTGGCGGCGGGGGTGTTGTACCCGTTCTTCGGCCTGCTGCTGTCGCCCATCATCGCCGGTGCGGCGATGAGCCTGAGCTCGGTGTCCGTGATCGGCAACGCGCTCCGGCTCAACCGGGTGCGCCTCTAGGCGGCGGAGCGGGATCCTGGCGAAATCGAAAGCCTTTTTCGCAGCCCTGATCGGCGCCGCGGTCGTTGGCGGCGTCGCACTCGGCTTCGGCGTCGGCGCCCTGATCGCGCCTGATGGCGCAGCGAACGGCAACGGCAACGGCGTGCCCTATGCCGCCTCGCGCGAGGCGTTTTCCGAATTCGAACCCGAACGCCCCACCCGCGACGGCCCCCGCGCGGGGCTTCCGGCCCTGACCGTCAAACCGGGAACCGAGATCACGCGCGATCGTTTGCCTTCGACGGGGGCTGTCCCCCCCGGCCTGACCGGGAGGATCGAGGCGCCGCCGCCGCCCGCCGCCGATCCTTACGCTGCTGCGCCCCGTGAGGTGCCGCCGCAGAAAACACCGCAGAAAACACCGCAAACCGCGGCACAAACGGCTGTCTTGGCGGTGGTGCCGCCCGCCGCAGTGGTGGCCCCGGCGGGTGAGCCTCTGTGGAAGCGCAACGCGGCCCGCATCGCCCTTCAGCCGGGCCTGCCCAGGATCGGCGTGGTGATCGACGACCTAGGCCTCGACCGCAAGCGCACGGAACGCGCCATGCGCCTGCCCGCGCCGGTGACGCTGGCGTTCCTGCCTTACGGGCGCAGGCTCGGCGATGAAACGGCGCGCGCGCGCAAGAGCGGCCATGAAATCCTCGTCCACGTGCCGATGGAACCGGAAGGCAAGGGCGCCGACCCGGGACCGAATGCGCTTTTGACCGGAAGCGGCACGGCGGAGCTGCGCGTGCGTCTCGACTGGGCGCTGTCACGCTTCGATGGCTATGTCGGAATCAACAACCACATGGGTTCCAAGTTCACCTCGGACCCGAAGGCGATGGACCTCATTGCTGCGGAGTTGAAGGCGCGCGGGCTTTTGTTTCTGGATTCGCGCACGGCCAAATCGGCTGTTGCGTTTGATCGCGCCCGCGCTGCCGGCGTGCCCGCGGCGGTGCGCCAGGTGTTTCTCGACCGCGACCCGGCGCGCAAGGCGATAGACGCGGAATTGAAACGGCTGGAAGACCTTGCGCGCCGTCACGGCAGCGCCATCGCCATCGGCCATCCCCACGACAAGACGCTCGATGCGCTCGATGCATGGCTGCCGACACTGGCGGCAAAGGGGCTTCAGCTTGCCCCGGTCAGCGCGCTGGTGGAGTAGGAATTACGGCTTCACGTAGCCGTAGTTGACGACCTTCTTCACGCCTTCGGTGCGCGAGACGACGTCGAGCACTTTTTTCATTTCTTCCGACGAACGCGCGCGGCCGAGGATATAGATCGTCGCGAAGGAATCGATGGCGGTCTTGTAATTGACGTCGGCGATGCCGCGGGTGCCGATCAGGTTGGCGCGGACCTTGGTTTCGATCACCAGCGCGTCCTTCCAGTCGACCATGCTTTTCTTGCGCCGTTCCTGTTCCTGCTTCGACATGTAGGCGGCGTGCCAGCGCAGCTTCTTGACGCCCTTCACCTTGTTCACGCCGGCGCGGAACTTGTCGTAAACGGCGCGGTCGTCGAAGATTCCCGTGATCAGGAGCTGCTGTTCATAGATTTCGGTGGAGGCCTTGATGGTGCCGAGGTTGGCCATGACCTTGTTCACGTCGATGACGATGCGGTTGTCTTCGACGATGTCGCCTGCCTTGCGCGCCTCGATGGCGCGGTCCACCAGCGTCTTGGGCGCCGTCAGCATGTCGAGAAGCTGGGCGGAAACCGGGGCCGGCAGAGTGACGGCAAGGCCGAGAACGGCTGAGAGCACGAGGGCGGCGCGACGCATGGGCTGACCTTTCGGTACGTTCTTTATCCGGATTGAACTCTAGCATGGATCGCAAGCGCAGGAAGCGCCCCCTTGGCCCGGGCGCGGGGAGTGGTACTCTTGCGCCGGGTGCGCAACGGCACCCATCGAGCGGAGACAGCCTTGTACGCGTGGATCGAGCGCACGATTTTCGACCTGGCCCGCCAGCTGCGGTGGTCGTTCCTGCCGCCGCTGATGGTTTACCTGGCCGCGGGCGTGTCCGGCCTGACGGCCATCGTCGGTACGTTCTTCGTCAAGGATTACCTCGGCCTGTCGGCGGCCTTCCTGGCAGCGCTCGGCTTCTGGGCTGGTATTCCCTGGGCGCTCAAGATGCCGATCGGCCATCTCGTCGACCTGATCTGGCGCTGGAAGTCGTTGCTCGTCTATGCGGGCGCGGGGCTGATCGCGGTGAGCCTGGGGGGCATGTACGGGCTGATCGCCCATCGCGAGGCCATGACGGCCATCGCTTCGGCCGAAGCGTGGTTCGTGGCGAGCGCATTGCTGGCGCCCATCGGCTACGTGCTGCAGGACGTCGTCGCCGATGCGATGACGGTCGAGGCCGTGCCCCTGCACGATGCCGAGGGCAATCCCATTCCCGACGGCGAAGTGCGCGCCATGCACACGACGATGCAGACGCTCGGCCGCTTCGCCATCATCTCGGGCACCGTTTTCGTCGCCGCGCTCAACATCTTCATGTTTGCCGGCGTCGAAACCATGGCCGAGGCTGACAAGGTCCGCATCTACGCCAATATCTACCTGATGGCGATGGCCATCCCTGTGGTTTCGGTGGCGGGGGTCGTTTTTGCCTCGATCCTTCGCGCCTCGCGTCGGCGCAACCTGTTGAGGCAGGGGATGGGAACCGACGAGATCGCCAGAATTCTCGATGGCGCGGTGGAGGCGGCCCACCCCAACTGGTGGATCCTCGGCGGCAGTATTGTCTTCGTCGTGTTCACCGTTTCCCTCGGCCTGAGCCCGCTGCCTTTCGCCCAGGAAATCATCTTCGTCGGTTCCATGACGATCGTGCTGTTCCTGATGTCGCGGCTTTTGAAGGAGCTGGCGCCGGATGTGCGCCTTGCCCTTGTCGGTACGGCGGTGATCGTTTTCGTCTTTCGCGCCGTGCCGCTGCCGGGCGCAGGCGTTGCCTGGTTCGAGATCGACGTGCTCGGCTTCGACCAGCAGTTTCTGTCGATCCTCAACCTGATTGCTTCGTGTCTGGCGCTGGCGGGCATGGTGGTGCTGCGCCCGCTGATGGCGTCGCGTTCCATCGCGTGGCTGGTGGTGCTGCTGACCGTGGCGGGCGGCATCCTGATGCTACCCAATATCGGCCTTTACTACGGCATCCATCACTGGACCGCGGCCATGACCGGGGGCGTGGTGGACGCGCGCTTCATCGCCGTCATCGACACGGCGATCGAATCGCCGCTCGGCCAGGTCGCCATGATCCCGATGCTGGCCTGGATCGCCAAGAATGCGCCGGCGCACCTGAAGGCGACGTTCTTCGCGGTGATGGCGTCGTTCACCAACCTGGCGCTTTCGGCGGCGAGCCTCGGCACCAGGTACATGAACGAGATCTTCATCATCACCCGCGAGGTCAAGGATCGCGCCACCGGCGCGGTCCAGATGGCGGCTGATTACAGCCAGCTCGGCTGGCTGTTGATCGCGGTGACGGTGATTTCGGTGGCGGTGCCGCTCGGTGTCGTCTGGATGGTGCAGGCCTCGCGCCTGCGCACGAGTCAGTAGCCGGGGCGAGTAGCCGGGTTCAGTCCTTGCGGGCGGCGAACTTGACCGCTTCCTCGGCCGCGCGAATCAGCGCGCGCGCCTTGTTGCAGGTTTCCTGGTATTCGGCTTCGGGATCGGAATCGGCGACCACGCCGCCGCCCGCCTGTACGTGCATGACGCCGTCCTTGATGACGGCGGTACGCAGCGCGATGCAGGTATCCATCGCGCCGTTGCCGGCGAAGTAGCCGACCGCACCTGCATAGATGCCGCGGCGCGCGGTTTCCAGTTCGTCGATGATTTCCATCGCCCGCACCTTGGGCGCGCCCGACACGGTGCCCGCCGGAAAGCCCGCAATCAGCGCATCGATGGCGGTGGCGTCGTCGCGGGCATAGCCTTCGACGTTGGAAACGATGTGCATGACATGGGAATAGCGCTCGATCACGAACTGGTCGGTCACGCGCACGGTGCCGATCTTGGCGACGCGGCCGACGTCGTTGCGCCCGAGGTCGAGCAGCATCAGGTGTTCGGCGATTTCCTTCGGGTCTGCCAGCAGGTCTTCTTCAAGCCGCTTGTCTTCGGCGGCCGTCGCGCCGCGCGGGCGGGTGCCGGCGATGGGGCGGATGGTGACCTTGCCGTCGCGCAGGCGCACGAGAATCTCGGGTGACGATCCGACGACGCTGAACGCCCCGAAATCGAGGAAGAACAGGAACGGCGACGGATTGAGGCGCCGGAGCGCACGGTAAAGTGCTATCGGCGGCAGGGTGAAGGGCAGCGAGAAGCGCTGGGACGGCACCACTTGGAAGATGTCGCCGGCAAGGATGTACTCCTTCGCCTTGGCGACGATCTCGTGATAGCGCTCGCGCGTCGTGTTCGATACCGGCACCGGCGCCGCCGGCACGTGATCGGCGGTGGTCAGCGAATGGTCGAGCGGTTGCGCCAGCGCCGTCACCATTTCCGACAGCCTGTTTTCGGCCGCCGCGTGGGCCGCGCGCGCGTCCGTTCCCTGTTTCGGCCAGACCGGGGTGATCAGCGTGACGACGTCTTCGATGTTGTCGAAGATGGCGATCACGGTCGGGCGCAGGAACATGCCGTCGGGCACGCCGAGGGTATCGGGATTGTCGTCGGGCAGGCGCTCCATCAGGCGTACGGTGTCGTAACCCATGTAGCCGAAGAGCCCCGTCGCCATCGGCGGCAGCCCCGCCGGGATGTCGAGGCGGCACTCGGTGACGAGCGCGCGCAGGCTGTCCAGCGTCGCTTCCTTGCACGGCACGAAGGCATCGGGGCGGGCGAGGGCGTCGCGGTTGATCTCGGCTTTCTCCCCGCGGCAGCGCCAGATCAGGTCGGGCTTCAGCCCGATGAAGGAATAGCGCCCGCGTGCCGCACCGCCTTCGACCGATTCGAACAGGAAGCTCATCGGCTGGCCCTTGGCGAGCTTGAGCAGCGCGGAAACCGGCGTTTCAAGATCGGCGACCAGCCGCGTCCACACAAGCTGGGGCTTGCCCGCGCCGTAGGCCGCTTCGAACGCGGAAAACTCGGGGAGGCTGTCCATCGGCCGATCCGGCGCGTTACGGGCGCTGTTCGCGCAGAAGCTGGGTCTTCACCGTCACTTCGTAACGCGAGCGCAGGCTGCCGACGAACTGCTGGAACAAATCGCCTGCAATGCCCTGGCGCATTTCCTCGCGCAGGTTGGTGGCGGTCTCGGACTTTTCCTTTTCCGTGGGCGCGCGCACCTCGGTCAGGACGGCGATGGTGTAGCCGTTGTTGCCTTCGGCCATCGCGACCTCGCCCTGCCTGAGGGAGAACAGCTGATCCATCAGCGCCGCGGGCAGGCCGCTCTCGGCATCGTGGGTCAGCCGTGTGAAGGGGGCCGTCGTCTTGAGCGTCAGCTTTTCCGCTTTGGCGACGGCGTCGATCTTCTGGCCGCCGCGGATCTTCTGGGTGATCGCCTTGGCGCGGGCCTCGGTCGCCTTGGCGCGGGCTTCGGCCTTGCGGGCCTTGACCACGTCGGCGCGCACGGCGTCGAGGGGACGTGCCGCGGGCGGCGTGATCTTGTTCACGTGCAGGACGAAAAAGCCGCCGTTTTCGGTTTCTGTCAGGGCGCTGTCCTGGCCGTCCTGGGTTTCGAAGGCAACACGGATGAACGCGCCCTTGGGCAGGTCCTTGACCGCGTCGCCACCGGCATTGCGGCCGCGGGCATCGAGGCTTTCGGCGCGGCGCGCCTTGAGGTTCAGCTGGCGGGCGGCCTCGTCCAGGGTGGCGCCCGCGGCCAGCGCGTCCTCCAGCTTGTTGGTCAGGGCGAAGATGGCGTCCACTGCCTCGCGCGAGGCCAGTTCCTTGCGCAACTGGTCGCGCACTTCGGCAAAGGCCTTTTGACGGCCGATCTCGGCATTCTTGACCGTGACGATGTGCCAGCCGAGTGCCGACTTCACCGGCTTCGACGTTTCGCCCTTCTTCAACGCGAACACAGGGCCGGCGAGTTCGGGCGGCACGTCTTTCTTTTCTACCCAGCCGAGCGGCACGGGCTTGAGGGCGGCATCGACCGCCTTGGCCGCAACCGCAAGGGACTTGCCCGCCGCGATCTGCTTCGCCGCCTGGGCGGCGGCGGCTTCGGTACGGAAGACGACCTGCTCCGCCTCGCGCCGGTCGCGGGTGGTGAATTCGTCGCGGCGGTCCTCAAAGGCTTTCTTGAGCCGGTCCTCGGACACAGCGATTTCCGCCGAGACCGCGTTGGGATCGAGTTCGATCCAGCTCACGTCGCGCAACTGCGGCGCCATGAAGCGCTGGGTATTGGCCTTGTAATAGGCTTCGATTTCCGCCGCCGTCGGTTCCTTGACCGAAGACTCAGCCACAAGCGGCACCTGGGCCGTCCGCGCTACCCGCTTTTCGGAGCGAAACCGCACCAGCGGGTCAACCATGAGGGCGGGGACCGGTACGGCGGCCGCGATGGCGCGGTTGATCTCGGCCGCAGCCAGGTCGCGCTTGAGATTGGTGACGTAGAAGCCTTCGGTCATGCCTGCCCGCGACAGGACCTGGGCGAATATGGCGCGGTCGAACTGGCCGCGGCTGTTGAAGAAGGTCGCGTCGGACTGGATGCGGCTGGCCACCAGCTGGTCGGAAATGGTGATGCCGAGATCGCCCGCGCCCTGGCTGATGGCGGCGCGGTTGACGATGTTCTCGACGACCTGGGCGGTGATGCCCATGCGGTCCGCTTCAGCGCGGTCGAGCCGGCCGCCGAACAGCGGCTGCAGCCGGTTCATCTCCTCGCGGATTTCGTCGTTGACCTGGGAGCGTGTCAGTTTGACGGTGCCGACCTTGGCGACGACGGGATCGCGTTCGCCGAGGAACACATCGTTGATGCCCCATATGGCGAAGCTCACGATCAGAAGACCGAGCAGGATCTTGATGACCCAGGATGAAGCCTGGTTGCGGAGCGCCTGAAGCATGTCTGAACAACGCCTGTTAAGTCGTTGAAAACGATAAATTGCGGCGGTCCCGCACAGGGGCGCCGGAAGCCCGGCATCATAGGTGGCCCCCCAAGGCGCTGCAACATGGTTTGCGGGGTAGCCAGGTATTGCCAGGAATAGGGCTTTCGTTGGCTTTCATGGTGTTGGCGGGCGTGCTAAACAGCGGTCGGTTCCGAACAGGGGGATTATCGTGGCCGAGCTCAAGACGCTTATTGCGGGAAACTGGAAGATGAACGCTGGCGGTGCAGATGGCATCGCGCTGGCCAAGGCGGTATTGAGCGGAGCCACGAAGGAGAGTTTCTCCTGCGAGTTGCTGCTGTGCCCGCCTGCCGTCGTGCTGGCCGCTGTTTCCCACGTCGTCGACGGCAGTCCCATCGCCACCGGCGGCCAGGATTGCCATGCCAAGGCAAAGGGCGCCCACACCGGCGACGTCGCCGCCGAGATGCTGGCGGCGGCGGGGGCCACCTATGTCATCGTCGGCCATTCGGAACGGCGCACCGATCACAAGGAAACCGACGCCATCGTGCGCGCCAAGGCGGAAGCCGGCCACAGGGCGGGGCTTGTTGCCGTGATCTGCATCGGCGAGACGGAGGCCGAGCGCGATGCGGGCGAAACCCTCGCCGTGCTCACGCGCCAGATCGCGGGCTCCATTCCTGCGGGCGCCAGCGCCGCCAACACGGTGATCGCCTATGAGCCGGTCTGGGCCATCGGTACCGGACGCACGCCGACCATCGCCGAAGTGGCCGAGGCCCATGCCCATATCCGCAGGGAGATCGGCGGCAAGGTGGCCGAACCGGCGCTCACGCGCATTCTTTATGGTGGTTCGGTCAAGGCCGACAACGCGGCGGAGCTGCTCAAGGTCGCCAACGTCAATGGCGCGCTGGTGGGCGGTGCCAGCCTCGAAGCCGCCTCGTTTCTGGGCATCGCCCGGGCGGCGGGCTAGGAGACAGGGGGAAAAAGTGCCGGTTTCCGCCACTTTTTTCCGGTCCAATTGGTTCTTTCCATTGCCGCGCTATGGAATTATGTTCCTGCCAACTTCCGCCGGACCTCACACAGGCTCAGCATGACCACTATTCTTCTCGTCATTCATGTCCTTCTCGCACTCGGCCTCGTCGGCTCGATTCTGCTGCAGCGCTCCGAAGGGGGCGCGCTCGGCATCGGCGGCTCGGGCGGCGGAATGATGACGGCACGCGGTCAGGCGAATTTCCTGACCCGCCTCACGGCGATCCTCGCGACCGCGTTCATCGTTACCTCTCTTGTCCTTGCCATCCTCGCCAGCCAGAACCGCAAGCCGCGCTCGGTGCTCGATGTTGCGCCCGCGCAGTCCGGCCAGCCGGCACAGCCTGCCAAGCCCGCGGTGCCCACCGCGCCGGCGAAACCTGCCGCGCCGCTCGGGCGCTGACGTAAGCATTCCCCCGCGGGGATAAGCGCAAAGGGCGGCGACGGAAGTCCCGCCCTTTCCCTTTGAACTGTGGAAAACTTTTCCTGTTTCCGATGAAGTTTTGAATCGGACATATCAACCCGTTGCTGTATTCTCAGGTTCCATGACGCGGTTCATATTTATCACCGGTGGCGTCGTGTCTTCGCTAGGCAAGGGACTTGCCTCGGCGTCGTTGGGGGCACTCCTGCAGGCCCGTGGCTACAAGGTCCGCCTCCGCAAGCTCGATCCTTATCTCAACGTCGATCCCGGCACGATGTCGCCGACCCAGCACGGCGAGGTGTTCGTCACTGACGACGGCGCCGAAACGGATCTCGACCTCGGACATTACGAACGCTTTACCGGCGTCTCTGCGCGCCAGTCCGACAACGTCACGACCGGGCGCATCTATTCCACGGTGATCGCGCGCGAACGCCACGGCGACTACCTTGGCGCCACGGTCCAGGTCATTCCCCACGTCACCGACGCCATCAAGGAATTCATCGCCACCGATCCGGGCGAGGCGGACTTCCTGCTGTGCGAGATCGGCGGCACCGTGGGCGACATCGAAAGCCTGCCGTTCCTCGAGGCCATCCGCCAGTTCGGCAACGAGGTCGGGCCGGAACGGGCGATGTACGTGCATCTGACCCTGCTGCCCTATATCCCGACGGCGGGCGAGCTCAAGACCAAGCCGACCCAGCATTCGGTCAAGGAACTGCTGTCCGTCGGCATCCAGCCCGACGCACTTCTGTGCCGTGCCGACCGGCCGATTCCGCCGGAAGAGCGCCGCAAGATCGCGCTTTTCTGCAATATCCGCCGCGATGCGGTGATCCAGGCGCTCGACGTCGACAGCATCTACCAGGTGCCGATTTCCTATCATGCCGAGGGTCTCGACGGCGTGGTGCTGCGCCACTTCGGTCTCGACGACAGCAAGGAACCGGACCTTTCGCGCTGGACCGGCATCATGGAACGCGTCCGCAAGCCCGAAGGCGAAGTGCGGATCGCCGTCGTCGGCAAGTACACGGCGCTGCTCGACTCATACAAGTCTCTGTCCGAGGCGCTCGCCCACGGGGGTATCGCCAATAACGTCAAGGTCAGCCTCGACTGGATTTCATCGGAAATCTTCGAGGGCGAGGGCACCCTCGAATTGCTCGAAAACGTCCACGGCATCCTCGTTCCCGGCGGGTTCGGCGAGCGCGGGGCCGAAGGCAAGATCGCAGCCGCCCGTTTCGCGCGCGAGAAAAAGGTTCCCTATTTGGGTATCTGTTTCGGCATGCAGATGGCGGTGATCGAGGTGGCGCGCAACGTCGCCGGCATCCAGGGCGCAGGATCGACCGAGTTCGGCCGTCCCAAGGAACCGATCGTCGGCCTGATGACCGAATGGCTGCGCGGCAACGAGCGCGAGGTGCGCTCGTCAGCCGACAACCTGGGCGGCACCATGCGCCTTGGCGCATACGAATGTCACCTCAAGCCTGGTTCGCGGGTGCGCGACATCTATGGTGCTGACGTCATCTTCGAGCGTCATCGCCACCGCTACGAAGTGAACATCAATTACCGTGACGCGCTGGAAAGTTCGGGCATGACCATCTGCGGCCTGTCGCCAGACCAGCGCCTGCCGGAAATCGTCGAGCTGGAAGACCATCCCTGGTTCATCGGCGTGCAGTTCCACCCGGAACTGAAGTCGAAACCCTTCGATCCGCATCCGCTGTTCTCGTCCTTTATCGAGGCGGCGGTGACCCAGTCGCGCCTCGTCTGATGGCCTCTCCGCGCCGCATAGAAGTGGGCAACGTCGCTTTCGCGAACGATGCCCCCATTTCGCTGATCGCCGGTCCCTGCCAGATCGAGAACGAGAACCACGCGCTCGACATTGCCGGCGCGCTGAAGGAAATGGCTTTGAGGCTCGGCATCGGGCTTGTCTACAAGTCCTCTTTCGACAAGGCCAACCGCACCAGCCACGCCTCGGCCCGCGGCCTCGGGATGGAAGAGGGCCTCGCCGTGCTTGCGCGCGTCAAAAAAGAATTCGGCCTGCCGGTGCTGACCGACGTGCATGAATCGGAACAATGCGCGCCGGTGGCGAAGGTCTGCGACATTCTCCAGATACCCGCCTTCCTGTGCCGCCAGACCGACCTGCTGCTGGCCGCGGCCGCGACCGGTGCGGCGATCCACGTCAAGAAGGGCCAGTTCCTGGCGCCCTGGGACATGAAGAACGTTGCCGCCAAGCTGGTGGCGGGCGGCAATGAGCGCGTCATGTTGTGCGAACGCGGCGCGTCGTTTGGCTACAATACGCTGGTCTCCGACATGCGGGCGCTGCCGATCATGGCGGAAACCGGTTTCCCGGTGATCTTCGATGCCACCCATTCGGTGCAGCAGCCGGGCGGACAGGGTACGTCGTCGGGCGGCGAGCGGCGCTTCGTGGCGACGCTGGCGCGCGCGGCGGTGGCGGTCGGTGTCGCCGGGGTATTCATCGAGACCCATCAGGACCCCGACAAGGCGCCCTCCGACGGCCCCAACATGGTGCCGATCCGCGACCTGCCGGCGCTGGTTGAAACCCTGATGGACATTGACCGCATCACAAAGTCGCTTTAAGTCCCGCTCAAAGATCCTGTCACCCTTTTTCGAACCGTCTTCCGGTGGAGTGTCCCATGACCGAAATCGCCGATATCGTCGCCCGTGAAATCCTAGATTCGCGCGGCAATCCCACCGTCGAAGTCGATGTGATCCTCGAAACCGGGATCATGGGCCGCGCCGCGGTGCCGTCGGGCGCTTCCACGGGCGCCCATGAAGCGGTGGAACTTCGCGACGGCGACAAGAAGCGTTACGGCGGCAAGGGCGTGCGCAAGGCCGTGGCCTCCGTCAACGGCGAGATATTCGAAGCGCTTGCCGGCATGGATGCCGAAAGCCAGCTTGCCATCGATCAGGCCATGATTGAACTGGACGGCACCCCGAACAAGGCGCGCCTCGGCGCCAATGCCATTCTCGGCGTCAGCCTCGCCGCCGCCAAGGCAGCTACCGCGCAGGCCAACCTGCCGCTCTATGCCTATGTGGGCGGCGCCCATGCGCGCGTCCTGCCGGTGCCGATGATGAACATCATCAACGGCGGCGCTCATGCGGCGAACCCCATCGATATCCAGGAATTCATGGTCATGCCCGTGGGCGCGCCGAACATGGCGGATGCCGTGCGCTGGGGCGCCGAAATCTTCCATGCGCTGGCCAGCAACCTGAAGCAGGCGGGCCATGTCACGGGGGTGGGTGATGAAGGCGGCTTCGCGCCGAACCTCGCCTCCGCCGATGCCGCGCTCGATTTCATCATGAAGGCGATCAAGCAGGCGGGCTTCAAGGCCGGGACGGACGTGGTGCTGGCGCTCGATGCCGCTTCGACCGAGTTCTACAAGAAGGGCAAGTACGTGCTGGAGGGCGAGGGCAAGACCCTGTCTTCCGACGGCATGGCCAAGTACCTCGCCAATCTCGTGAAGAACTACCCGATCAAGTCGATCGAGGACGGCATGGCCGAGGACGACTGGGCCGGCTGGAAGGCGCTGACGGATGCCATCGGCGACAAGGTGCAGCTGGTGGGCGACGACCTGTTCGTCACCAACCCCAAGCGCCTCGCCGACGGCATCAAGAAGGGGGTGGCCAACGCCATCCTCGTCAAGGTCAACCAGATCGGCACGCTGTCCGAGACCCTCGAAGCGGTCGAGATGGCGCACAAGGCGGGCTATCGCGCGGTCATGTCGCACCGCTCGGGCGAGACCGAGGACGCCACCATCGCCGACCTGGCGGTCGCCACCAATTGCGGCCAGATCAAGACCGGCTCGCTTGCCCGCTCGGACCGGCTGGCCAAGTACAACCAGCTGATCCGCATCGAGGAAATGCTCGCGCCGATGGGCCGTTACGCAGGGCGCGATGCGCTCGGCCGCTAGGGCGGCGCGCAACAAAAGAATCTGGCGTTGAAATAAAAGAATCAGGAATCAGTGGTAATTGGGACTTCAAACTGATTCCCGATTCGAAGACTCCTAACTAGATTCCAGATTCTATTGAGTCTTTTTTCTTGACGCCAAGGAATCGCCTGTGATTCCCTCGCCGTCATGACGCTATTGGGGCACATCAGGACACGCGCGCGGCTGATCATCGGACCGGTGATGGCGGCGACCCTGTTTGCCTATTTCACCTATCACGCCGTTCAAGGCGACCGCGGCCTCCTTGCCTGGATCAAGCTGGGCCAGCGGGTGGATGAGGCGCGTCTCGAACATGACCGCATCTCCGGCCAGCGCGCAGCGCTGGAAAACAAGGTTCGGCTCCTGCAGCCGGGCAGCCTCGACGCCGATTTGCTGGAAGAGCGTACCCGGGCGATGCTGGGCTACGTTCATCCCGATGATGTCGTTCTCGGCGTTGACGGGCAGAGCCCGACGGGATTGAGCCCGATCAACACCGCGCCGGTTCCCGAAGCGACACCGAAGCGGCCCCTTCAGGCCGGTTTCGTGGTCCGTATCGGCTACTAGCCGCCGTTTTCCGCCTTCCTGACATGCCGGCCTGACGATGCCCGGGGCAGAAACGCCTCCGGACGTTTCCTTTCGTTCTTGGCGGGTGGCGCCATCCGAATATTGCGCGGGCAGGGGGGCAAAAAGATCAAATTTTCTATAATTAATCTAAATCACGTTAAAAGCTAATATATCATTGAATTCTAATGTTTTTTGACGCTTTTCGGCGGGCCGAGATCGGGTGTATCTTTCCCATCCTTTCGCTTTTCCGGTCCACGTTCTTTTCGAGGAACCCGCCCATGGCCCGTGCCGCAAAGTCCAAACCCGCCGCGAAATCCTCAGTCAAATCGGCAAGAGGCAAGCGCCAGCTCTCAGCGAAGCCGTCGAAGCCCGCGCTCGGCAAGTCCGAGCTTCTGGCGATGTACCGCAACATGCTGCTGATCCGCCGTTTCGAGGAAAAGGCCGGCCAGCTTTACGGCCAGGGCCAGATCGCCGGCTTCTGCCACCTCTATATCGGCCAGGAAGCGGTCGTCATCGGCATGCAGGCCAACATCACCCGCGACGACGCGGTGGTGACCACCTACCGCGACCACGGACACATGCTGGCTTGCGGCATGGACCCCAAGGGCGTGATGGCCGAACTGACGGGGCGCCGGGGCGGCTATTCCAAGGGCAAGGGCGGCTCCATGCACATGTTCTCCAAGAAGGAGAGCTTCTACGGCGGCCACGGCATTGTCGGCGCCAGCGTGCCGGTCGGCACCGGCCTCGCCTTCGCCAACCGTTACCGCGGCAATGACCGCGTATCGCTGACCTACTACGGCGACGGCGCCGCCAACCAGGGCCAGGTGATCGAAAGCTTCAACATGGCGGCCCTGTGGAAGCTGCCCTGCATCTTCATCATCGAGAACAACCAGTACGGCATGGGCACTTCCGTTGCCCGCGCTTCGGCGAGCCCCGACTTCTACAAGCGCGGCGAACCTTTCGGCATTCCCGGCCGCAAGGTGGACGGCATGGATATCCTTGCGGTGTACGAGGCGGGGGCCGAAGCCGTCGCCCATGCGCGCGCCGGCAAGGGGCCGTTCATCCTGCAGATGGAAACCTACCGCTATCGCGGCCATTCGATGTCCGATCCCGCGCGCTATCGCACCCGCGAGGAAGTGCAGAAGGTGCGCGAGGAACGCGATCCCATCGATCACCTGTCCGACATTCTTTTCGAGAACAGCTATGCCAAGGCCGACGATCTCAAGAAGATCGACGGCGAGGTGAAGAAGATCGTCACTGCCGCCGCCGAATTCGCCGTGACCGATTCCGAGCCGGCGCCCGAAGAACTCTACACCGACGTTTTGCTGGAGGCCTGAGAGATGGCGATTCCCGTTCTGATGCCGGCGCTGTCGCCGACCATGACCGAGGGCAAGATCGCCCGCTGGCTGAAAAAGGAAGGCGATAACGTGCGCGCTGGCGACGTCATCGCCGAGATCGAAACCGACAAGGCGACGATGGAGGTCGAAGCCGTGGATGAAGGCACGCTGGGCAAGATCCTCGTTGCGGAAGGCACCGAAGGCGTTGCCGTGAACAGCGAGATCGCCATCCTTCTTGAGGAAGGCGAGGACGCCGCCGCCGCCAAGCCCGCGAAAAAGGCGAAGGCACCCGCGAAAACCGAGGAAGCGCCCGCGGAAGCCCCGGCCGAGACAAAGACCGCCGAAGCCAAGACCGCTGATGCGCGTCTTGCCGCGCCGCAGGTCTCTGCGCCTGCCGATGCCGATCCGCGCTTTTATGAAAACACCGCGACCATCACCGTGCGCGAGGCGCTCCGCGACGCGATGGCCGAGGAAATGCGCCGCGATGCGGACGTCTTCCTGATGGGCGAGGAAGTCGCCGAGTACCAGGGCGCCTACAAGGTCAGCCAGGGGCTGCTCGACGAATTCGGCCACCAGCGCGTCGTCGACACGCCGATCACCGAACAGGGCTTCACCGGCCTTGCCGTCGGCGCGGCGTTCTCGGGCCTCAAGCCCATCGTCGAATTCATGACCTTCAACTTCGCCCTGCAGGCGATGGACCACCTCATCAACTCGGCCGCCAAGACGCTTTACATGTCGGGCGGCCAGATCCAGTGCCATATGGTGTTCCGCGGCGCCAACGGTGCGGCGAGCCGCGTCGGCGCCCAGCACTCCCAGTGCTTTGCGAGCTGGTATGCGCATATTCCGGGCCTCAAGGTCGTCTCGCCCTATTCGGCCGACGATGCCAAGGGGCTGCTCAAGGCCGCGATCCGCGATCCCAACCCGGTGATCTTCCTCGAAAACGAAATCCTCTACGGCCGCTCCGGCGAGGTACCGGTCGATGCCGATTTCACCGTGCCCATCGGCAAGGCGCGCATCCTGCGCGAAGGCAGCGACGTGACGGTGGTTTCGTTCTCGCGGCCGCTCGATTACGCGCTGGAAGCCGCAGACCAGCTTGCCGCAGACGGCATTTCGGTCGAGGTCATCGACCTGCGCACGCCCCGCCCGCTCGATGCCGAAACCATCGTGCGTTCGGTCGCCAAGACCAATCACATCGTCACGGTGGAAGAGGGCTGGCCCTATGCGGGCATCGGCTCGGAAATCGCCGCCGTGATCATGGAGCAGGCTTTTGATCATCTCGATGCGCCGCTCAAGCGGGTCTGCGCCGCCGATGTGCCGCTGCCCTATGCGGCGAACCTCGAGCGTCTTGCGTTGCCCTGCACCGAAGACGTCATCGCGGCGATCCGCGACGTCACCTACCGCGGTTGAGGAGGCAGGCCATGCCCATCACCATAAAGATGCCGGCGCTGTCGCCGACGATGACGGAAGGCAAGATCGCCAACTGGCTGAAGAAGGAAGGCGACAAGGTCCGGTCCGGCGACGTGATCGCCGAAATCGAAACCGACAAGGCGACGATGGAAGTCGAAGCCGTGGACGAAGGCACCCTTGGCCGGATTCTGGTCAAGGCGGGGACCGAAGGCGTTGCCGTGAATGCGCCGATTGCGCTGTTGCTGGAAGAGGGCGAGGACAAGTCGGCGCTCGACGCCGCGGCCAAGTCGGCTGCTGCCGCGCCCGCGCCGAAACCAGCGCCCAAGGCCGAAGCAGCGCCTGCGCCCGCGCCGCAACCTGCGGCCAAGGCACCTGTTCCGGCGCCCGCGCCGAAACCCGCTGCGCCCGCGCCGCGACCTGCCGCGCCTGTCGCGGCATCAGGTGGCCGCGTGTTCGCTTCGCCGCTCGCGCGTCGCATTGCCAAGGATGTCGGTGTCGATATTTCGCGCGTGACCGGTTCGGGCCCGCATGGCCGCGTGGTGCGTGCCGACGTCGATGCCTTCGTGGCTTCGGGCGGCTCCAGTGCGGCGGGCGGCGTTTTCGCAGGGATGGGCCAGAAGTTCGCCGCGGCCTCCTCGCGTGTCGTTCCCAACAGCTCGATGCGCAAGGTCATCGCCAGGCGGCTCTTGGAATCGAAGCAGACCGTGCCGCATTTCTACGTGACGATGGATTGCGACATCGGCGCGCTGCTGGCATTGCGCAAGGAAATCAACGACAGCGACGAGAGCCTCAAGGTCTCGGTCAACGATTTCGTCATCCGCGCGGCTGCCCTCGGCCTGAAGAAGGTGCCGGAAGCGAACGCCTCCTGGGGTGATGACGGCATCCGCTATTTCGATGCCGCCGATATCTCGGTCGCCGTCGCCACCGAAGGCGGCGGGCTGATCACGCCGATCGTCCGCGCCGCCGACCGCAAGGGGCTTGCCGCCATATCGGCGGAAATGAAGGACCTGGGCGCGCGTGCGCGCACCGGCAAGCTTTTGCCCGAGGAATACCAGGGCGGCAGCTTCTCGGTTTCCAACATGGGGATGTTCGGCGTGCGCGAGTTCGCCGCGATCATCAACCCGCCGCAGGCCTGCATCCTAGCCGTCGGCGCGGGTGAGGAGCGGGCGGTCGTTCGTGACGGCAAGCTTGCCGTCGCCACCATGATGACCCTGACGCTTTCGTGCGATCATCGCGCGGTCGATGGTGCGCTGGGGGCGAAGCTCCTTGGCGCCATCCGCGAGCTGATCGAGCATCCGGTCCGTCTGATCCTCTAGTTCCTGAAGGGAGAGCCTTGTGGCTGAAACATCCTTCGACCTCATCGTCATCGGCGGTGGTCCGGGCGGCTACGTAGCGGCGATCCGCGCGGCCCAGCTCGGCCTCAAGACCTGCGTGGTCGAGCGCGCCCACATGGGCGGCATCTGCCTCAACTGGGGTTGCATCCCGACCAAGGCGCTGCTGCGTTCGTCGGAAATCGCCCACCTGGTCGCCCATGCCGGTGAATTCGGCGTCAAGGCGAAGCTCGAGGGCGTCGACTTGAAGAAGGTGGTTGAACGCTCCCGCGCCGTCGCGGGGCAGCTTTCCAAGGGCGTCGCCGGCCTGATGAAGAAGAACAAGGTGACTGTCATCGACGGGCATGCGCGTCTCGACGGCACCGCGGGCGCTTTGCGCAAGGTCGCGGTGACGGGTGCCGACGGCAAGTCGGCCACGGCGCTGACGGCGAAGAACGTCATCCTGGCGACCGGCGCACGGGCGCGCACGTTGCCGGGACTGGAACCCGACGGCAAGCACATCGTCACCTACAAGGAAGCGATGGTGCCCGAGTCCCTGCCGAAGTCGCTGCTGGTCATCGGTTCGGGCGCCATCGGCATCGAATTCGCGAGCTTCTATTCGACCCTTGGTTCCGCCGTCACGGTGGTCGAGGTCATGGACCGCGTGCTGCCGGTCGAAGATGCCGATATTTCCGCATTCGCTGAGAAGGCCTTCAAGAAGCAGGGCATGACCATCATGACCTCCACCAGCGTCAAGTCGCTGAAGGTGGAGAAGGGCAAGGTCAGCGCCGAGATCGAGCCAAAAGGTGGCAAGGCGGAAAAGCAGGCGTTCGACCGCGTCATCCTCGCCGTCGGCATCACCGGCAATGTCGAGGACCTCGGCCTTGAAAAGACCAAGGTCAAGGTCGATCGCGGCCATGTCGTCATCGACAAGTGGGGTGCTACGGGCGAACCGGGTGTCTGGGCCATCGGCGATCTCGCCGGGCCGCCCTGGCTCGCGCACAAGGCGAGCCATGAAGGCGTCGTCGCCGTCGAAAAGATCGCGAATGTGGCCGGTGTGCATCCGCTGGATGCCGGCAACATTCCGGGCTGTACCTATTGCCGCCCGCAGGTGGCCTCCGTCGGCCTGACCGAAGCCAAGGCCAAGGAAAAGGGCCATCAGGTGAAGGTCGGCAAGTTCCCCTTCATCGGCAACGGCAAGGCAATCGCGCTGGGCGAGGCCGAGGGCCTGATCAAGACCGTGTTCGATGCCAAGACCGGCCAGCTTCTTGGTGCGCACATGATCGGCGCCGAAGTCACGGAACTCATTCAGGGTTTCGCCCTTGCCCGTACCCTGGAAACGACCGAGGCCGAATTGATGGCGACGGTCTTCCCGCATCCGACGCTGTCTGAAATGATGCACGAGTCGGTCCTTGACGCTTACGGCCGCGTTATCCACATCTAGGAAACGATGAGCAAGATCCACAACCTCAACGACAAGACCCCGCGCCAGCCGAAGCCCGCGTGGATCCGGGTGAAGGCGCCGACCTCGCCCGAATACAACGAGACGCGCAAGCTGATGCGCGAGTTGCAGCTGCACACGGTCTGCGAAGAGGCGGCCTGTCCCAATATCGGCCAGTGCTGGGCCAAGGGCCATGCCACGGTGATGATCCTCGGCGATACCTGCACGCGGGCCTGCGCATTCTGCAACATCAAGACCGGCAAGCCGCTGGCCCTTGACCCGCACGAGCCGGAACATCTGGCCGAGGCCGTGGCCGCGCTCAAGCTCGAACATGTCGTGATCACCTCGGTCGACCGCGACGACCTGCCCGACGGTGGCGCCTCGCAGTTCGTCAAGTGCATCGCGCGTATCCGCGAAACCTCGCCCGCCACGACCATTGAAGTGCTGACGCCCGATTTCCTGCGGAAAGATGGCGCCATCGAGGCGGTCGTGGAAGCGAAGCCCGATGTCTACAACCACAACCTCGAGACCGTGCCGCGGCTTTACGCGACCGTGCGTCCCGGCGCGCGCTACTTCCATTCCCTCAAGCTTCTCGACCGCGTGAAGGAACTGGACCCGTCCATCTTCACCAAGTCCGGCCTGATGGTGGGGTTGGGCGAAGAGCGCGAGGAAGTGCTTCAGGTCATGGACGACCTGCGCGCGGCCGATGTCGATTTCATCACCATCGGCCAGTACCTGCAGCCGACGGCGCGTCATATCGCGGTCGAACGCTTCGTCACGCCCGATGAATTCAACGCCTATGCGTCCGCGGCGCGGGCCAAGGGTTTCCTGCTGGTCTCAAGCTCGCCGCTGACCCGTTCGAGCTACTTCGCCGCCGAGGATTTTTTCAAGCTGCGCGCGGCGCGCGAAGAAAAGCTCGCCCGCGGGCGTTAGACGCCCATGCACAGTTTCGACGACAGCCGCTTTCTTCCCTATACGCCCCGGCAGCTTTTCGACCTCGTCGCCGATATCGCGAAGTATCCCGAATTTTTGCCCTGGTGCCTCGGCGCGCGTGTAGGTGCCCGCACGCCCGAAGGCGACCAAGAGATTGTCATGGCCGATCTGATCGTCGGCACCCGCATCTTTCGCGAAACCTTTACGTCCCGCGTCACCCTGTCGCCCGAAGCCGTGCCGCCCGCCATCAGCGCGGCATACGTCAAGGGACCGATGCGGCACATGGAAAACCGCTGGCGTTTCGTTCCGGAGGGCGAGGGCACGCGGCTCGAATTCCATGTCGCCTTCGAATTCCGCTCGGCGCTTCTGGAAAAGATGATGGGCGCATTCTTCGACGACGCCCAGCGCCGCATGATCGCCGCCTTCGAGGCCCGCGCCGCCGTGCTTTACGGACGGGGGACCGGTGCCTGAAATCTTCGTCGATGGCGATGCCTGCCCGGTCAAGGACGAGGTCCTGCGGGTCGCTATCCGTCATGGCTTGCGCGTGCATCTGGTCGGCAATACCTGGCTGCGCGCGGGCGGCGACAATCCCCTAATCAGCCGCGTGGTGGTTGCGGAAGGACTGGATGCCGCCGACGACTGGGTCGCCGAACATGTTTCGGCCTCCGACATCGCGGTAACCGCCGACATACCGCTTGCGGCGCGCTGTCTTGAGCGTGGCGCGCAGGTGATCGGCCACACCGGCCAGCCCTTTACCGAAGCGGGCATCGGTAATGCCCTTGCC
>JAURLI010000039.1 GCA_030831315.1 Alphaproteobacteria bacterium
CAAAGAGCCCCAGCTGACACTACAACCATTACTTTACTACTACTACTGCTACCACCTCCACTACCTACCTACCTACCTACCTACTGCTGCTGCTGCTGCTGCTGCTGCTGCTGCTGCTGCTGCTGCTGCTGCTGCTGCTGCTGCTACGCTCGTCAAAGAGCCCCAGCCGCTGACCTGTTCAATAGCGACTACCTCGTAGAGAACCGGCACCAGGGAAGCTAGCTGTTGCTGGAGCTGCTGCGCGTCAGTTACTGCCGTCGCTTTGAGTGCCACCCACTTGCTCTCCTCCTGCCAGGATCAGACATATACACGCGCAAACATGCACGCATGCATGGTCATACACATGCATGCACCCATGCGCAAACGCACACAATAACTATGGTATCGTCTGTATTTGACAGAAGAAGAAGAAGAATAAGAACTAGAAGAAGAAGAAGAAGGAAAAGAAGAAGAAGAAGAAGAAGAAGAAGAAGGACTAATCGTCCTCAGTCTTTAATAGCCAAGCGTCAGCGATCTGATTCGCTTTCGCTTCCTGCGGCGGGCCCGTTTCGATGGGTACCGCCGCAGTTTTTTTTGCCGCAGTTTTTTTTAATGTCAGGGCTTCACGAACTTGAGGGTGAAACGGTCGCTCTCGCCGATCGCTTCGTATTTTGCACGGTCCTTATCCTCGAGCCGATAACTCGGCGGCAGAGTCCACACGCCCTCCGGATGGTCGCGTGTATCCTTCGGATTGGCGTTAGCCTCCGACTTGCCCGCGAATTTGAAGCCGGCCTTTTCGGCCAGCATGATCGCGTAGTCCTCGCGCACGTAGCCGTCTTTAGCCTTCGGGTCCTGCGGGCGGGTGGTCGCGGCACGATGATCGACGATGCCAAGCACGCCGCCGGGCTTCAAGGCCTTGTAGAAGGCGCGAAAGGCCGCTTCTTCCGTGCCGCGCTTCATCCAGTTGTGCAGGTTGCGAAACGTCAGCACCATGTCGACGCTGGCCGCCGGCGCGATATCGACATCCCCGGAAAAGTCGGAGACCACCATGGGAAAGAACTGCGCACCGCGCATCTGTTTCTTCGGGTTGCGATTCTGCACCGCCATGTAGCGGCCCTTGTCCTTGAGATAGGGGACCAGAATTTCCGTCCACCAGCCGCGCCGTCCCGGCCAGATCTCGACCACGGTCATGTCCTGGCGCAGGCCGAAGAAGGTCAGGACCTCATACGGATGGCGCCACTGGTCGCGCACCGCATACGAAGCCGTGCGTTCGGGCGACGCGATGGCCGCGCGGAGCGCCGCGTCCTCCGCCGACCGGGCTGCACCAGCGCCAACGGCCGCGAACAAAACCATGGCAAATGCACCGAACAAAAGGCGTGACAGGAACCGCATCGACCGACCTCCCGAAATTTGTTCGGGATACTCTAGCACGGCGGAACGGCGGGTCAGGCGCGCTTTCAGGACCAGCCCCGGCTTCTCGACTAGGTAGTGCAGGACGAGGGCAACCATCAGGGACAGCGCCATATAGACCAGCAGGAATGCGGCGAACCGCTGGCCCTCCGCCAGCCCCGGAAGCATCCCGTCCAGCAGATGAACGGCCATCGGTATCAGGACCAGATGCACGAGGTAGAGGCGGTAGGACAACCGAGCCGTAACCCGCAGCCACGCTGCGCCGAGAAACTGCACCGGCGCGCCGCCCACCGCCGCCCCCAACACCATCGCGCCGCAGGCGAGCGCGATCAGGCTTGATTGCGCGAGCTTGTCGTAAAGGGTGATGCGGGCAAGAAGTTCGACCGCAAGGATCAGCGCCGCAAAGCCAGCGGCCCCCGCCCAGAACAAGGCCCGGGCATGGCGGCGCGCAACCTCGGCAAGGTCAGGCCGGTGCAGGGCCCAGGCCGCCAGCACACCAACCAGCAAGGCGTCCATGCTGGCGTGAAAGGGGCTGCGAAACAGTATGAAGAACCAGGGATAGTCGGCGACCCAGGGAAAGATCAGGGCGGTAAGGGCGCGCAGGGCAGGAGCCATGACGATCAATCCGCCAAGAACGAGGAGCGCCCGGCCCGCCCGCCGGTAGGCGAGCAGCGGCAGCACAAGAAAGGGCGCCAGCAGGTAGAACTTTTCCTCCACCCCCAGTGACCAAAACACGACGTTGAAGTCTGCGGGCAGATAGTCCTGCAGGAACAAGAGGTGGTAGGCGAGGCGGAAGCCCCAATTTTCCGCCGGAACCGGATAAAACGGCACGAGGCCGAAAGCGACGATCAGAAGAACCGCGTAATAGGCCGGCATGATCCGCAGCGCCCGGCCCGCAAGATAAGTTGCGATGCCCGGACGCCCGCCGCGCAAAAGGCTGCCCGCTATCAGAAATCCCGACAGCACGAAAAACAGATCCACACCGGCCCAGTCTTTGAGAAACGGGCCCCAGCCGTCCCAACCGCCGATACGGACTTCGGGCGGCGGCGCGCCCTCGGCCCGCAGGCCGTGACGCGCCATGACGAGCAGGATCGTGAAGGCCCGCAAACCGTCGAGAGCCGGCTGCTGGCCCGGCTGCGCCGGGAAGGCCAGGTATCGCACCGGAAAGCGAACCGAAAAAAGCCCCGAAAAATCTTCAACCGATTTACACAGAAGGCAACTTAATACACTGTTAAATAGACAATTTTCGTAAATTTTTAGGGATCATCGCCGGGCCACCGGCCAGCGCGCATTTGGCCGGTGCAGATCGGCGGCAAATTGCTAAACTCCGCGCCGCCATGACGATCATCGACAGCCATTGTCACCTCGATTTTCCCGAATTTGCCGAAGAGCGCGAAGCGGTCATCGCGCGCGCCCATGCGGCAGGCATCGGCGGCATGCTGACGATCTGCACGAAACTCGCGAATTTTCCGGCGATCCGGGCGCTTGCCGAAGCGCATCGGGGCATCTGGTGCTCGGTGGGCGTCCATCCGCACGAGGCGGAAGGTGCCGACGGCATCGCGCCGGCCCGCCTTTTGGCGGAAACCGGGCATCCCAAGGTCATCGGCATAGGCGAAGCCGGGCTCGATTTCTATTACGAGCATTCGCCCCGCGACATCCAGGAACGGGTATTTCGCACCCATATCGCTGCCGCCCGCGAAACCGGCCTGCCACTGATCATCCATTCCCGCGATGCCGATACCGAAATGGTCCGGATCCTCGATGAGGAACAGGAAATCGGGCCGTTTCCCGGCCTGATCCACTGTTTTTCTTCCGGCGCCGAAGTGGCGGAGACGGCGCTCCGGCACGGCATGTACGTGTCGTTTTCCGGGATCGTGACCTTCAAGAACGCCGAAGCGGTACGCAACGTCGCCCGAAACGTCCCTGAAGACCGGCTGCTGGTCGAGACCGACGCGCCCTATCTTTCCCCGGTACCGGTGCGCGGCAAACGCTGCGAACCGGCCTTTACCGCCCATACGGCGGCTTTCGTGGCGAACCTGCGGGGGCTTTCCCGCGACCGCCTCGCCGAAGTCACCACGGCCAATTTTTTCCGGCTGTTTTCCAAGGCCCGCACCGATGAAATCGCCGGAGCACCGGCATGAAACTGACCATCCTCGGCTGCGGCGCGGCATCCGGCCTGCCCATGATCGGGGTCGGCTGGGGCGATTGCGACCCCGCCAATCCGCGCAACCGGCGCCTGCGGGCATCGGTGCTGGTCCAGGCGGGCGGGAAAAACCTTCTGGTCGATACCAGCCCGGACATGCGCCAGCAGCTTCTGGGCACAGGCACGACGCGCCTCGACGGCATCATTTTCACCCACACCCATGCCGACCACACCCACGGCATCGATGAGGTTCGCCAGTTCAACCGCTTCCAGAAGAGCGCCATCGACGCCTGGGCGACCCGCCCAGACCTAGACTATCTTATAAATAAATTCGATTATATATTTGATTTAATTGAAAATAATCTAAAGGGTTTGACCTTCTACAAACCACAGCTCGTAACCCGCGAATTGCACTGGGGCCAAATCGCGCAGATCTCAGGCGTGCCCGTGCTGCCATTCGGCCAGGACCACGGGTTTTCGGTGACCACCGGCCTGCGGTTCGGGCCGATCGCGTATTCGACGGACGTGGTCAGGCTCGATGAGGCAGCCTTTGAAGCCCTCAAAGGCATTCGCGTCTGGGTTATCGGCTGCCTGCAGGAGGCCGAGCATCCGACCCACGCCAATCTTTCCCGGGTGCTTGAGTGGATCGACAGGGTGGGGCCGGAACGCGCGATCCTGACGCATCTGGCACATCGCATGGATTACGAAACGCTTCGGGCAAAGTGTCCGTCCAATGTCGAACCCGCGTATGATGGCATGTGCATCGAGATCGCATCTGAACCAGCAACCAACGGGGGTTGGTCGGATTCCGTGGGGCCGGTTTTAATCGGCCCGATGCAAATAAGCCCGTGAATACAACGGGCTTGGGTCAACCTAATATTTTCCATAATATACATTATGGGATTTATGGAAGGCCACTCAGACGCCGCCAAAGTTTTCAACGCGCATCCCCTGTTTGTCATTGCGCCTGCCCACGACTATTTTGGCCCCACAAGATTGATCCATCCAGTTAGCCAGAGCACTTGGTGACGAATGCTGCGTTTATGGTTGCGGGCTCTCAGGCCCGAACATTCGGTCAAGAACCTGCTTGTATTCGTGCCCCTGGCTCTTGCGGTCACCAACACGGACACCGCAACATTCCGTGCCGCCGCCGTTCTTTTCGTCGCCATGAGCCTTCTGGCCTCGGCGACCTATATCGTCAACGACATCCTTGATCTTGAGGCCGACCGGGCGCACCCGACGAAACGAACCCGTCCTTTCGCTGCCGGCGTGTTGAAGCCATGGCACGGACTGATCACCGCCGCAGCGCTCGGCCTGGCGGCGGCGTACCTTGCCCTGAGCGCCCTGCCATCCGGCGCCGTTGCCGCTCTTGCGGGTTACCTTGTTTTGACGCTCGCCTACAGCATCTACCTCAAGCGTCTGCCGTTCTTCGACGTCATCATACTGGCGGCACTTTTCACCCTTCGTCTGGCGGCTGGCAGCCTGCTGTTACCCGGTGATCATCCGGTGTCGCCCTGGCTGATGAGTTTTTCCATGCTGTTCTTCACCAGCCTCGCCATGATCAAGCGTTATTCGGAACTGCAAAACACCGCTCAGGCAGGGAAAACATTCATAGATTCTAGGGGTTATGCGGAACTGGACCTGCCCTTGCTGCTGGTATCTGGAGTGGCGTCGGGCTTCGGCGCGCTGACGATGTTCATGGTCTATCTGATCAACGAACAATATCCCCGCGACCAGTATGCAAACCCCCAGATTCTATGGATCATGATGCCGGTACTTCTGGTCTGGCTCCTGCGCATGTGGCACCTGACGGTCAAAGGCGAAATGCTTGAAGATCCCGTGCTCGGCGCCCTGCGCGACCGCGCCTCGCTTGCCCTTGGCGGGGCTATCGTGGTGATCCTTGCCGTAGCAATCGGTTGATCGCCATGTCCGGCGCCGGAAGTCCTTCGCCTTCCCCCCAAACCGTCGCCGCCTGGGGCCGCCTTTCCGCTTCGACCCACGCCATCCTCCGGCCCAGTCTGCGCGCCGATGTCCCCGCCGCGCTTTCCCGCGGAGCCAATCGCTGCGCGGTTCGCGGTCTTGGCCGATCCTATGGCGACGTCGCGCTGAACCCGGAAGGTGCCCTCCTCGACATGACCGGGCTCGACCGGTTCATGGCCTTCGATCCGGCGACCGGCGAACTCGAGGTCGAAGCCGGGGTCAGTCTCGGCGAAATTCTCGCCGCTGCCTGTCGACCGAACGACGATGGCAGCGGATGGTTTCTGCCGGTGACACCGGGGACCGGTTACGTCACCGTCGGCGGCGCCATCGCCAACGACGTCCACGGCAAGAACCATCATCGTGCCGGCAGTTTCGGGCGCTACGTTCTGGGCCTTACTGTTGCGCGCTCCAACGGCAGGATCATCCATTGCGGGCCGGACCGGGAACCCGGCCTGTTCTCGGCAACGGTGGGCGGTCTCGGACTTACCGGCGTCATTCTTGCAGCACGCCTGCAGCTGCGGCGCGTGGCGGGGCTGGCCGTCGAGAGCGAACACCTCGCTTTCAACTCTCTTGACGAGTTCTTCAACCTGACCAATGGCTCTGAAGCCGATTGGGAATACACCGTGGGCTGGGTGGACGCGCTGGCAACCGGCAAGGCCGCAGGTCGCGGAATATTCTCGCGAGCCCGCCATGCGCCCAACCAGCGCGCCGCACCACCGCCGCACCTGCCCCGCCTGTCCATCCCGGCGACGCCGCCCTTCTCCCTCGTCAACCGGGCAAGTGTCCGGTTGTTCAATGCGTTCTACTGGCGCAGCGCCCGAAGCGCGAGGCGCACTGAACATTACGCCCGAACCCTTTATCCCCTTGATGGGATCGGCAACTGGAACCGGCTCTATGGGCCGCGTGGGTTTTTCCAGTTTCAGTGCGTCGTACCGAAGAACGATGCGCGTGCCGTCCTGGGGGAACTATTGGGCCGCATCGCGGCCTCGGGGGAAGGCTCAATGCTGACCGTGATCAAGACGTTCAACGACATGCCCTCGCCGGGCCTGTTGTCGTTTCCCATGCCGGGGACGACGCTCGCCGTGGATTTCGCCAACCGTGGCGAAGGTACCCGCGCGCTGCTTGCCGACCTGGAACGGCTCACGGTCGAAGCGCGTGGGCGAATCTATCCCGCAAAGGACGCGGTGATGTCGGCCGAGACATTCAACGCAGGCTACGGTCATGCCCTTGCCGAATTCCGCCGCCATATGGACCCCGGCCTGACTTCCGCCTTTGCCCGCCGCGTGGGGCTGGAGTCCGCATCATGACCGCCAAACGCATCGCCCTGTTCGGCGCGACCTCTGCCATCGCCGCCGCTCTCGCCCGTATCTATGCTTCAGAGGGTGCGGAACTCGTATTGATCGGCCGCAGTACCGAGGCCCTCGAACAGTTGGCAACCGACCTCAAAATCCGTGGCGCGGCGGACTGCAAGACCGTCGTCACCGATCTCGGCGATGCCGGCAACGCCGACAATGCCGCCGGCAAGGCTTGGTCTGCTGCCGGCGGGCTCGATGCTGCCGTCATTGCCTTCGGCGCCCTGCCCGACCAGGCGAAGGCCGCCGCCGACAGCGGCGCGATGATACGGGCCATCGACGTCAACTTCACAGCCCCCGCCGCCCTCGCCTCGGCGCTGGCCGGGCGGTTTGAGAGCGCGGGCTCGGGCACCATCGTGATCCTCAGTTCCATTGCCGGCGACCGCGGGCGCGCAAGCAACTACGTCTACGGCAGTGCCAAGGCAGGCCTGCAGGCATTCGCTTCCGGCCTGCGCCACCGACTATACAAGGCGAAGGTCAACGTGCTGGACGTCCGTCCCGGTTTCGTCATTTCCCCGATGACGGCAGGCCTCGATCGTTCTGGCCCCCTGTGGTCGCGTCCCGAGCGGGTCGCTGCCGATATCCGTCGCGCCATCGATGCAGGCAAGGGTGTGCTCTACACCCCCTGGTGGTGGTTCTGGATCATGCTGGTGATTCGCGCCCTGCCCCGCTTTGTCTTTCACCGCTCCTCGCTCTAGGAAGTTGCTTCAATGAAGGTCGTTATCACCGGTGCCGCCGGCCTTATCGGACAAAACCTGATAGCGCGCCTGATGTCCCGCGCCGATATCGACATCGTCGCAATAGACAAGCATCCATCCAATACCGCGCGCCTGCATGAACTGCATCCCGACATCACCGTCATCGAGGCAGACCTCGCCGAGGGAGGGGCCTGGGAGAGAAGCTTCGAAGGCAGCGATATCCTTGTTCTCGGCCACGCACAGATCGGCGGGCTGCTGCCCGAGGAGTTTGAGCGCAACAATGTTGCCGCGACGCGACTGGTGCTGGACGCGGCAAGGAAATCGGGCTGCCGCCATATCATTCACCTCAGTTCGTCGGTGGTTAACTCGGCAGTGCGCGACTTCTATACCGAATCGAAAAAGGCGCAGGAGCGCCTCGTCGTTGAATCGGGCCTTCCCCACACGGTCCTGCGCCCGACACTGATGTTCGGCTGGTTCGACCGCAAGCATCTCGGCTGGCTGGCGCGCTTCATGAAGGCCTCCCCGCTGTTTCCCGTCCCCGGCAACGGCAATTTTCTTCGCCAACCGCTCTATGCAGGGGATTTCTGCAACATCATCATCGCCTGCATGAACCGCGCGCCCGCGGGCAACGCCTACAACATCAGCGGCCTGGAAAAAATTCCCTACATCGATCTCATCCGCGGCCTGCGCGAAGCAATAGGCGCACGCACGCTCGTCGTGCGTATTCCATACCCTCTGTTTTCGCTGGCTCTGCGCGTTTATGCGCTCTTTGACCGCAACCCGCCCTTCACGGTCAAACAACTCGAAGCGCTTGTGACCCCGGATATCTTCGAAGTCATCGACTGGCCGGGCATATTCGCCGTCCACGCGACACCGCTGCGCGAGGCGCTTCATGAAACCTTTCATCACCCGGTCTATTCCCGGGTGACGCTGGATTTCTGATCATGGCCCGGGTCGTCATCCTCGGCGCCGGCGTGATGGGGCTTGGTGCGGCCAGCCGGGCGCTGCGCCTCGGGCACGAGGTTACGGTCATTGAAGCAGCTCCTGAGCCGGGCGGAATGGCAGCGCATTTCGATCTTGCCGGGCTCAGCATCGAGCGCTTCTACCACTTCATCTGCAAGTCAGACGCGACGACTTTCGAAGTGCTGCGCGAACTCGGCATAGAGGACCGTCTGCGCTGGCGACTGACCAGCATGGGGTATTTCACTCACGGGTGTGTCTACCCCTGGGGTAATCCCCTTGCGCTCCTCACCTTTCCACACCTCGGCCCCATCGAGAAACTGCGCTATGCCGCGCTGATGTTCGTATCCGTCAAGCGCGAACGATGGGACAGCCTCGAACGCGTCGATGCACGCGACTGGATCACCCGGTGGTGCGGCGAAAGCGTATACAGAAAGCTTTGGGACCGCTTGTTTGCCCTGAAGTTCTACGAATATGCCGACGATATTTCCGCCTCGTGGATATGGACGCGGGTAAAACGCATCGGACGTTCCCGCCGTTCCATGATGCAGGAGGAACTGGGCTATCTGGAAGGCGGTTCGGAAACCCTCGTTTCCGCGCTGGTGAAAGACATCGAAACCCGCGGCGGGCATCTGGCGCTCGGCGAGGCCGCGGTAAATGTAACGACGGCCAACGGCCGGGTCAGCGGCGTTCGGACGACCAAAACCCTTCATCCGGCTGAAGCCGTGATTTCTACCGTACCGACGCCGCTCCTCTGCGATCTCATGCCCGACCTGAACGCGGCCGAACTTGCCGCCTATGCCGCGATTGCCAATATCGGCGTGGTCTGCGTCGTCCTTAAGTTAAGAAAATCCGCCAGCCCGCATTTCTGGGTCAATATCGTCGATCCTAAAATCAATGTGCCCGGCATCATCGAATTCTCGAACCTGCGGCCAACGGGCGACGACGTAGTCGTCTTCGTCCCCTTCTACATGCCGGTGACCAATGCACTGTGGCCGCGCGACAACGATGCGTTCCTTTCCGATGCGATGCGTGCCGTAAGGCGCGTCAATCCATCCGTGACCGACGCCGACCTGATAGCCCACCATGTCGGAAGGCTCAGGCACGCTCAGCCGGTCTGCCCCCCCGGGTTCGCGGCAAAGCTACCGCCTGTGCAAACGTCGGTGCCGGGCCTGCAGATCGCCGATACCTGTTTCTATTATCCCGAGGATCGCGGCATCTCGGAAAGCCTGCGGCTCGGTCGCGCGATGGCGGACGCAGTCGGAGCAAGGCCGTGAGCACGGGCTGGATTCGTCAATACGGCGCGTTTATCGCCGTCAGTGGCGTGGCCGCTTTGGTCAATCTGCTGGCCCGCGCCCTGTTCAGCCGGTTTCTCGTTTACGAAATCGCCGTTGCCCTCGCTTACCTGATCGGAATGTCTGTAGCCTTCGTGCTTAATCGCAAATACGTCTTCCCTTTGCAGACCGCCGCGATGCACAGCCAGTACATTCGGTTTTCGATCGTCAATGTCCTGGCTCTCGCACAGGTCTGGATCGTCAGCGTCGGACTTGCGCGCATCGTTTTCCCGGCGATCGGATTCACCTGGCAGGCCGAGACCGTCGCCCATGCCATAGGCCTAGCGGTTCCGGCCGTAACCAGCTTTGTCGGGCACAAATATTACACTTTCCGAAAGTGAACAAATGAACGCCTTTGCTCTGGTCGGATACTTTTCCGCGATTTTGATCGCCCTCGGCATTCCCGTCGACGACTGGCCCGGTTGTGCGGTTGTGGTTTGCGCGATGGCCTTCGCAATCGCCGGAACGATCACCTCTGATTACAGGCGCTGGTTCGCGATCCTGATTCTCTCGGCGGCAGCGGTGACGGTTCGCGTTTTACTGCCTGCGCCTGTCATTCACGAAGGCATCGGTATTTTCGTCGGAAAAGGCGATCTTGGCGTATACCGCGCAGGATTGCCGCCGGAAGTTTTCGCCCGACACCTTGCGGCTTGGGAGAAGAACTGGTCGAAGAAGCCCCACACGAATCTCTCTTCTAACGGACGCCTTTTCGACCGCTCGATCTACACTCTTCTTGCGCCGTCCTACCTGTCACGACGGACCGACTCTATCGACTTTGTTACGCGCGGCGGTCTTCGTTTCGATGGCTTCAACGACGCCTCCCTTAACGTCTATGGTGCGGACCGCCCAAGGCGCGACGAATTGCCCTACTACATTCGCTGGAACATCGGGGAAAATTCCCGTCAGGGCGCTAGTCTCTGTTGGCAGGGGGAAATCTTCATTCCAACCGCGGAAGGCACGCTGCAAAACGTCATTCACAGGCAACGCGCTTGCCGGCCCCTCGACGGCTTGCCGACACAATCAGGCATTCTGACGCTTTGGGCGGTGAACGCCGATCCGGACTTGCCGCTTTCAGTCAAGTTTGAGCCACGCAGCAGCCTTGAAGCAGCCAGGTATCTCTCGCTGGCCCTCTCCCTCTTGGCCGGGATCGCGATCATCGGCCTCGCGGTGCGACGCCCGAACTTGAAAATGGCCGCGGCAGTGATCGCGGCTTTTGGGCTGACCGTCCTGTCGATGATTATCCATCGCCCCGACACCATGAGCGGGTTTTCGCTTTTCGAAGGCGGAAACGACGGCCTCGTTCATTTCAGCCTCGGGCGCGACATACTTTTTGCGCTTATGGACGGCAATATCCGCCCCGCGCTAGTCGGCGGAGAATCATCTTTCGACTTTCAGCCGGGATACCGCTATTTGCACGCGGTTTTGACGCCACTGTTCGGCGCCACCATTTTCGGGCCACTGCTGCTGACCGCGCTCGTTCCCATCGTGATTTTCAGGCTGATGAAGCAGATTCTCGGCGAGCGCTGGGCGCTCGTGCTTTCGGTCATGTTCTTTTTCGTGCCGGTTTTCGAAGCCTTCGGTTTCTGGCAGCATTATTTCGCCTATCAGATGTTGCGCGGCTTCGCCGAGCCTGTCGCCTATCTCCTGTTTTTTCTTGGTATTGCCCGATGCTTGCCGCTGTTCACCGGGGGGCCAAACTCCCGGGAAGCTGCGCCCGGGGCAATGGCATGGACCGGACTTGGCCTCGCGGCCGCGATCATGCTCCGCGTCAACCTGATCCCGGGGGTCTTGGTGCTCGCTGCAGCGGTTGGGATCGTTCTTCTGCAAAACCGTCGTTTTCCAACACTTGCCGCGCTTGCAATGACGCTATCGTTGGTCTTTCTCATTCCGGCGCATAACCTCGCCTTCGGCGAAGGCAAATTCGTATTGTTGACCGTCTCTGCGACGCGCCCGTTCAACATGGGGGCCTCTCCATCGGACTGGTTTAGCGCGGCCGGCGCGCTCTTGCGCGGCGACTTCACTGCGCCGTCCGTCGGAATTGTCGCCAAACATCTGAATGGCGAGATTCCGCTTCGGCAGCCCTGGTACCATTTGGCACTGGCCGTCTGCCTGTACATGGCCTTCCGTAAAGCGACATCAGCACATGTTCGTCTCGTTGCCTTCACCGCCCTTGCACTTCAGGTGCAATTACTTTTCTACAGGGTCGGCGGGCGTTACGGCTATGCCGCATGGATTCTTACGTTGTTGGTATTTCTGGCCTGGGTCCGCGAGGTCGCGCTCCCGGCCTGGCGACACAGACGAGAACGCATCAGCCGGGAAATAACGACATGACCAAGAGCGAATCTTCAATTTTGAGCCTGATCGACGTCATGGCCCGGCTGCGCGATCCAGAAACGGGCTGCCCCTGGGACCGTGAACAGACCTTCGACACCATCGCGCCGTATACGATCGAGGAAGCCTACGAGGTCGCCGATGCGATTGCCTCAGGTGATCGCACGGCGCTCAAGGACGAACTCGGCGATCTTCTGTTCCAGGTGGTCTACTACGCCCAGATGTCGCGCGAAGAAGGCGGATTCGATTTCGATGCCATCGCCACCCACGAAGCCGAAAAGATGATCCGCCGCCACCCCCATGTCTTCGGCGACCCGGACATCAGTGATGCCGCCGCCCAGACGCGGGCCTGGGAGTCCCACAAGGCGGCCGAACGCGCCGAAAAAGCCAAAACGAAAGGCCCTGAAAGCGTGCTGGACGGGGTCGCCATGGCCCTGCCCGCCCTCATCCGCGCCGAAAAGCTGACCAAGCGGGCGGCCTGCGTCGGTTTCGACTGGCCGAGCATCGACGAGGTCTTCGACAAAATTGATGAAGAACTGGCCGAAGCGCGCGAGGAAGTCGAAAACGACGCACCGCGCGCCCGCATGGAAGACGAAATCGGCGACCTGCTGTTTGCCGTCGCCAACCTCGCCCGCAAGCTCGGCATCGACCCGGAAACGGCGCTGCGGGGCACCAACGACAAATTCACCCGGCGTTTTCACCATATCGAGGCCGAATTGCGCGCCCGCGGCAAAACCCCTGCCCAGTCCGACCTGGCAGAGATGGACGCGCTCTGGAACGAGGCCAAGGAAAAGGAAAACGGCCGCGCGTGAGCGCGGCCGCCTCCATCAAACGATTTCTATAGCGCCTACTGCGCTTCGCGCTCGATCTTGGTGCACTGGTAATTGTAGTGGCACTGGAAGTCGCCGATGCCCGGTATCGTCATGACGCCAGAGGCGCCGTTGATCGAGCAGGTCTTGGCCACTTCGTGCACGGTGCCGTCGCTGAAGATGATCTTGTCGAGAACGCCGTTCTTCCCTTCCCAACCCGTGACCGTCACCTTGCCCGACGGCACGATTTTGGTGACCTCGCGCCCATTGGCGTAGGTGCACTGCTTGCGCCCCTGGTCGTCGTCTTCGTCGGGAACGTAGTTGCAGCCCCCCGCGACGTTCCAGTCGCGGCACAGGCGGCAGTCGACCTTCTGGCTGGTGAAAAAAGCCCAGCGCGAGTTGTCGACCTTGTGCTGCCACTGGCCGGTCAGAAGTTCGACGCGGCAGGCCGCGGCCGATGCGGGCGACGCCATCAGCACGAGAGCCGCAACCATCACGACCGAGAGCACGCTGCTGCGCAGCGCGCGCGTTACGCTTGAAAACATGAAAACCGCCTCCAGCGAGGATTGTGGGAAACGGCTTATGGGGTGGTTCGCGCGCGCCCGCCGGTGGCCGCCGCGTTGGATGGGGCGCATCCTAGCGGGTTGGCCGCCCGCCGGGAAGGCCCAGCTTGCGCCCCCTATCGTTTGTCCCTGAGCCGGGCGATCAGGCTGGAGGTATCCCAGCGGCTGCCGCCCATCTTCTGCACCTCGGCATAGAAGCCGTCGACCAGCCGGGCGACCTCAATGGCGGCACCATTGCGGCCCGCTTCCTCGGCGCAGATGGCCAGGTCCTTGCGCATCCAGTCGACGGCGAAGCCGAAGTCGAACTGGCTCCGGATCATCGTCCTGGCCCGGTTGTCCATCTGCCAGGACTGCGCCGCGCCCTTGGAAATGACGTCGATCACCTTGTCGACATCGAGGCCCGCGCGCAGGCCGAAATCGAGCCCTTCGGCCAGCCCCTGCACCAGACCGGCGATGCAGATCTGGTTGACCATCTTGGTCAGCTGGCCCGCCCCCGCCGGTCCCATCAGAGTGACCGCACGGCCATAGGCCGCCATCACCGGCTCGGCCCGTTCGAACACATCAGGCGCGCCGCCCACCATCACGGTGAGCTGGCCGTTCTCGGCCCCCGCCTGCCCGCCCGACACAGGCGCATCGAGAAAGCCGCAGCCGTTTTTTTCTGCTGCCCCCGCGAGTTCGCGCGCAAGCCCGGCCGAGGCCGTGGTGTGATCCACCAGCACCGCGCCCTTCGCCATGCCCGCCAATGCGCCCCCTGCCCCCAGCGTCACCGCCCGCACGTCGTCGTCATTGCCGACGCAGGTAAAGACGAAGTCCGCATCCCTGGCGGCATCGGCCGGACTTTCCGCGACGCGGCCCCGGTGCTTTTCTGCCCATGCCAGCGCCTTTGCCGGCGTGCGGTTCCACACCGCAACCTGGTGCCCCTTCGCGGCCAGGTGCCCCGCCATCGGCGCGCCCATGACGCCAAGCCCGATGAAGGCGGCCCGCGTCCCCTGAGTATCCTTCGCCATTCGCAATCTCCTTCGCCGCCGATTTTAGCCAAAAAGAGAAGGGCCGCGCCCCCCTTTCGGGAGACACGGCCCCAATCTGGTCCTGAACGGACGGGCTTAGAAGCCCATGCCGCCCATTCCGCCCATGCCGCCCATGTCGCCACCGGGCATCGGCGCATCCTTCTTCTCAGGCTTGTCGGCAATCATCGCCTCGGTGGTGACGAGCAGACCGGCGACCGAAGCCGCGTCCTGCAGCGCCGTACGCACAACCTTGGTCGGATCGATGATGCCGGCCTTCACCAGGTCCTCGTACTTGTCGGACTGGGCGTTGTAGCCGTGGTTGGTGTCCTTGCCTTCGAGCAGCTTGCCAACGATGACCGAGCCGTCCGCGCCGGCATTCTCGGCGATCTGGCGGCAGGGGGCCTGGATCGCCCGACGCACGATATCGACACCGACCTGCTGGTCGTGGTTGGAGAGCTTCACGCCCGCGAGCTTGCGGGTAGCGTACAGCAGAGCCGTGCCGCCGCCCGGGACGATGCCTTCTTCCACCGCGGCGCGGGTAGCGTTCAGGGCGTCATCGACGCGATCCTTGCGCTCCTTCACCTCGATTTCGGTGGCACCGCCGACCTTGATCACCGCAACGCCGCCGGCGAGCTTCGCCAGACGTTCCTGCAGCTTTTCACGGTCGTAGTCCGAGGTCGTCTCGTCGATCTGCGCGCGGATCTGGCCGCAACGATCCTGGATCGCCTTGTTCTTGCCGGCGCCATCGACAATGGTGGTGTTTTCCTTGTCGATGCTGATCTTCTTGGCCTTGCCGAGCATGTCCATGGTGACAGTCTCGAGCTTGATGCCCAGGTCTTCGGAAATGACCTGGCCACCGGTCAGGACGGCGATGTCCTGCAGCATGGCCTTGCGGCGATCGCCGAAGCCCGGCGCCTTCACCGCCGCGACCTTGAGGCCGCCGCGCAGCTTGTTGACCACCAGAGTCGCCAGCGCTTCGCCTTCTACGTCCTCGGCGATGATCAGCAGCGGCTTGCCCGACTGCACGACCGATTCGAGAACCGGCAGCATCGACTGGAGGTTGGAGAGCTTGGATTCATGCAGGAGGATGAGCGCGTCATCGAGAACGCAGGTCATCTTTTCCGCATTGGTGATGAAGTACGGCGACAGATAGCCGCGGTCGAACTGCATGCCTTCGACGACATTCAGCTCGGTGTCGAGACCCTTGGCCTCTTCGACCGTGATCACGCCTTCCTTGCCGACCTTGTCCATGGCGGCAGAGATCATCTTGCCGATCTCGACTTCGCCGTTGGCCGAAATCGTGCCGACCTGGGCGATTTCCTGGCTGGTCTTGACCGGCTTGGAGCGCTTCTTCAGGTCTTCGACGACCGCTTCCACGGCGATGTCGATGCCGCGCTTCAGGTCCATCGGGTTCATGCCCGCGGCCACGGCCTTGACGCCTTCGCGAACGATGGCATGGGCCAGAACGGTCGCCGTGGTGGTGCCGTCACCGGCTTCGTCGTTGGTACGCGAGGCGACTTCGCGGATCATCTGCGCGCCCATGTTCTCGAACTTGTCGGAAAGTTCGATTTCCTTCGCAACCGTAACGCCGTCCTTGGTGATGCGCGGGGCGCCGAACGACTTTTCGATCACGACGTTGCGGCCCTTGGGGCCGAGCGTGACGCGCACGGCCTCGGCCAGCACATCGATACCGCGCAGCATGCGATCGCGCGCGTCAGTGGAAAACTTGACTTCCTTAGCAGCCATTTTGATTACTCCCTTGGTTCTCTGTCCTGTCGGTTCGCGCTTTACTGCACGACGCCGAGAATGTCGGATTCCTTCATGATCAGCAGGTCCTTGCCGTCGACCTTGATCTCGGTGCCGGACCACTTGCCGTAAAGGACGCGGTCGCCCTTCTTGACGTCGAGCGGGGTGACCTTGCCGTCATCGCCGCGGTAGCCGGAACCGACCGCGACGACCTTGCCCTCGGAGGGCTTTTCCTTCGCGGTATCGGGGATGATGATTCCGCCCTTCGTCTTCTGTTCCGCGGCCAGCGGTTCGACGACCACGCGGTCGTGCAGGGGCCGGATATTCATGATGCCTGTTCTCCTGGTTACGTGTGGATTACTTGGGTAGGTGAATTGGATGGTTCAGCAGCAGTCGGTGCCGGGGACATGCGCGTGACTGTGCGCACCCGCGCCCGCCGCTGCCTTCTTGGCGGTGGCATGGACCTTGGACTTGCTGTCGAGGACGGCGAAGATGTCGCCCTCGCGGAGGATCAGCAGGTCCTTGCCTTCGGCCTTGATCTCGGTGCCGGACCACTTGCCGTAAAGGACGCGATCGCCCTTCTTGACGTCGAGCGCCGTGAGCTTGCCGTCCTTGCCGTGATAGCCGGAACCGACCGCGACGACCTTGCCCTCGGAGGGCTTTTCCTTCGCGGTGTCAGGAATGATGATGCCGCCCGCCGTCTTCTCTTCCGCGCTGAGCGGCTCGACGATGACGCGGTCGTGCAGAGGTCGGATGTTCATTGACCTTCTCCCTATAACGGTCTGAAAATTAACGACTAATTTTCATGCGCCGCGGGCTGTTAGCACTCCCGTTCGGCGAGTGCCAGTCATATAGGCGGCGACCCCCGGCCTGTCAACTGCCGGGGATGGTTAAATAGCGAGAAAAGTGCGGAATCGTGCCCTGATCAGGCCGATCCCGGGGGCGTGGCCCTGACCAGCGAGAACCTGTGATGCTCCAAAGTCATTCGCGCCCGGCGCGAGGCGGTCAGGTACAGGCAAACCGGCAGGTCCCGAACCAGCAGGAGGATGGTCATGCTCGCCAGGAAGAAGTCGTGGGCCTCGGCCTCGCCGATGCCCTGAAGCCTGATCTGGCTGCATGATATGATATTCGAGATGCTGAGCACGAATATCCCATAGGCAAGGTAACGGGTCCACCAGGCGCGCATCAACACCCCGGCGGCGATGCCAAAGGAAGCGCCAAAAATGATCGCGTTGTTCTGGAACAGCCGCCGGAACATCAATTCGTCCTGGAACAGGAAAAACTCGATCGCGAAGCTGGCCGTCGAAAGCAGGAAGATCGCGGAAAGAGCGAGCATCAAGCGAGACCAGAGGCCGAAATGCCGGCTTTCCTCGGCGATCTCGGGAGGCACCTCCTCCTACCGGCGCGGGTCGAATCTCTGCATCCAGAGCATGAGCAACCCCTTGCTACCCAAAATAGCAGGGAATACTCGCCCCTAATTCCGATCAAGTAAATACTCTGAAATACAGAAAACCGTCGCGCTACAGCTCTTGCTGGTGTCGCCGCGCCTCAAAGCGGGCGGCGTCCTCGGGATCAAGCGCCACGGTCAGCCGCGCTTTGCCATCCCCTTCATCTTCGCGTTCCATGACATCGCCGTGCTGGTAAAGCCAGGCGACCGCCGCCCCTTCGGAAGGGCCAAGGTGATAGTGAAATACCCGCCGCCGTGCCGAAATTCGCCGGTCCAGCAATTCCAGCAACTCGTCGATCCCCTCGCCCGTCCAGGCCGACAGCGCAACCATGCCAGGTTCACGCCGCGCGCGGGCGATCAAGGCGCCGCGCGCCTCGTCGTCCAGGCAGTCGATCTTGTTCAGCGCCTCGACCATGCCGCCGCCCGCAGCCGGGTCAACGCCGAGATCGGCAAGAACCGATTCGACATCCGCCTTCTGGGCGTCCGAATCAGCGTGGGAAATATCGCGCACATGGATGACGAGATCCGCCGCCAGCACTTCTTCGAGGGTCGCGCGGAAGGCCGCGACCAGGTCCGTCGGCAGGTCCGAGACGAACCCCACCGTGTCGGACAGGATGATCCGCCGCCCCGACGGCAGGTCCACCGCGCGCATGGTGGGATCGAGCGTGGCGAAAAGCATGTCTTTCGCAGTGACGCTGGCCCGGGTCATGCGGTTGAACAGGGTGGATTTGCCCGCGTTCGTATAGCCGACCAGGGCAACGACCGGGAACGGCACCCGCGAGCGCGCCTTGCGATGAAGCGCACGGGTGCGCTTGACCTCTTCGAGGTCGGCCTTGATGCGCAGGATACGATTGTCGATCTGGCGGCGGTCGGCCTCAATCTGGGTTTCGCCTGGACCGCCAAGGAAGCCGAAGCCGCCGCGCTGCCGTTCAAGGTGGGTCCAGGACCTCACCAGGCGGGAGCGCTGGTAGGTCAGCGACGCCAGTTCGACCTGGAGCGATCCTTCGCGGGTACGGGCCCGCGCACCGAAGATTTCGAGGATCAGGCCGGTACGGTCGATGACCTTGCATTTCCATGCCAGTTCGAGGTTGCGCTGCTGGATCGGCGAAAGATGCCCGTCCACGACGACGACCGCGATGTCCTCGGCCTCGATGCGTTCCCCGAGGCGCTCGACCGCCCCCTGCCCGATCAGGGTCGCCGGACGCGGGTTGGGAAGGTTGAGGGTTTCCGCGAATACGACCTTGAGGTCGATCGCCTCGGCAAGGCCACAGGCTTCCTCCAGGCGCGCCCCGGGCGTGCGCGCAAACTCGCCGCGCAGTACCGGAAGTACGACGGCCGCGCGACCAGACAGTCCTGCCGCGCCGACGCCATTAGGCGCGGACACGGCAGGGCCCGTAGGTTTGTTGCTGGATGAGGAGGCCAAGCCCTTTGGCCTCAGGCCAGGCGCATCAGGCGTCGGCGGTCGCGTCGGCAGGCGCGCCCTCGTCGTCGCCTTCCCACAAGGATACCGGCGCCGACGGCATCACCGTCGAGATGGCATGCTTGTAGACGAGCTGGGAATGGCTATCCCTGCGCAGAAGCACGGAGAAGTTGTCGAACCAGGTGACGATCCCCTGAAGCTTCACACCGTTCACCAGGAAGATGGTGACGGGGGTCTTCTGCTTGCGGATGGTGTTGAGAAATACGTCCTGGAGGTTTTGGGATTTGTCAGCAGCCATTATCTTTCTTTCTGCTATGCGGTTGCTATCTGTATGTCGCCTAAGATGTTACTCGGGCGTTTCCTTAGTTCCCTACCTTGTGTGCCAACCCTCCCGACGCCTGACCGATCAAATCTAGGAGGATGGAAACCTCGGCAATATAGGAAATATCGGGGATAAATTCGTCAATATTGTGGCGGGCCATTTCCGCCCGCGTTCCCGGCCCTTCGACCACCACCGGCGTCAAACCCGAGGCCTGTGCACACTGGACATCGATGGCGCCGTCCCCGACGAACCAGACCGCCGGACCCGGGCCGATGCCGCTGCCTTCGAGCGCCCGGATAACCACCTCCGGGGCGGGCTTGTCCGCCGGCGTATCGGTCGCCCCGACGAGGCAGGCGAAATGCCGATCCCAGCCCAGGTGCGCCGCCTCCGCCCTCAGGTAACGGCCGGTCTTGTTGCTGACGACACCAAGATAGAGATCTGTTTCCGCGAGAGCAGCGAGCATTTCGGCCGCGCCAGGCAGCGGCGCCAGATGTTCAAGATGCGCCGTTTCAAAGCGCGCGTAAAAAATATCGCGCGCTTGCGTCCAGCGCTCGCCGAACATTTCCGGGAAACTGTCGCGCAGTGAACGGCGCACACGTTCCTTCGTCTGCTCGAGAGTCCACAATTCATGGCCCATCGCGCTGAATGTCGCGTTCAGGGCATCGTGGATCGAGGGCCAGTTGTCGACCAGGGTATTGTCCCAATCGAACAGGATCGCCCGGGGCGGCGGCAGGGGAAAACCGCTCACGACGCGCCCTTGCGCGCGAAGCGGGCGACGTAATCCCTGTATTCCTCGCCGAGACGCCGGGTAAACGGACCCGGCCGGCCATCGCCGATGCGCTTGCCGTCCAGGGCGACGACCGGCACGACGAAGGCCGTGGTCGATGTCAGGAAGGCCTCCGCCGCCGACTGGGCCTCGCGCAGGGTGAAAGATCTCTCCACGAATTTAAGACCGGCTTTCCTTGCCAAGGCGATCACCGCCTGCCTGGTGACGCCATTGAGGATGGCCTCGTCCGCCTCGCGGGTCAGCAATTCGCCTTTTTTCGTAACGATCCAGGCATTGGTCGAACTGCCCTCGGTCACCCGGCCGGCCTCGTCGAGGAACAGTGCTTCAAAGGCCCCCGCCGCGCGCGCCGTCTGCTTCGCCAGCACGTTAGGCAGCAGGGAAACGCTCTTGATGTCGCAGCGCTTCCAGCGGAGGTCGGGCAGGCTGACGACCTTCACGCCTTGCTCTCGCATTTCCGCCGACGGCCCGCGCAGAGATTTGGCGGTCGCCACCACCGCCGGCCGCATGCCTTTCGGCCATGCGTGATCGCGGGGCGCGATCCCGCGCGTCACCTGAAGGTAAACCATGCCGTCGGCTACCCGGTTGCGCCGCACCACTTCCGCCAGCACGTGACAGAGGGCGGCATCGGTCATCGGACGCGGGATACCCAGTTCCGATAGCGAACGTTTCAGGCGCTTCAGGTGCGGCCCGCGATCGACGAGGCAACCCTCGCGCACGGCAATGACTTCGTAGACACCGTCGGCGAACTGGTATCCGCGGTCTTCGATATGAACCGCCGCCCGCCGGTGAGGGACGTAGCGGCCGTTGACGTAAGCTATACGGGACATGGTCGGGGCGTTGGCCTAGAAAAACTCGAGACTGACGGCGAAGATCCGTTCGACCTTCTTGACCGCCTCGGTCTCGGCAAAAATGATGACGCGGTCATGAGCCTTGATCACCGTATCACCGGTCGGTGTGATCACCTGCCCATCTCGAATGATGGCGCCGATCAGAACGCCATCGGGAAGGCCCGCGTCGCGGATCGGCGTGCCCACGAGCGAGGACGTCTCGAGCGCTTCGGCCTCCATGATCTCGCCGAAATCCTCGTGCACCGCATGGGCTGCGCGAATGCGGCCGCGGCGGATGTGCTGAAGAATCGTCGAAACCGTGATGGCGCGCGGGCTGACCACGACATCGATACCGAGGGTCGTGATCAACGGCGAATAGGTCGGGTTGTTGATCAGCGTCATCGCCTTCTTGGCGCCGTAGCGCTTGGCCAGCAGCGAAGCGAGGATATTCACCTCGTCATCGTTGGTGACGGCAATGACCGCCTCGGCAGCGCCGACGTTCGCTTCTTCGAGAATTTCGGGGTCCAGCGCATCGCCGTTCAGTACGACCGTCCGCGACAGACCTTGCGCCGCGACATGGGCCCGGTCCTTGTTGAATTCGATGATCCGCGCGCTGACGCCGGGGCGGTGCTCCTCGATCTCATGGGCGAGGTAGCAGCCGATATTGCCGCCGCCCAGGATGACGATGCGCCGCGCCTCGGGCTCCTCGTGGCCGAATGCGGCCATCACGCGCGGCACCTGTACCGATTCGCAGACGAAATAGACCTCGTCGCCGGCCAGCATGTGATCGGCCGATGACGGCACGAATCCCTTCCCGCCCCTGATGATCCCGACGATGGTCATGTGCAGGTCCGGGAACAGTTCCGTCAACTGGCGCAACGGCGTGTTCAAAAGCGGGCAGTCGTCGGCGCACCGCACGCCGAGAAGCTGCACCACGCCGTCGGCGAGCGGAATGGTATCGAAGGCGCCCGGCACGTGCAGGCGGCGGGAAATCGCACGGCCGACCTCGATCTCGGGCGAGATGATCACGTCGATCGGCATGTGATCTCGGCTGAAGAGATCGGCCCAGATGGGGTTGAGGTAGCTCTGGTGTCGCACCCGCGCGATCTTGCTCGGCACCTCGAAGAGGGAGTGCGCAACCTGACAGGCCACCATGTTGACCTCGTCGGAATAGGTCACGGCAACGATCATGTCGGCATCGCCCGCCCCGGCCCGTTCCAGGACATCCGGATGGGAGGCGAAGCCTTCCATCGCCTTGACGTCCATCGAATCGCCGATCTTGCGGATCAGATCCGCAGACGAATCGATGACGGTAACGTCGTTATCCTCGGCGACCAGATGGCGAACGATGCTGGTACCAACGAGGCCCGCACCGCAAACGATGACTTTCATGAAAGGCCCATCCCAATGCACCGCTCTTGCGCGGCGCTGTCCACTCTATCAAATCGGGGCATGGGCGACGAGTCCCGCCCCTTGACGCGGAAAGTCTTACTTCGTCCCGTCGTTGCCGCCAAGCCCCAGGGATTTCAGCTTCCGGTGCAGGGCGGACCGCTCCATCCCGATGAATTCCGCGGTTTTCGAAATATTCCCGCCGAACCGGTTCAATTGCGCCGACAAATATTCGCGTTCGAAGATTTCCCGGGCCGAGCGCAGGTTGAGACCCATGATTTCATCGGCCGCCGTGCCGCGAATCGTGCGCGGGGCCGCCTCCAGAAGATCGGGCGGCAGATCGTCGGCATGGATGACCCCATTTTCGTCGCCGGGCGCCATGATCAGCAACCATTCCACCACGTTGCGCAGCTGGCGCACGTTGCCGGGCCAATCGTAGGCGCGCAGCGCCGCGAGGGCATCGTCGCCGATCTTACGTTCCGCAAGGCCTGATGATCGCGCGGAACGTCCCATGAAATGGGCAACCAGTTCCGGGATATCCTCCCGCCGCGCCGTCAGCGGCGGCACCTGGATCGGAACGACGTTAAGGCGGTAATAAAGGTCCTGGCGGAAGCTGCCTTCCTTGATCATTTCCTCGAGATTCCGGCTGGTCGCCGCGATTACGCGCACGTCCACCTCGATCCGGTTGGAACCGCCGACGCGCTCGAAGGTCTGCTCCTGCAGGACGCGGACGATCTTGCCCTGGGTTTCGAGCGGCATATCGGCGACTTCGTCGAGGAACAGCGTGCCCTTGTGCGCCTGCTCGAACACGCCGGGATGACGCGGCAAGTCAGGTCCTTCTATGCCGGCCTCGGCGCCGAACAATTCAATCTCGAGACGGTCCGGCCGCATGCTGGCGCAATTGATGGCGACGAAGGGCCCGTTGGCACGGGGGCTTTCGGCATGGATCATCCGCGCCGCGACTTCCTTGCCCGCTCCCGCCGGTCCGGTGATCATCACACGCGAATTGGCCGGACCGACGCGGCCGATCGCCAACCGCACATCGCGCATCACCGGCGATTCACCAATCATAATGATGTCACCCGCGCGCTGGCGCAGGTCGAGGTTTTCGCGCCTGAGGCGCGCGGCCTCGATGGCGCGCGCCACCACCAGAAGCAGGCGGTCCGTCTTGAATGGCTTTTCAATGTAATCGTATGCGCCGCGCTTGATTGCAGCGACCGCGGTTTCGATGTTGCCGTGACCCGAAATCACGACGACGGGAATTTCAGGATATTGCGTCTTGACGATGCTGAGCAGTTCAAGACCGTCGATCTTGCTGCCCTGAAGCCACACATCGAGGATGGCAAGGGAAGGCTTGCGCGCATCCATCTCCCCCAGCGCCGTTTCAGCATCGGCGACTTCCCTGGTGGTGTAGCCCTCGTCCTTGAGAACGCCGGAAATAAGAAGGCGGATATCGACTTCGTCGTCTACGACAAGAATATCATGATTCATTTGTTCGCCGTTTTCAGGACTGCTTGATCATCTTCTTGTTTCCGCCGCGCCGAGCGCTGCGGGCCTGATGTTCGGAAAACGAGGCTTACCCTTGCCCCGCCCTCGTCACGGTCTTCTAAACTCAACTCTCCGCCGTGATCCTCCATAATCTTGCGCACGATGGCAAGCCCCAGTCCGGTCCCTTCTGGCCGGGTGGTCACGTAAGGGTCCGTGATGTCCCGCCCCAGATTCTTCGGCAGGCCGATCCCGTTGTCCTCGATCACGATTTCCACGCGTTCGGGGCCGCTCAGCAGCCGGACCCGGATGTGGCCTTTGTAATCCCTGCCTTCAGCGGATTCCGCCGCCGCACGGGACTTGATCGAATCGGCAGCGTTCTGCATCAGGTTGGTCAAGGCCTGTGTCAGCTGGCGCTCGTCGCAGGTCAGCACCACCTTGCCGTCAGGCAGGTCTAGGTCATAGGCAATATCGGCCTTGGCATTGCGCTGCAGGAAGGCCGCTTCCCGGACGACGCGAACGATCTCGTGATCCTGCAGTTCCGGAGCCGGCATCCGCGCGAAATTGGAAAATTCCGAGATCATGTTCCCGATATCGCCGACCTGGCGCACGATGGTATCGACGCACAGCGAGAAAGTCTCTGGATCCGACTTCACTTCGCCGAGGTAACGGCGGCGAAGGCGCTCCGCCGCCAGCTGGATCGGCGTGAGGGGATTCTTGATTTCGTGGGCAAGCCGGCGCGCGACATCCGACCAGGCCGCCTTGCGCTGCGCAGACAGAAGTTCGGTCACGTCGTCGAAAGTGACGACATAGCCCCGCACCTCGTCGGCTTCGACTTCCGCCGTAATGCGCACAAGAAGCGTCCGCACGCGGCCTCGGCGCTGCACCTCGATCTGGCTTTCCTGGGAACGGCCGGGATCGGAGCGCGCGGCATCCATCAATTCGCGCATCTCAGGCACGAAATCGGCGATCGGCTTGCCGATGGCTTCATGCAGATCGCTCGCCATCAGGTCCGAAGCCGTCTGGTTCGGGAAGTTGATACGCCCCTCGCCATCGAGGCCGATGATGCCCGCCGACACGCCCGACAGCACCGCCTCGATGAAACGGCGACGGTTATCCATGACCCGGTTCGCCTCGATCAGTTCCCGGCGCTGGCTTTCGAGCTGGTTGGTCATGCGGTTGAAGGCGCGGGTCAGGATGCCGAGCTCGTCGCGGTCGTCGCCCTCCTCGACCCGGGCCGAGAGATCGCCCGCGCGCACCCGTTCCGCAGCGGTCGCGAGTGCGGCAATGGGACGCGCCAGCCGGTTGGCGAAGGTCAGACCGAACAGCACCGAGACGAACAGCAGCAGAAGCGCCACCACCACGAAGATCGCGGCATAGAGAAGCTGCAGGTCATTGCGCATCTGTTCGAGGTTACGGTAACTCGACGCGGCAGACCGCGTCTGCTCGATGCGATCGAGAACCCTGGGATCGACGAAACGGCCGACCAGCAGGAATCCGTTCGGAATGGAGGACAACGCAACCAGCGCCCGCAGGCGGTCGTCGCTTTCGGATTCCAGCCAGACGACACCACCCTGCCGGGCCTGGGTGATGGCCCAGTCAGGCGCTCGCTCGAACGCCAGTGTGAAACTGAGGCGTGAACGCCCGAGCACCTGCCCGGCCCCCGTGAACACGATGCTTTCGGACAGGTTGCGCACCTGCGCCTGAAATTCGAGGAAGCTGTTGAATTCGCGCAGGTCGGACGACATCAGCGGCACCTGCCGGTTGACGTCGTTGGCCATGGCGAGGATATCGCCCGCAATATTGCGCCGATGTTCCTGAAGGTATGATTCCGCCACCGCCTGCGACTCGTTGATCGCGGTGCGTACGCTCTCGCTGAACCAGTTCTGCAGACCGAAATTGAGCACTGCCGCCGACAGCACCGCGACGATGATGGCAGGTGCCACTGCGACGAGACTGAACAGCCCCACGAGGCGCACATGCAGGCGCGACCCAGCCGAACCGCGCCGCCTCTCCAGCCAGACCTGCACCATACGGCGCGCCACCAGGGCACCGAGCAGAACAAGCAGCACGAGATCGAGATACAACAGCCACAGCACGGCCGAAGTAGCGCGCGGCTCGGTCGCTGCCGGCTGGGTGAAGGCTCCGTATGTGGCAATGCCCGAAACCGCCGCAGCAACGGCAAGACCGACGGCCGCCTTGTCCGCCAGGCGGACATCGTCGGCCCAGCGCAACAGGCGCGCGAGTCTGGAGGGGCGGTTCCCGGCGACGTTTTCCGTCATCATGCTAACCGGCGCTGACGGGCCATGCTCTCGCTTGTGGTTACCCGCGGATGGGCGGAAACCCGGGCCGGATCGGTCCCGGATGGGCCGTTACTTTACGCCGCGGACAACCTGAATGTCCAATTCGCGCAGCTTCTTGCGCAGAGTGTTGCGGTTGAGGCCCATAAGCCGCGCGGCCTTGATCTGGTTGCCCTTGGTCGCCGACAGGGCGAGGGTCAGGAGTGGCCGCTCGACCTCGCGCAAGATCCGGTCATAAAGCCCGGGAGGCGGCAGCCTGTCCTTGTGTGCCGAAAAATAGTCCTTGAGGTGGCGCTCGACCGCGCCGCCGAGGCTTTCGCCCTCCCGCGGGGCCGCGGCCATCTCGGGTGCCGAGGCTGACGGCGCCTCTGACAACTCCGCCTCGACAACGTCGAGACCGATGACTTCCTGCGAATAGAGCGCGGCAAGACGGCGCACCAGATTTTCAAGCTCGCGCACGTTGCCGGGCCAGCGGTATTCCGCGAGCCGCGCCATCGCCTGTTCGTCGATACGCTTGCCGGGCAGGCCTTCGGATTGGGCAAGGGCGAGGAAGTGGCGCACCAGCAGCGGAATATCCTCGGTGCGCTCGCGCAAGGGCGGCAGCCGGATCGGCACGACGTTGAGACGATAAAAAAGATCCTCGCGGAACATGCCCTGAGACACCAGCCGCCGCAGGTTGCGGTGCGTCGCGGCGATGATGCGGACGTTAGTGCGGATCGCCGTGCGCCCGCCCACGGTGGTGTATTCGCCTTCCTGAAGGACGCGCAGCAGCCGGGTCTGCGCCTCGATCGGCATGTCGCCGATTTCATCGAGAAACAGCGTGCCGCCCTCGGCCTGTTCGAAGCGGCCGACATGGCGCTGGGCGGCACCGGTGAAAGCACCGCGCTCATGGCCGAACAATTCGCTTTCGATCAGCTCGCGCGGGATCGCTGCCATGTTGATGGCGATGAAGGGGCCCGAGCGGCGCGAGCCGTAATCGTGAAGCGCGCGCGCCACCAGTTCCTTGCCCGTTCCCGATTCGCCCGTAATCATCACCGTCAGGTCCGTGGCGATGAGACGCGCCAGCGTCCGGTAGATTTCCTGCATCGCGGGCGAGCGCCCGATCAGGGGAAGCTGCTCTTCCTCGGCATCGGCCTGCTTGGCGGCATCCGGCGTCGCTGCGGGCTGCGAAAATGCCTTTTTGACGACGCCCACGAGTTCGTTGAGATCGAAAGGCTTGGGCAGGTATTCGAAGGCGCCGCGCTGGGCTGCCTTCACCGCCGTCAGAAGGGTGTTCTGCGCGCTCATCACGACAATGCGCAGATCAGGGCGGATCTTGCGGATGCGCGGAAGCAGATCGAGCCCGTTCTCATCAGGCAGCACGACGTCGGTGATCACCAGATCCCCCTCTCCGTCGGCGATCCAGCTCCACAGCGTCGCCGCGTTGGAAGTGGCACGCACATTGAAGCCGTTGCGCGTCAGCGCCTGGCTTACCACCGTACGGATGGCGTTGTCGTCGTCGGCGACGAGCACCGTCATGTCAGCCATTCTTGTCCTCCGGCCCCCTGTAGACAGGGAGATACACCCGGAACACCGTGTGGCCCGGTTCGCTTGAAAACTCGATGATACCGCCGTGATCGCCGACGATCTTGGCAACCAGCGGCAGGCCAAGACCGGTGCCCCCTGCCTTCGTCGTCACGAATGGATCGAACAGATTGCCGCGCAGGTCGTCGGGAATGCCTTCGCCGTTATCTTCGACCGTGACCAGCAACGGCAGGTGCGTGCGCCGCCCGCCCGGCTGCGCTAGTCGCAATCCGATCTGATAGCCCGTGGTCAGCGTCACCTCGCCGCCAACTTTCGGCGCCGCCTCGGCCGCGTTCTTGACCAGGTTCAGGAATACCTGGATCAGCTGGTCGCGGTCACCCGCCACCGCCGGCAGCGACGGATCGTAGCGTTCCTTGAAGCGGATGTGCCGGGCGAAGCCGTTTTTCGCCAGTTCGCGCACGTGTTCGAGAACCTGATGGATGTTGACGGGACCGCGCTCGATATAGGGCCGCTCCGAAAAAACCTCCATGCGGTCGACCAGAGCGCAGATGCGGTCGGTTTCGTCACAGATCAGGCGCGTCAGCTTGCGATCCTCGGCGTTGACGCCAGTTTCAAGAAGTTGCGCCGCGCCGCGAATGCCCGACAACGGGTTCTTCACCTCGTGGGCCAGCACCGCGGCCATGCCCGTGACCGAACGCGCCACGTTGCGGCTATCCATCTGGCGCGTCATCTTCGATGCGATGGAACGATCATGGAACGACACCACCACGGTACCGGCATTATCTGGGATCGGGGCCACCTGGATGGTCAGCAGGCGCGAACCGATACGAGGCGTTTCCAGGGTCACGCCGTATTCGGAAAGGCTTGCGCCCGAAGCCCGCACCTGCTCGATCATGGCGAAGAGCGGACTGTCGGTAGGAATGAGATCGCTGAGCGCGCGCTCGCACAGCCAGGTCTGGCTCGCGTCGAAGAACTGCTCGGTGGCAAGGTTGACGTATTCGATGGCGCTGTCGGCGCCGACCACCAGTACAGGATCGGCCAGCGCGTTCAGGACCGCTTCGAAGCGCCCCTCCTGACCACCCGGGGTTCCACCCGGCTTGCGCACCAGCTTGAGGTTCATGCGGCCTCCGTGCCGACGAACGGCATCTCATCGTGGGCGGCTACCGCCGCCCGATCGAAGAAGTCGCGGGTCAATGCCGCAACCGCTGCGGGATCGTCGAGACGGTTGACCTCGTTCCTGAAACGCGCCGCGTCGGCGAGCCCCGCCGCATACCAGCCGAGATGCTTGCGCGCCATGCGCACGCCGCGATGATTGCCGTGATGGATCAGCATGTCTTCAAAATGACGAAGGGCGAGCGTGCCGCGCTCGGCCGGCGTCGGCTCGGTCAGCCGTTCGCCGGTTTTCAGGAAATGTGCGACATGGCGCAGGAACCATGGACGGCCACAGGCCCCACGGCCAATCATGACGCCGTCGGCGCCCGATGCCTCGCGCGCGGCCAGCGCATCGTCGAGGCTACGAATATCGCCGTTGACGACGACAGGAATGGAAACCGCGGCCTTGACCTTGCGCACGAAGGCCCAGTCGGCAGAGCCTTCGTAGAACTGGCAGCGCGTGCGGCCGTGCACCGTGATCATCTGCGCGCCCGCATCCTCGACGATGCGTGCGACCTCTGGCGCATTCAGGCTGTCGTCGTCCCAGCCCTTGCGCATCTTGACCGTGACCGGAAGCGCAACAGCCTTGACCGCGGCCGCGACGATGCGCCCGATCAGCAAAGGGTCGCGCATGAGCGCGGAGCCCGCCTGCTTGTTCACCACCTTCTTCACCGGACAGCCCATGTTGAGATCGATCAGCGCGGCCCCGCGATCGGCATTGAGACGCGCCGCCTCGGCGACGACATCGGGCTCGCAGCCGGCAAGCTGGACCGCCATCGGGAATTCCTCGGGCCGGGTCTCGCCCATCTTGAGCGACTGGCGCGTCTCGCGGACCATGGCCTGGCTCGCGATCATCTCGGAAACGACCAGCCCCGCCCCTTGCGCCTTGACGAGGCGGCGGAACGGCAGGTCGGTGACCCCGGACATGGGGGCGAGGATGACCGGCTCGTCGAGACGAACCGGACCGATTTGGATGGTCATTTTTTGAGCAAAATCAATCTTGACTAAATCTCAGGCAAGATAGCCCGTTGCCGTCCCTTCCGCAAGGAAATCGGGGCTCACGCCCGGCCCAGCAGGACCTCGCTGACGAATTTCACCCCGGGATAGGCGAGCGTCAGGAACAGATAGGCCAGCAGCACGAAACGGGCAGCGCGCCGCCCGGCGAGGCCGCTCAGCCGGTCGACGAGGATCAGGCCGCAGATGACGGCGAAGGCCACCAGCGAAAACACCGTTTTGTGGTTCCAGTCGATCAGGCGCTTGCTGTCGAGCCATTCGATGATCATGCCGCTCGCGAGCCCGAGACCAAGGACCACGGCGGCCATCAGCATCAGGCTGCGCTGAACGCTTTCGCCATCGACGACCGAGGGCAGCAGTCCCGTCAGGCGCGACGGGCGCCGTGCCTTCATCGCCCGTTCCTGCACGAACACGGCGGTGCCCGCCACCGCAGCCAGCGTGAACAAGGCGTAGGTCACCACCGAAATCACGATATGCAGGCCGAGCCAGGCGCCGCCCGGCGCGGTTTGCGCGCCCGCCGGCGCATGGGTCCAGACGGTGGCAATCACGCCAAGGATTAAAAGATAGGGTGCCAGCAACGCCCCGATCCGCGACAGCGACGGACAGACGAACGACCCCGCGCCGTAAAGCGCCAGCGTTGCCGCTACGGTCAGCCATAGCGCCGGGGCGAGGCCCGGCCGCCAACCAGCGGCGAAATCCACCCACACCACCGTCGCCGTGCCCGCGAGGGCCACGGCCAGCATGACCCAGGTCCGCAGGCGGCCGCCTTCGGCGGGCGCCGTGTAATGGGCAACCGCCAGGGCGCAAAGGGCCGCGAGCGCGGCGATATTGAGGGCCAGCATCGTCATGGGCGGGGGAGTATATCACCGAAGCGCGCCCGGCAAGGGCGGCATTTGGGCATAGCCCCCCGCTGGCCACCCTGAGGGCGCTTGTTAGGAACCGCGCCCGCGATTACCCTGCGGCCATGTCCAATCCCCCCGTCACGGACCAGCCATGACCACGAGCGAAGCCTCGACCGCCGCCCTGATCGTTGCCGCCGGACGCGGTCGCCGCTTCGGCGCCGATGCGCCGAAACAGTACCTGGCGCTTGGCCAGTGGAGCGTTCTGGGCCGCGCAGCGGCAGCCTTCGCCGCCCACCCCCGCGTGGGCCAGGTTCGCGTCGTCATCCATAGCGACGACCGCGACCTGTACGAAAGTGCGACCCGCGGCCTCGGCCTCGGCGATCCCGTCATCGGCGGCGCAAAGCGCCAGGATTCGGTTCGCCTCGGCCTCGAAAGCCTCGCCGCGGGCGCACCGGAAAACGTGCTGATCCACGATGCGGCACGCCCGCTGGTCGACGGCGCCCTGATCGGGCGCGTGATCGGCGCACTCGACGATTTCGATGCCGCCATTCCGGCCCTTGCCGTCACCGATACGATCAAACTCGGCACCGGCGGCGTCGTCACCGGCGCCATGCCGCGCGACGGTCTCTTCCGTGCCCAGACGCCGCAGGGCTTCCGCTTTGCCGCCATCCTCGAAGCCCACCGCCGCGCCCACAAGGAAAGCCGCGAAGAATTCACCGACGATGCCGCCATCGCCACCTTCGCCGGCATCGAGGTGGCACTGGTCGCGGGGTCGGAAAACAACCTCAAGATCACCACCGACGACGACCTCTCCCGCGCCAGAGCCGTGCTGGCAGGCGCCATGAGCGACGAAACGCGCACCGGCTTCGGTTACGACGTCCATGCCTTCGATGCGGCGAAGCCGGGACCCGTGCGCCTTGGCGGCGTCGATCTGCCGCACGGCCGGGGACTTGCCGGGCATTCCGATGCCGATGCGGCGCTGCACGCGGCAACCGACGCGCTGCTTGGCTGTATCGCCGCGGGCGACATCGGCGCGCATTTTCCGCCGACGGATGCCAGGTGGAAAAATGCCGACTCCCAGATCTTCCTGAAACACGCGGGCGAACTCGTCGGCGCCGCGGGCGGGCGTATCGTCAACCTCGACATCACCATCATTTGCGAGGAACCGCGCATCGGCCCGCACCGCGACGCCATGCGGGCACGCATTGCCGATGTCCTCGGCATCGACCTGGGCCGCGTCAGCGTCAAGGCGACGACGACCGAACGTCTCGGCGCGCTCGGGCGCGGCGAAGGCATTGCTGCCCAGGCCGTCGCGACCGTCAGCCTCGGAGGGGCGTGAGCTCATGACCATGCCAACGATGAAGCCGTCGAAGGGCCTGCCTGAGGGCGTGTCCTTCTGGCATCCGGCGACCCTCGCCGTGACGTGGTTCGGCACGGGACTGCTGCCGAAAATGCCGGGCACATGGGGATCGCTCGCTACCCTGCCCGTCGCCTGGGTCCTTGCCCAGCGCTTCGGACCCTATGCAGTCGCGGCAGCGGCGGTGGTCGCCTTCGTCATCGGCCTGTGGGCGTGCCGTGTCTATCTCGCGCGGTCACGCACGAAGGACCCGGGCGAAATCGTCATCGACGAGGTTGCGGGACAACTGCTCGCCGTGGCACCGGCGGGCCTCGACCCGCTCGCTTTCGGCTTGGCCTTCGTGCTGTTTCGCATTTTCGACACGATGAAGCCCTGGCCACTGCGCAACCTCGAACAGCTTCCCGGTGCGCTCGGTGTAATGGCCGATGACATCGGCGCGGGCCTCTATACCGCGATCATGATCAGCCTCTATTTCCTGATCCTGGGGAAACCCGGTGTATTTTTCTGACGACACCCTCGATCTTGCCGAGGCCGTGGTCACCGCCGCGCGCAACGGCGGCATTACGCTGGCGACGGCCGAATCCTGCACGGGCGGTTTGATCGCGGGCGCGATCACCGAAGTCTCGGGCGCATCTCATGTCTTCATGCGCGGCTTCGTCACCTATGCCAATGAGGCGAAAACCGAGATTCTGGGCGTCGATGCGAAGGCCATCGAGCGCTCGGGCGCGGTCAGCGAGGATGTCGCCCGCGCCATGGCCGAAGGTGCCGTGCGCGCGGCCGATGTCGGCGCCGCCGTCGCCGTCACCGGCATTGCCGGACCGGGCGGCGGCAGCCCGGAAAAGCCCGTCGGTCTCGTCCATATCGCGGCCAGCCGCGCAGGTGCCGCCACCCTGCACGAACGCCACGTCTTTCCCGGCAACCGGGCCACGGTGCGCGCGCAGGCGGTTGCCGCCGCGCTGAGACTTTTGTTGCGTGCACTTGGCGAAACGGCCTAAAACCGGCAGCCACACACGCGGCCACATACAAGGATCTCCCGCCTGATGATCACTTTCAAGCCCCGGCCCGAGCTGCCCGTCAATTATCGCGTTTCGATCCGCAACGTGCTGGGCATCACGTTCCTCGGCCTGCTGATCGCCGTGCTGCTCGGCGCGATCGTCGTCCAGCTCGACCCCACCATCGGCCCCGAGGGCAAGGATCCGCTCAAGAAGATCCTGTGGATGTTCCTGATCCTGCTGACTGGCGTGCTGACCTCAACCGGTTATGTGCTGGCCTGGCGCACGCCTATGCGCTGGGGCATCGTCGGCCTGACGCCGCCGACCGCGCGCTGGGTGCTGATCAGCATCACCATCGGCGCCGTGCTGTTCTTTGTCGGCGAGCGCGTCGATCACATGTTCCGCCTCGGCATCATCGAAGGGTTACGGGCCCAGCTGGGCCCTGGCCTCAAGACGCAGGTTGGTTTGCTGTCGATGTTGGTGGTGTTCGGAATCGTTCGGCCGATCACGCTGGAAATCTATTTCCGCGGCGTGCTGCTCAACTTCTTCGTCAGCCGCTTCGGTAACGAGGCGGGGCTGTTCATCACCTCGATCCTGTTCGCAGGCCTCTACTTCCAGCCTGACATGCCGGCCAACATGGCTTTCGGCTTCGTCTATGCCCTGGCCTTCGGCCTTATCTACCTGCGCTCCGGCTCGTTGTGGAACGGGATCGTCTGCCACGCCACCGTGGGCATGCTGTTCGCCGCCAAAGCAGCCTGGGCCTAGGCGCGGCGTGTTGTCCCTAACCAAGGCCCGCTGGGCCGCGCTTTCGCCCAATGTCCGCGGCGCCGCCTTCGTTGTTACCGGCGGCTTCATCCTGATCTGCATGGCCTCGCTGGTGAAGTTTCTGGGCCAGCGCCTGCCCTCCTTCGAGGTGCTGTTCTGCCGGTTTCTCGCCGGACTGATCGTCATTCTGCCGGTCGTCTGGCGCAGCGGTTTTCGCACCGTTCTCAAGACAGAGAAAATCTCGGGCCATGCCATCCGCGGCTTCGTCGGCTTCATGGGAAATCTCTGTTTCTTCTTTGCCCTCGTTCACATGGCCATCGCCGACACGGTGACGATCCAGTTTTCCCGTCCCATCATCATGGTCGGCATCGCCGCGCTGATCCTGCGCGAAACCGTGGGCTGGCAACGCGCCATCGTCGCCGTTGTCGGGTTTTCAGGCGTCATCATGATCACCCGGCCCTTCGGCGACGGGTTCGAGCCCTGGGCCATCGTCGCGCTGGGCGGCACCTTCTTCGGCACCCTCGTGGTGCTGACGATCAAGCTGCTGTCGCGCACCGAGAGCACGCTGACCATCATGTTTTATTTCGCTTTGTTCACGACCCTGTTTGCCGCCATCCCGGCGGCCTTCGTCTGGGTGCAACCGACGATGGAAGAATGGCTGCTGCTGGCGCTCACGGGTACGCTCGGCATCATCGGCCAGTCGATGTTCACCCATGGCGTCAAGCTGGGCGATACCAGTTTCGTCATGCCTTTCGACTACATGCGGATCGTCTATTCGTTCTTCCTGGGCTTCGTGTTCTTCACCGAACTGCCGGGCGCATGGAGCTTCGTCGGCGCCGCGGTGATCGTCGGCTCCAGCATCTACCTGGTGCGCTCCGAAAGTCGGGGCAAAAGCACCTGAAGAATCCCGCCGGACCCGAAAGCCCGGCGGGACGTTCTCTCAGAACCAGAAACGAACGCCGACGACAAGGGCTAGGTCCTCGCGCCTTTCGTTCTCGGCCCGCGCGCGCACAGCGGTTTCGCCCAGCTTGCGCGTCCAGTTGACGCCGACATAGGGCGCGAACTCGCGTCGGACCTCGTAACGCAGACGCAGGCCGAGCCCGACATCGGCGATGCCCTTGCCGACGTCATACTCCTTCACGTCCTGGGCGAAGAGGTTGGTTTCGATCGACGGCTCCAGCACCAGGCGCTGGGTCAGCAGGAGATCGGCTTCCGCCTTGAAACGGGCTGAAAGATCGCCCTTTTCGCTGACGAAGGCCGCCATGTCCGTCTCGATGAAGTACTTCGCCATGCCCTTGAGGCCCACGACCGCATAGGTGCGCTCGGGCGCCGGGCGGAAATCGTGGCGAAGGCCTGCCTGAAGGTCGAAGAAGTCGGAGACCATGCGGCTGTAGAGAAGCTGCACTCCCGCTTCATGGACCTTGCCCTTCTCCGGCGCCTCGCCCTCGGTCTTGAGCCAGAGCTTGTCGGTGTCGGTGCCGATCCAGCCCTGGGCATCCCAGGCCCAGACGTCGGTGCCCTTCTGGCTGCGGTGCTCCAGCTGCTCGAACTCGAGGAAGCTTTGCACCATGTTGTCCAATTCCGCCGCCTGAACGGCCAACGGAAATGAAAGCAACGCGCCAACGGCGAGAGACAGGACGGTTTTTCTGAACACTGTCATTTCCCTGCTCTCCTTACTGCGCTTCAGCGGTTTTTTGTTCGACGATGATCTTGCGCATCATGCCCGACGCCATGTGGTAGAGCAGATGGCAGTGGAACGCCCACTCACCCACCGCATCGACGGGAACATCGGCGCTGATGGTCATGCCCGGGGTCACGTTGATCACGTGCTTGAGCGGGCTGAACCGGCCATTGCCGTTGTCGAGCTGCATCCACATCCCGTGCAGGTGCATGGGATGGGACATCATCGTTTCGTTGACGAACTTGAAGTGTACGCGCTCACCCAGCCGCAGGCGGATCGGTTCGGCCTCCGAAAACTTCTTGCCGTTGATCGTCCAGATGTAGCGTTCCATGTTCCCCGAAAGCCGGATCTCGATCTCGCGGTCGGGCTTGCGGTAGTCCTTCCACGGCCGCATGGCACGAAGATCGCCGTAAACGAGGAACTTCTCGCCCGGCTTCTTTTCGGGCACGAGGCCGCTGCCCATCGTGTATTCCGACATCGGCCCCATGACGTGGCCGGCGTGCGGGTCGGCACTTTTTGCGCCGGCACCCCCCACTCCAGACATGCTGCTCATGTCGTGGCCCGAATGATCGCCGCCCATGCCCATGTCGGCCATGGTCAGCTGCGGGCGCGGCGACATCGGCGGGATTTCACCCGCCATGCCTTCGCGCGGGGCAAGGGTGGCGCGGGCGGCGCCAGTGCGGTCGATGCTTTCGGCGAAGACCGTGTAGGCCTTGTCCTCCTTCGGTTGCACGATGACGTCGTATGTTTCCGCCACCGCGATGCGCAGGGCATCGACCGGCATCGGCAGCGTATCGTTGCCGTCGGACTGCACCACGGTCATCTTCAGGCCCGGGATGCGGACATCGAAGTAGCTCATGGCTGAACCGTTGATGAAACGCAGCCGGACGCGCTCGCCCGGCTTGAAGATGCCGGTCCAGTTCTGCGCGGGCGTCTTGCCGTTCACGAGGAACGAGTATCCCGTGACGTCGGCGATGTCGGTGGGCGCCATGCGCATGTCGCCCCAATCCATGCGGTCGCGCATGGTGGCGCCCAAGCCCTTCTTCTTCGCATCCTCCATGAAGGTGCCCAGCGTGCGCTGGTTGTAGTTGTAGTAATCGCTCTTGAGCTTGAGCTTGCGGAACACCGTTTCCGGCTTTTCATCCGTCCAGTCGGACAGCATCACGACGTAGTCGCGGTCGAAACGGAAGGCTTCCTTCTTCGCCGGTTCGATGACCAGCGGGCCGTAGACGCCCGCCTGCTCCTGCAGGCCGGAATGGCTGTGATACCAATAGGTCCCGCTCTGTTTGGCCGTAAACCGATAGGTGAAGGTTTCGCCCGGCTTGATGCCCGGAAAACTGATCCCGGGCACACCGTCCATCTGGTAGGGCAGCAGGATGCCGTGCCAGTGGATCGAGGTGTCAACCTTCATGCGGTTGGTGACGTTGATGACGACGTCCTCCCCTTCCTTCAAGCGAAGGGTCGGTCCCGGAATCTGGCCGTTGACGGCCATCGCCTCCCGGGACTCTCCGGTGATGTTGACCGTCTTGGTCGCGATCTCGAGGTTGTAGGTACCAGCCAGCGCCGGGCCCGAGAGGGCGGCGAAGGCCAGGGCGACCGCGGCCAGCGGCACGCGAAGTAATGCTGTGTTCATGAGGGATACTCCGATGTGAAAAACGGTCCTAGCGGCTGAACTTGAACTGGCCGACCATGCCCGTGTGGTAATGACCCGGGACATTGCAGGCGAATTCGAGCGTGCCGGCCTTGGCGAATTTCCAGACCAGTTCCGCGCTCTTGCCCGGCTCGACCAGTACGCTGTTGGGATCGTCATGCTTCATTCCGGCCATGTCGGCAGCGGAATGCCCCATCGCGGCGTGGCTCGACATGTTCATGTTCATGGAGGTCGGCGTGAGCATGCCCATCTCCATCATCTTCATCATTTCCTGCTGGTGCGTGGCATGCATGGCAGGCGTGCCGATGTTGAACTCATGCAGCAGTTCGCCCGCATTCTTCACCCTGAAATGGATGGTTTCTCCGGCCTTCACCTCGATGCTTTCGAGGTTATAGGTGTTGTCCTCCATCACGATGTCGATGACGCGCTTGGCATCGACCTTCTTGCCGGGCATGCCGATCGCAGAGGGCTTGCCGTGGCCCGCATCGGCCAGCACAGGGGTGGAAATAGCGAAAGCAGCGACAAGGGCAATCATGGAAACGGTGGTCTTCATCTGAAGAACTCCTTGGATCGAGCATCCACGCCGCAATGACCCCGCACACGGGGAATACGCGCGCAAACGAACGCTCAGGTTAAATTTTCAGAGATTAATCGGAAATTGCGCCTAGGCGCGCGGTACCGGCGGATCGCGGTCCGGGATGTGGGCACGCAGCAGGTTTTCAAGCGCGACAGGCCATGCCGAATGCGTGCGGCAGCCGCTCGGCGCAAAGCACATGCCGACGGAAACGGGGGAACTGCATACGCTCGACGACGAGCAGTGCATACTTTGCGAGGGATCCTGATGGTGCTCCGCCGGACCGGGAACCGGCGGGCGGTGCAGGACCGAATGGCCGGCAGGAGCCTTCACGCTGCTCGCGCCAATGCCGTCCAGCCCGTGCGCCGAGGCGGACACGGACAGGAACAGAAAAGCAAGCAGGGCAAACACAAGGCGCATAAAATCTGCCTTCACGGCCAAACCGTAACGGGAAGACTCCTAGCCCAACCCGGCACCCATGTCACGCCCCTTTAAGGGGTGACGACGAAGGGTGTCACCATACCCGAGCCGTAATGGCCGGGAAGATTGCACAACAGAAGGTAATTGCCGGCCGGGAGCGTCGCTTCCAGAACCTTGGTGGCGCCGGGGCCGATGTCCTCGACTTCGCCTTTTTCCTTCGACTTGTCGACCACCGCCTTGCCGGTCTGATAGTCGTAGCCGAACGGCGTGTTGAAATTATCGACGGCGACGATCTCCATTTCATGGACGACGCTGGTCGAGAAATTCACCACCTCGAAGCGGATCTTGCCGGCCTTGACGGTGCTCTTGGTAGGGCGAATGGACATCATGCCCATCATTCCGCCGCCCATCATGCCCATCATTCCGCCGCCCATCATCCCGGGACCCCAACCACCGGGACCCATCATTCCGGGCCCCCAACCGCCGGGACCGCCCGGCCCCATCATCCCGGGGCCCATCATGCCCTGGCCGCGTCCGCCCCAGCCCATGCCGCCATAACCGGGGCCGCCGTATCCTTGGCCGCCGAAACCCATCATGTGGCCGGACATAGAGCTCATGTCGAGAAGCGCCACCTTGATGGTTTCCTGCGCCATCGCCCGCTGGGCCGGTGCGCCCGCGAGAATGAGAAGAGACAAAGCGAAAGTGCCGAAGAAAGCACGACTGGTTCTGCGCATGGCGGCATCTCCCTTGTTCTGAAAATTTATATTCCGATTGTCTCTGACACTGCGCCTGCGCGGGCTTCGCTTCAAGCCCCTCGCTGGCGAAGGGCAATCTGCACCGCATTTTCAAGGGCTTGCAGGAAGCGGGAACGGTCGCGCGCCGAGAAGGCCGGCCCGCCACCGCGAATTTCACCGGTATCGCGCAGATGCGCCATCAGCTCGCGCATGGCAAGGGCATTACCGATGCCCGCTTCGGTAAAGGGCTGGCCGGTGTGGCCGATCACCTGCGCGCCACGCTCAAGACAGCGCGCCGCAAGCGGTATGTCGGCGGTTACCGCGATGTCGGCGGCCGAAACATGTTCGGCGATCCAGTCGTCGGCGGCATCCAGTCCTTCCGCAACCACCACGCGGCTGATCAGGGGATTATCTCCGCCCGCGCGCAGCCAGGTATTGCCGACCAGATGCACGCGCAAGCCATGACGGATAGCGACCCGCAGGACCTCGTCCTTGACCGGGCAGGCATCGCCATCGACGAAGATTTCAGGCA
>JAURLI010000040.1 GCA_030831315.1 Alphaproteobacteria bacterium
ATGTTCCCTGCATCGCGCCGGGCACCACGACGGAAAACCAGATGGGCGCGATCAAGCGCCAGATGAAGACCAAGTCCTATCCCTGCATGGAGAAGGGGGGCGTGATCTGGACCTACATGGGCCCGCCCGACAAGAAGCCCGACTTCCCCCACCTCGAATGGGCGGAGATCCCCGCCGACCAGCGCCACGCCACCCGCCGCATCCAGGAATGCAACTGGCTGCAGGGTGTTGAAGGCGGCTATGACGCGCCGCACCTGACCTTCCTGCATGGCGGCTCGGCCGAACCCAGCCGCCATTACCTGCCGTCGCTCTACGAAGTGGTGCCCACCGACTTCGGCTTCGTCGTCGGCACGGCCCGCGACATGGGCGGGCCCAACTACCACTGGAACATCAACATCTTCCTGATGCCGTTCCACAAGATCATCTCGTCGGTGCCCCACGCCGCCCATATGTGGATGCCGATCGACGACGAAAACACGATGCTCTACAGCATCGACTTCAAGCCGAAAGGCGCGGGTGCGTTCACCGAACAGGAACTGAAGCGCTCCACGACCTTCAACGGCATCCATACCGAAAACATTCCGGGCACCGACCGGCCTGTCGCCAACCGCGACAACGATTACCTGATCGACCGCGAATTGCAGGCGAGCGGAAAATCCTTCACCGGCATGAAGGGCCTCGGCATCCAGGACGCCGGCATTCAGGAATCGATGGGCGCCATCGTCGATCGCACGAAGGAACACCTGCTGATCGGCGACACGGCCATCACCAAGATCCGCGATCTGCTGCTCAAGACGATGGACGATCTCGAAGCGGGCCGCGCTGTGCCCGGACTCGACCCGAAGAGCTTCCGGGTGCGCTCGACGCGCTACGAAGCTCCCAAGACCGAGCCCTTCAAGTTCGACCGTGCCAGCATCGACGCCTGACCGGCCGCTTTCGCTTACGCAAGAACATAAATCCAGTACCAACAGGGAGAGTACCGCTCACATGAACGGCGCCGAAGTCATTGCCCGCATTCTCAAGCAGGAAGGCACAGAGTTTCTTGCCTGCTATCCCCGCAACGCCCTGATCGACGCCTGCGCGGCCATCGATATCCGGCCGATTCTCTGCCGCCAGGAACGCATCGGCGTCGGCATGGCCGACGGCTTTTCCCGCATCCGCCACGGCAAGCAGAACGGCGTCTTTGCCGCCCAGCATGGTCCCGGCATCGAAAACGCCTTTGCCGGTGTTGCCCAGGCGTTTTCCGAAAACGTCCCGATGCTGGTCATTCCGGCGGGCTTTTCCGGAGAGCGCCAGACCGTTCACCCCACCTTCCGCGCGGCCGAGGTCTATCGGCCGGTCACCAAGTGGTCGGCCTGCGCGCACACGGTGCAGGAACTGCCGGAGATCATGCGCCGCGCCTACCAGGCGATGCGTTCAGGCAAGCCCGGACCGGTGCTGGTCGAGGTTCCCGTCGGCGTCATGGAGCGCGAGGAATTCAAGGGCGAAATCGACTACAAACCGGTGCCCATCATGCGTCAGGGCCCGGACCCGGTCGCCATCGCTGCCGCGGCCAAGGCCGTCCTCGCCGCCAAGTGCCCGGTGATCTGGGCGGGGCAAGGCGTGATCTACGCCGAGGCCGGTGACAACCTGCTGGCGCTCGCCGAAATGATCGCGGCCCCCGTCGCCTGCACGAACCCCGGCAAGAGCGCGGTACCCGATGCGCATCCGCTGGCGCTCGGCGGCTCGACCCGGTCGCGCTCCAAGGGCTACGCCGAATACATGAAGCGCTGCGATCTCATCCTCGCCATCGGATCGAGCCTGACCAAGACCTCGTTCGGCCCGCCGGTACCAAAGGGCAAGGTCATCATCCACTCGACCAACGATCCCTCCGATATCAACAAGGATCACCGTGCCGACATCGGGATTCCCGGCGATGCAGCCCTCGTCATCGACGCGCTGATCGCGGAAATCGCCAAACAGAACAAGACGAGCCGCGCCGACCGCCTGAAGGCGCTCAAGGACGATCTCGCCGCGATCAAGGCGGAGTGGAAGGCCGAGTGGGCCAAGCATTTTTCGTCCGACGAAGTTCCGATCAACCAGTACCGCGTCATCGGCGAAATGCTCAATCTCGTCGACCGCGACAAGGCGATCGTCACCCACGATTCGGGCAGCCCGCGCGAACAGACCCTGCCGTGGTGGGAAACGACGAAGCCCGGTACCTACATCGGCTGGGGCAAGTCGACCCAACTCGGCTACGGTCTTGCGCTGGCGCTCGGCGCGAAGCTGGCCGCCCCCGATCACACCTGCATCAACGTGATGGGCGACTGCTCCTTCGGCATGACCGGCATGGATATCGAGACCGCGTCGCGCAACGACATCGGCATCTTCACCGTGGTGTTCAACAACCAGGTCATGGCCTGCGAGCGCGGGGTGCTGACCGAATCGACGGCGAAGTACGGCGCGCTCAGCGTCGGCGGCACCTATTCGAAGGTGGCCGAAGGCCTCAACGTCCCTTCGCGCCGGGTGGACAAGCCAGCAGACATCGCCGGCGCCATCCGCGAAGGGCTCGACTTCAATGCCAAGGGCAAGCCGTTCCTGCTCGAGGTCGTCGCCAAGGAAGGCTACGACTTCTCGCGTTACGAATAAGAAACATTCAGGGAGACCCGAGATGAACAAATCGATCGTGCTGGCGGCGCTGGGCGCCGTACTCGCCCTGCCGCTATCCGCAACTGCGCAGGCCGAAGATCCCTTCTACAAGGGCAAGACCGTTACCGTCGTCACCTCGACGGGCGCGGGCGGGCAGTACGATACGATTGCCCGCGCGATCTCCCGCCACATGCGGCGCCATCTGCCGGGCAACCCGACGATGATCGTCCAGAACATGCCCGGCGGCGGCAACGTGCTTGCCACCAACTTCATGTTCAACATTGCGCCCAAGGACGGCACTTCCATAGCCACCCTGCACAATGCGATGCCGCTGCATCAGGTTCTGGACGGGCGCGGCGTGCGTTTCGATGCGCGCAAGTTCGGCTGGCTGGGCTCGACGGGTGCGGAAAATTCCGGCGTCTTTGCCTGGCATACGGCCGGGGTTAAGACAGTCGATGACGTGATCAAGAAGGAAATCACCCTCGGCGGGACGGGCGCTGGCTCCGGAATCGTCATCTTCCCGACGGTGATGAACAATCTGCTCGGCACCAAGTTCAAGATCGTCATCGGCTACAAGTCGTCATCGGAAATCAACGTCGCCATGGAACGTGGCGAAATCCAGTCCCGTGCCTTCGGCCTGTCCTCGGTCTTTGCCGAGTACAAGGACCGCTGGGTGACCCCGAAGAAGATCGTGTTCCTGGCACAGGTCGGCCTCAAGCGCGACAAGCTGCTGCCCGACGTCCCGACGCTGGTAGAGCTCGCCAAGAACCCGCGCGACAAGGAAATCATGAAGCTGATCGCGGCGCCCACCGCGCTCGGCAAGCCCTACACGGCGCCGCCGGGCCTCGCCGCGGATCGCCTCAAGACGCTGCGCGACGGCTTTGCGGGGACGCTGCGCGACAAGACGTTCCTTGCCGAAATGGCGAAGCTCAGCATCGACATCGAGCCGATGACCGCCGAGGAAACCATCCAGATCGTCAACGATACCGTGAACGCGGCGCCCGAAATCGTCGCCGAAGCCAAGAAAGTCATGCCTAAAAAGGGCAAGAAGAAAAAGAAGAGTTAAGCCCGAAGCCCGAAGTTCCGCGGTTCGCCCTTCGGGGTGGGCCAGAATCCCACCTGCATGAGGGAGGCTGTCATGCATCGTACCTGGCTATTTGCCGCCGCCATCGCCATGGCGACGGCACAATCCGCAATTGCGGAAGATTTCTACAAGGGCAAGACCATCACCATCGTCACATCGACGGGGGCGGGCGGTACCTACGACACGCTCGCACGCGCCATTTCGCGCCACATGGACCGGCATATACCCGGTTCTCCCAACCTGATCGTCCAGAACATGCCCGGTGGCGGCAACGTGCTCGCCACCAACCACATGTACAATATCGCCGCCAAGGACGGCACGGCGATCGCCACCATCAACAACGCCATTCCGCTGCATCAGGTCGTCGATGGCCGCGGCGTGCGTTACGACACACGCAAGTTCAACTGGCTGGGCTCGACCGGCGGTTCCAATTCGGTGACGCTCGCGTGGAATACGGCGGGCGTTAAGACCATCCAGGACGTGATGAAGAAGGAAGTCATCCTGGGCGGTACCGGGCCCGCATCCAGCATCGTCATTTTCCCGACGGTGATGAACCGGATGCTGGGAACCAAGTTCAAGATCGTCACCGGCTACAAGAGCTCTGCGGCGGTCGATATCGCGCTTGAACGTGGCGAGGTACAGGCCCGCTCCGGCAGCTTCGAGGCCGCCTACAGCCAGCATCCCGACTGGATATCGAAGAAGAAGGTCGTGGTCCTGGTCCAGGTCGGCGCCAGGAAGGACAAGACCCTTCCGGATGTACCGCTCCTGACCGAACTTGCCCGCAACGATGAGGAACGCAAGGTCCTGAACCTCATCTCCGCGCCGATCCTGCTGGGGCGGCCTTACCTCGCACCGCCGGGGGTTCCGGCCGAACGGGTGAAGCTCCTGCGCGCGGCCTTTGCCGCCACCATGAGCGATCCCAAGTTTACCGGCGATATCAAGAAGTTCGGCCTGAGCGTGGATCCCCTGAGCGGGGACGAGGTTGCCCAGATCGTCAACGATACGATCAACGCCTCGGCGTCGGTCGTCGCCAAGGCGAAGGAAGTGATGCCGCGCAAGAAAAAGAAAAAGAAGAAGAAAGCCAAGAAGGACGAAAAGTCGTCCTGATGAACAGGGAAGGGGCGGCGGATGCCGCCCTTTCTTTTTCAGGCAGGGCCCGGAATCGCTTCCATCAGGTCTGCGAGAATGCCCTTCCATGTGCGATCGATGGCCCAGCTTTCGTTGAGCCCGGCCAGAACGAGGGCGAGCTTTTCGCGCGTGTCGCAGTGCCGTTCGACCACTTGTGTCAGGATGTTCGAATGAACGACGTCGACCTCGGCATGTTCCTTGGCGTTCACCTGCTTTTCGAAAGGAATGCCGAGCTCGCGTTCCTGCTTCTTGCCCCAGCGGTACGAGATGCCACCGCCGTCCACCCAGCTGGACGAATTGGAAACTTCGAGCGCGGCGCTGGCGGCAAAGGACTTGAGCCAGGGGCTAGAACGCGACAGATGCAGCCAAGCGTACAGGCAGGTCAGGGTTTCGTCGGCGAGCTTCTCGTTTTCGAAATCGGCGCGGGTCAGGCCGACGGTCGCCGCCTGCCGTACCTGAAGATCGTAATGGTTTTCGACGCCGCGCTCGGGATTGCCCGACAATTCGTCAAGCTCGTGCTCCCAGATCAGGGCCTTGACGTCCATGGGGGAGAGCGCCTGGGCGAAGGCCCAGCAATCACGCCGGTTGAGCTGCCAATAGCCCTTCTGCAGGGCGTATTTCTGGGCGCGCCCCTGACTGAGGGGCAGCGCCAGCATGCGGCGGTACTGGGGGCTGTCGAACTGGGCATTGGCCAGCCGCCGGACCTCGGCGTAGAAGGCCTTTTTTTCCGCGGAAAAATCCAGAACCGTCGCCATACATCCCCCCTGTAGTCGTCCTTTGCCGAGATTCCGGACTGTATTTCCTGTTCCGGCCCGACCGGTAGAGGGCTAGGATTGCCCTAACAAAGTACGCAATCAATAGCGTTATTCGAAAAAAGAAAACATGGGGGCCAAAATGTCCAGGTTCGCTCGCGGCGGCGCCGCGCTCGCCGTCTTGTTGTCCCTCTCGCTTCCCATCCACGAAGCCGCCGCAGCGGATTTTTACTCCGGCAGGCAGCTCAAGATCATCATCGGCAGCGATGTCGGTGG
>JAURLI010000041.1 GCA_030831315.1 Alphaproteobacteria bacterium
CGCGAATGCGATGAAAGGCTAAATGATGGATATCCGCGCCGCAGAAATCTCAAAGGTCATCAAGGACCAGATCGCCAATTTCGGCAACGAAGCGCAGGTGAGCGAAGTCGGCTCCGTGCTTTCGGTGGGTGACGGTATTGCCCGCATCCACGGCCTCGACAACGTCCAGGCGGGCGAAATGGTCGAATTCGCCAACGGCATCAAGGGCATGGCGCTTAACCTCGAAGCGGACAATGTCGGCGTCGTGATTTTCGGTTCAGACGCGGAAATCCGCGAAGGCGATACCGTGAAGCGCACCGGCACCATTGTGGACGTTCCGGTCGGCAAGGAACTGCTCGGTCGCGTTGTCGACGGCCTCGGCAACCCGATCGATGGCAAGGGTCCGCTCAAGACCACCAAGCGCGCCCGCGTTGAAGTCAAGGCGCCCGGCATCATCCCGCGCCAGTCGGTGAACGAGCCCGTTCAGACCGGCCTCAAGGCGCTCGACGCGCTCGTCCCCGTCGGTCGCGGCCAGCGCGAGCTGATCATCGGTGACCGTCAGACCGGCAAGACCGCCGTCGCCATCGACACCTTCATCAACCAGAAGGAAGTCAACAAGGGCAACGACGAGTCGAAGAAGCTTTACTGCATCTACGTCGCCGTCGGCCAGAAGCGCTCGACCGTCGCTCAGATCGTACGCGCGCTCGAAGAAAATGGCGCGATGGAATATTCGATCGTTGTCGCCGCAACCGCTTCGGAGCCCGCTCCGCTGCAGTATCTCGCGCCCTACACCGGCGTGACCATGGGTGAGTATTTCCGCGACAACGGCATGCACGCCGTCATCGTGTATGACGACCTTTCGAAGCAGGCCGTTGCTTACCGCCAGATGTCGCTCCTCCTCCGCCGCCCGCCGGGCCGCGAAGCTTATCCCGGCGACGTTTTCTATCTCCACAGCCGTCTTCTCGAGCGCGCTGCGAAAATGTCGGACGCCAATGGCGGTGGTTCGCTGACCGCACTTCCGGTTATCGAAACCCAGGCTGGCGACGTTTCGGCTTACATTCCGACCAACGTGATCTCGATCACCGACGGCCAGATCTTCCTTGAAACCGACCTTTTCTACCAGGGTATCCGCCCGGCTATTAACGTCGGTCTCTCGGTAAGCCGCGTCGGTTCGGCCGCACAGACCAAGGCGATGAAAAAGGTTTCGGGTTCGATCAAGCTTGAGCTCGCCCAGTATCGCGAAATGGCGGCCTTCGCCCAGTTCGGTTCGGACCTCGACGCTTCGACGCAGAAGCTTCTGAACCGTGGTGCGCGCCTCACCGAATTGCTGAAGCAAAAGCAGTTCAGCCCGCTGCCGTTCGAAGAGCAGACCTGCTCGATCTTCGCAGGCACCAACGGTTATCTGGATGGCATCCCGACCAGCGACGTGACCCGCTTCGAAGAAGCGATGCTCGCCGACCTGCGTGCGAACCATGCGGATATCCTGAAGGGCATCCGCGACAGCCGCGACTTCAGCGACGACAGCAAGAAAGCGCTGGTTGCCGCTCTCGACAAATTCGTGAAGACCTTCGCCTGATAGGAAAAGCCCATGGCCAGCCTTAAGGCCCTGAAAATACGGATCAACTCGGTCAAATCGACCCAGAAGATCACCAAGGCGATGAAGATGGTCGCCGCCGCGAAACTGCGCCGTGCGCAGGAAGCGGCGGAAGCATCGCGCCCTTATGCCGAGCGTATCGAAAAGGTCGTCTCGAGCATCGCATCGAAGGTGACGGTCAGCGACCAGACGCCTAAGCTGCTTGCCGGCACCGGCAAGGATGATGTGCACCTGTTCGTTGTCGCCACCAGCGACAAGGGCCTTGCGGGTGCGTTCAACACCAACATCGTCCGCCTCGCCCGTAAGCGCGCCGAAGAGCTCAAGGGCCAGGGCAAGACCGTCAAATTCTACACCATTGGCAAGAAAGCCAAGGATGGCCTTGCACGCCAGTTCAAGAACGACATCGTCGAAAGCGTTGAACCGGGCGATTTGGGCAAGCTGGGTTACGACACCGTCAAGGGCTGGGCCGATGATCTGATCGGGCGCTTCGAAGACGGCGAATTCGATGTCGCGCACCTGTTCTTCAGCAAATTTGTGAGCGTCCTGACGCAGGAACCGACCGAATTGCAGTTGATGCCGGTTGCACTGTCGAATGACAATGCACCCGCTGGCGTAGGCGCTTCGGTTGAATATGAACCCGATGAGGAAGAAATCCTCGCCGACCTGCTGCCGCGCAACGTTGCCGTGCAGCTGTTGCGCGCCAACCGCGAAAATGCGGCGTCGGAGCAAGGTTCAAAGATGACCGCGATGGACAACGCCACGCGCAACGCTGGCGACATGATCAACAAGCTGACCATCCAGTATAACCGCACCCGTCAGGCTGCGATCACCACCGAACTCGTAGAAATCATTTCGGGCGCCGAAGCGCTCTAAGACATCCGAAAAGGCAAGGAAGACGAACATGGCTACCGCCCCGAAGAAAACCGCTGCAAAGGCCGCCGCTCCCAAGGCTGCTGCCGCCAAGGCTGCCCCGGCAAAGAAGGCTCCGGCTAAGGCCGCTGCTGCACCCAAGGCCCCCGCGAAAAAGGCTGCTGCGCCTGCCAAGAAGGTATCGGCTGCTGCAACTGGCCGCGTTTCGCAGGTCATCGGTGCTGTCGTCGACGTTTCGTTCGACGGTGAACTGCCCGCAATCCTTTCGGCACTCGAAACCGACAACAATGGCAACCGCCTCGTCCTCGAAGTGGCGCAGCACCTCGGTGAAAACACCGTGCGCACCATCGCGATGGACTCGACCGACGGTCTGACCCGCGGCCAGCCCGTGACCAACACCGGCGCGCAGATCTCGGTTCCCGTCGGCCCGCGCACCCTCGGCCGCATTCTCAACGTCGTTGGCGAGCCGATCGACGAAATGGGCCCGGTTGATACCGACCTCAAGGCGCCGATCCACGCCGAAGCTCCGCTGTTCGTCGACCAGTCGACCGAAACCGAAATTCTCGTCACCGGCATCAAGGTGATCGACTTGCTCGCACCTTATGCAAAGGGCGGCAAGATCGGCCTGTTCGGCGGCGCAGGCGTCGGCAAGACCGTTCTTATTCAGGAACTTATCAACAACATTGCGAAGGGCCACGGTGGTACTTCGGTGTTCGCCGGCGTGGGTGAGCGTACCCGCGAAGGTAACGACCTTTACCACGAATTCCTCGACGCCGGCGTTATCGCCAAGGACAAGGACGGCAACCCGACGCCGGAAGGCTCCAAGGTTGCGCTGGTCTTTGGTCAGATGAACGAACCGCCGGGGGCCCGTGCTCGCGTCGCCCTGTCCGGCCTCGCCATCGCGGAATATTTCCGCGACCAAGAAGGTCAGGACGTTCTGTTCTTCGTCGACAACATCTTCCGCTTCACGCAGGCGGGTTCGGAAGTGTCGGCGCTTCTCGGCCGTATTCCTTCGGCCGTGGGCTATCAGCCGACGCTGGCCACGGACATGGGCGCGCTGCAAGAGCGTATTACCTCCACCAATAAGGGGTCGATCACCTCGGTGCAGGCCATTTACGTTCCGGCCGACGATTTGACCGATCCGGCGCCTGCCACGTCCTTTGCCCACTTGGATGCGACAACGGTTCTGAACCGTGCGATCTCCGAACTCGGCATTTATCCAGCCGTTGACCCGCTCGACTCGACCTCGCGCGTGCTGACGGCGGCGGTTGTCGGTCAGGAACATTATGATACGGCTCGCCGCGTTCAGGAAACGCTTCAGAAGTATAAGTCGCTTCAGGACATCATCGCCATTCTCGGCATGGATGAGCTTTCGGAAGACGATAAGCTGATCGTGAGCCGCGCGCGTAAGATCCAACGCTTCCTGTCACAGCCTTTCCACGTCGCTGAAGTCTTCACCGGCATTTCGGGCAAGTTTGTGCAGATCGAAGATACGGTTCGCTCGTTCAAGGCTGTTGTCGATGGCGAATATGACCATCTTCCAGAAGCTGCCTTCTACATGGTTGGTGGCATTGAAGAAGTCATCGCCAAGGCCGCCAAGCTGGCAGCCGACGCCGCCTAATTAGTTTCCCCTCCCTTTGGGGAGGGGCCTTTGGAGTACGCCATGGCACTGCATTTTGAACTCGTGACGCCAGAGCGCCTTGTCCGGTCGGAAAACGTCCACATGGTCGTTGTGCCGGGCATGGAAGGTGATTTCGGTGTGCTTGAGGGCCATAGCCCGATGATGTCGACGATCCGCAGCGATGCGACCGTTGAGATCTACGCATCGGCCAGCGCGACACCGGAGAAAATCACCATCACCGGCGGCTTTGCCGAGGTGAATGACAAGGGACTCACGATCTTGGCGGAAAGCGCCGCCTAAGCCCCTTTTTCTGATTGGTTTCAAGAACGCCCTGGCCCAATGGCTGGGGCGTTTTTCTTTGGCTCAGGGTAAATCGGGCCGCGCGTTGCGCCAGAGATACAGCCCCGCGATAATGATCAGCGCCGATCCGCCAAGCGAGGTGA
>JAURLI010000042.1 GCA_030831315.1 Alphaproteobacteria bacterium
AATGGCGGAGAGGGCGGGATTCGAACCCGCGATACGTTTTACCGTATGCACGCTTTCCAAGCGTGTGCCTTAAACCGCTCGGCCACCTCTCCGTTTTTCCGGGGCGGGCGCTAACCATAGGCGCGTCCCGCCGTCGTCGTCCCGAACCCTGAAACCGGCGAATTCGCGCAGTCCGCGGCGGGGTTGGGAGCGCGCAAGTTACCCGATTAGGGTTAACGATTCAATTTCAGTAAATTTCCAATATTTGCAATGACTTAGTCCGTTTCTTACACTTTTGGGGAAGCCGGAGAGCCATCATGGACCCGGTCGGTCACGCAAAAACGGAGGCCCCCCGTCATGCCAGGCCGCATCATTGCCCTGTTCCTGCTGCTTGCCGCGGCCGTCGCCGCGACGGCATAAATCTTCCGATCCTTCGACCAGGGACGTTACGACGTCTTTTCGGCGGCGGATATCTGGCTGCTCGCCCATCGCGGCAGCATCAATGCCCTCGAAAGGATGATCGTCGACATCATCGCGCCCTGGGCATGGGAGCCGGTTGTTTTCAAAATCCTGTCCCTGCCCGCGTGGCTTTTGGCCGGCACGCCGGCGCTGCTCGTGCTGTGGCGCGCGGAACCGATGCCCAAACGCCGCTTCACGCCCAAAGGCGATACGCCGAAGCGCCGGCGTCTTGCGGGAATGATGGCGGGAAACGATCGCCGCGGCAGACCGGGCTGAAGGATCAGTTGTCGCCGGTCTTGAGCGCGGCGATAAAGGCAGATTGCGGGATCTCGACGTTGCCGATGGCCCGCATGCGCTTCTTGCCTTCCTTCTGCTTCTCCAGAAGCTTGCGCTTGCGGGTGGCGTCGCCGCCGTAGCATTTCGCCGTCACGTCCTTGCGCAGCGCGGAAAGCGTTTCGCGGGCGATCACCTTGCCGCCGATGGCGGCCTGGATCGCCACCTTGAAGAGCTGGCGCGGGATCAGGTCCTTGAGCCGCATGCAGAGATGCCGCCCGCGGGCTTCCGCCTGGGTGCGGTGAACGACCATGCTGAGCGCGTCCACGGGATCGCCGTTCACAAGGATGGACAGCTTCACGAGGTCGCTCTCGTGATAGCCCTCGATCTGGTAATCGAACGAGGCATAGCCGCGCGAGACGGACTTGAGACGGTCGTAGAAATCGTAGACCACTTCGTTGAGCGGCAGGCGGTAGACCGCCATCGCACGGCCCGAAACATAGGTCAGGTCGAGCTGCTCGCCGCGCCGTTCCTGGCAAAGGGCGAGCACCGCGCCGAGATAGCTGTCGGGCACCATGACGGTGGCGCGAATCCACGGCTCTTCCATTCCGGCGATGCGCACCGGGTCGGGCATGTCGGCGGGGTTATGCAGCTCAATCGTCGAGCCGTCGGTCAGATGCACCTTGTAGACGACGCTTGGCGCCGTGGTGATGAGGTCGAGGTCGAACTCGCGCTCGAGCCGCTCCTGGATGATTTCGAGATGCAAAAGGCCGAGGAAGCCGCAGCGGAAGCCGAAGCCGAGCGCGGCCGAGGTTTCCATCTGATACTCGAAGCTCGCGTCATTCAGCGCCAGCTTGGCGATCGAATCGCGCAGCTTTTCGAAGTCGTCCGAGTTCACCGGGAACAGGCCGCAGAACACGACGGGCTGGGACGGCTTGAAGCCGGGAAGCGCCGCCGCCGCGGGACGGCGGTCGTCGGTGATGGTGTCGCCCACCTGGCAGTCGGCAATGGTCTTGATCGAGGCGGCGATGAAGCCGACCGAGCCGGGGGTGAGCTCGTTGACCTTGAGCGGCTTGGGCGTGAACACGCCGACCTCGTCCACCTCGTAAGCCGCGCCGGTGCCCATCATGCGGATCTTCATGCCCTTGCGCAGCACGCCGTCGCGTATGCGCACCAGGATGACGACGCCGAGATAGGCGTCGTACCAGCTGTCGACCAGCAGCGCCTTGAGCGCGGCCGCCTCGTCGCCCTTGGGCGGCGGCAGCTTGTGAACGATCGCTTCCAGCACTTCGTCGACGCCCATGCCGGTCTTGGCCGAAATGGGCAGCGCGTCGGAGGCATCAAGACCGATGACGTCGTTGATTTCCTGCTTCACGCGGTCGGGTTCCGCCGCGGGCAGGTCGATCTTGTTGAGGACGGGGACGATCTCGTGGTTGGCATCGATGGCGAGATAGACGTTGGCAAGGGTCTGCGCTTCCACCCCCTGGCTCGCGTCGACGACGAGGATGGAGCCTTCGCAGGCGGCGAGCGAACGCGACACCTCGTAGGTGAAGTCGACATGGCCCGGCGTGTCGATGAGGTTGAGCTCATACATCTCGCCGTTGCGCGCGGTATAGGTCAGGCGCGTCGTGTTGGCCTTGATGGTGATGCCGCGTTCACGCTCGATCTCCATCGAATCCAGCACCTGGTCGCGCCGCTCGCGCGCCGTCAGGCCGCCGCACAGTTCGATCAGGCGGTCAGCCAGGGTCGACTTGCCGTGGTCGATATGGGCAATGATCGAGAAATTGCGGATATGGGCGAGGTCGGTCACCGCTTGCCTTTCCTGTGTCGCCCGGGCACCCCGGGCGCGTGCGGAAGATAAAGGCTCCGCCCCGCCGGCGCAACGCCGGCAAAAAGACCGAAATCCGGGCGTTCTGAAGCCTCCGCGGGGCCGCCATCGCAGTCCGCGCATGGCTGCCCTGCCCGGGTCCGGCTTAAAAACGGGCACCCATGCTGTTAGGATCGCCTCCGCGTTTCAGGCCCGTTACAGGAGTAGCCCGTGTCCCGCATCGTGCTTGCCGTCGTCGCCGCCATCGCTGTTGCCGTAGCCGGGTATTTTGTGTTCCGGCCGGGCGGCGGTCCGGGGCAGCGCGGGCCGGGCAGCTTTGCCATCCCGGTGGAAACGGCCAAGCCACGCGTCGAGACGGTCCTGCGCACGGTGCCGGCGGTCGGCACCCTGCGCTCGGCCGAAAGCGTCGTCATCCGGCCCGAAGTCGCGGGCCGCGTCGCGGCCATCGCCTTCAAGGAAGGTGCCGCCGTGAAAAAAGGCGACGTGCTGGTGACGCTGGACGACGACATCGCCCGTTCGCAGATGAACGAGGCGCGGGCCAGCCTCAACCTCAGCAAGGCCAATTTCGAGCGCGCCGCCAAGCTGTTCAAGCAGAAGGTCGGCAGCGCCCAGGCGCGCGACCAGGCGCTGGCCAATATGCGCGTCGACGAGGCCCGCGTGGCCGTCGCCCGCGCCCAGTTCGAAAAGACCGTCATCCGCGCCCCCTTCGACGGCATCATCGGCCTGAAGAAGGTGAGCCCCGGCGATTACCTGACCGTCGGCGCCGAGATCGTCAATCTCGAGCACATCGACACATTGAAGGTCGATTTCGCGGTGCCCGAACTGGCGCTGCCGGAAATCGCCGTCGGCCAGGCCGTGACCGTCACCGCCGATGCCCTGCCCGGGCGCAGCTTCGAAGGAAAGGTCTATGCCATCGATCCGCTGATCGAGGCCAAGGGCCGGTCCATCGCCGTGCGCGCCCATATCGATAACGCCAAGCGTGACCTACGCCCCGGCCTGTTCGTGCGCATCGCGCTGGTTACCGCGCGCATCGAGGGCGCCCTGCTGGTCCCCGAAGAAGCAATCGTGCCGGTCGGCCGCGACCGCTTCGTCTTCCGCGTCCGGGACGGCAAGGCATCAATGACGAAGGTCGAGACCGGCCTGCGCCGCAAGGGCGAGGTCCAGATCGTCAGCGGCATCGGCGCGGACGATGCGGTGGTAACCGCCGGCCAGATCAAGCTGCGCGACGGCGTGCCGGTGATGGCTGTGCCGCCCGGTGGCGCGCCCGGAAAGCCCCCCGCCGCAAATGCCAAGGGCAAGTAGGCGGCCATGAAGCTGCCCGATCTCTGCATCCGCCGGCCGGTTTTCGCCATCGTCGTCAACCTGCTGATCCTGCTGGTCGGCGCCATCGCCTATGACCGCCTCAGCGTGCGCGAATACCCGAAAATCGACGAACCGGTGGTGACGGTGGAAACCACCTACCGGGGCGCCAGCGCCGAAATCATCGAGACGCGGGTGACCCAGCCGCTGGAAGATTCGCTTTCGGGCATCGAGGGCATCAACTTCATGACGTCGATCTCGCGGCCCGAGAAAAGCCAGATTACCGTCACCTTCCGCCTGACCCGCGACATCGAATTCGCCGCCAACGACGTGCGCGACCGCGTCGCGCGCGTACGCGCGGCCCTGCCCGACGACATCAATGAGCCCGTCGTATCAAAGGTCGAAGCCGACGCACAGCCGCTGGTCTACCTTGCCTTTTCGTCGAGCCGTCATTCGGCTATGGAAGTGACCGACTTCGCCGACCGCGTCGTGCGCGACCGGCTGCAGAATGTCGGTGGCGTCGCCAGCGTGCGCATTTTCGGCGAGCGGCGCTATTCCATGCGCGTGTGGCTGGACCCGGCGCGCATGGCTGCCTACGGCATCGCGCCCGCAGACATCGAAAAAGCGCTGACGGCCCAGAACGTCGAAATTCCCGCCGGGCGGATCGAAAGCAGCACACGCGAATTCACGGTCGTCAACGAAAGCGACCTGCGCGGAGCAGACGAGTTCGCGGATATCGTGCTGCGCGACACCGGCGGCTTTCTCGTGCGCCTGAAGGATGTCGCAAGAATCGAGCTCGGCCCCGCCGACACCCGCGTGCGCGCCCGCTTCAAGGGCCAAAGCGCGGTGGCGATGGGCGTCATCAAGCAATCGACAGCCAACCCGCTCGACGTTTCCAAGGGGGTACGCGAGGCGCTGCCGGAAATCACCCGCGTGCTGCCGCCGGGCATGTCGGTTGAGGTGGCCTACGATTCTTCCATCTTCATCGAACGGTCCATCAGCAACGTTTACAAGACCCTGGCCGAGGCAGTGGCCCTGGTCGTCGCCGTGATCTTCTTCTTCCTGCGCACCGGGCGGGCGACGCTCATCCCGCTGGTGACGATCCCCATATCCCTGATCGGCGCCTTCGCGCTGATGGCGGCACTGGGCTTCACCATCAACACGCTGACCCTGCTCGCGCTTGTGCTGGCGATCGGGCTGGTGGTGGACGATGCCATCGTCATGCTGGAAAACATCTACCGGCATATCGAGGACGGCATGGAACCGGTCGCCGCCGCCTTCAAGGGCGCGCGCGAAATCGCCTTCGCCGTGCTGGCGATGACGATCACCCTTGCCGCGGTATTCGTGCCGATGGCAACGACCGAAGGCCGCACCGGCAAGCTGTTCACGGAGTTTGCCCTGACGCTGGCGGGCGCCGTGATCGTATCGGGCTTCGTTGCCCTGACGCTGTCGCCGATGATGTGTTCGAGGCTCCTGCGCAAGAGCACCCGCCATGGTCCCGCCTACAGCGCCATAGAGGCGCGCCTCGTTCGCATGACGGAGGGCTACCGCCGCTGGTTGGAGCGCGCCCTTCGCATTCGCCCGCGCGTCGTCGCCGGAATGCTTGCCATTGCCGCGCTGGGTGGCGGCCTCCTGTTCGTGCTGCGCTCGGAACTGTCGCCGCTGGAGGATCGCGGGTATGTCGTCGCCATCCAGATCGCTCCGGAAGGCTCGTCGCTGGATTTCACCGATCGCTACGCCCGCCAGATCGAGGGGATCATCGGTTCCGTCCCCGAGGTCACCCGCTATTTCATGGTGGTGGGGTTCCCGGTGTCCAACCAGGCGATATCCTTTTCCCTGCTGAAACCCTGGAACGAGCGCGACCGCAAGGCGCGCGATATCGTGGCCAGTATCGGGCCGCTCATGTTCGGGGTGACGGGCTCGCTTGCCTTTCCGGTCAACCCGCCGTCGCTGGGCCAGAGCCCGGTATCGAAGCCGCTGGAATTTGTCGTCCAGACCACCGGCACCTATGCCGAGTTGCAGAACATGGTGAACAAGGTCATCACCCGCGCGCAGGCGTTTCCGGGGCTCGCGAATTTCGATTCGGACCTCAAGCTCAACAAGCCGGAACTGCGCGTTACGGTCAACCGCGACAAGGCGGCCGCCGCCGGGATCGAGGTCGCCGTTATCGGCCGGGCGCTCGAAACCATGATCGGCGGCAAGCAGGTGACGCGTTTCAAGCGCGCGGGCAAGCAGTATGACGTCATCGTGCAGGTGGATGATCCGGCCCGCAGCGCGCCCGACGACATTCGCCGCATTTATCTCCCGCTGAAAGACGGCCAGATGGTGCCGCTTGCCAATTTCGTCGATGTCTTAGAAACCGTCGCCCCGCGCGAGCTCAACCATTTCAACAAGCTGCGCGCGGCCACCATCACCGCCACCCTGCAGCCGGGCTATACGCTGGGCGACGGCCTGGCCGCGCTGACCGAGGCCGCCCGCGAAGTGCTGCCCGCGAACGCCCAGATCGACTATGCCGGCCAGTCGCGAGAATTCCGCGAATCGAGCACAAGCCTCCTAGTCAGCTTCGTGCTCGCCATTGCCTTCATCTACCTGGTGCTGGCCGCCCAGTTCGAGAGCTTTTCCGATCCGCTGATCATCCTGCTCACGGTGCCGCTTTCCATCGCGGGCGCGCTGGCGACGCTCTACGTCACCGGATCGACGATCAACGTCTACAGCCAGATCGGCCTGATCACGCTGATCGGCCTGATATCGAAACACGGCATCCTGATCGTGGAGTTTGCCAACCAGCTACGCGATCGCGGCATGAGCGCGGCAGAGGCCGTGCGCGAGGCTTCCGTCCTGCGGCTGCGTCCGATCCTGATGACGACGGGCGCAACCGTGCTGGGCGCATTGCCGCTTGCCATCGCCTCTGGCGCAGGCGCCGAAGCGCGCCAGACCATAGGCTGGACCATCGTCGGCGGCATGAGTTTCGGCACCCTGTTCACCCTGTTCGTGGTGCCTGTCGCCTACAGCTACGCCGCCCAGTGGATCGCCCGCAAGAAGCTGGTCGAAGCTCCGCCCGAGGCATAGACGCCCGCCCGGCCAGGCTCATCCGGCCCGATACGTCAGATTCGGGGAAATATCAGCCGCGCAAGGTAGCGCCGCAGGCCTTTTCGGCGGCGGCAACGATCTTCTTCGCCACCGCCTCGATCTCGGCTTCGGTCAACGTCGCCTTGGTCGGCTGCAACGTCACCGATACGGCGAGGGAGACCTTGCCATCGGGCACGCCCTTGCCGGCATAGACGTCGAATACGGAAACCTCGCTGATCAGCGCGCGATCGGCGCCCTTCACAGCGCGGATCAGCGCTTCCGCCGAAACCTCGGCGCCGACGATAAAGGCGAAGTCGCGTTCCACCGCCTGCAGGTCGGCAAGATTGAGCGCACCGCGCGCCTTGCCAGATTTGCCCTTGGCCTCGGGGATGGCGTCGAGGAAAACCTCGAAGCCGACAACAGGCCCCGCCACATCCATGTCGACGAGCGCGCCCGGGTGGATTTCACCGAAGGCCGCCAGCACCGTCTTGGGGCCGAGGCGGAGCGTGCCGGATCGGCCCGGATGATAATGGCCGGGAGCCTCGGCAAAGGTCTGAAGCGACGCGACCGGCGCGCCGCATTCGGCAAGCGCCGCAAGCGCATCGCCCTTGGCATCGAAAGCATCGACCGGGCGCGGGCGCTCGGACCAGTGGCGCGGGCCGGTGTTGCCGGCGCGAATGCCGCCCGCCACAAGGGACTGGCCCGCGGGCGTCGCATCGGCGAAGGCAGGACCGACTTCGAACAGGCCGACATCGGCAAGGCCACGCGCGGCGTTGCGCGCCGCCGCCTGAATGAGGGCTGGCAGAAGCGACGGCCGCATGTCGGTCAGTTCAGACGAAATGGGATTGGCGAGACGCAGCGACGTATCGCCGCCGCCGAACAGTTTGGCCTCGCGCTCGCCGATGAAGGAAAAACTCACCGCTTCGGAAAGGCCGCGTGCGGCAAGAGCACGCCGGGCGAGGCCACGGCGGCGCTGGCGGGCGGTCGCGACAGGCTTGGCGAGCGATCCGCTGCGCACGAGGGAGACCGAGGGAATGGCGCCGAAACCTTCGACGCGTAGCGCTTCCTCGACCAGGTCTTCGGGGATGGAAACGTCGCCGCGCCAGCTCGGCACGCGCACATTGAGGCTGCCTGTGCCGGGTTTCGCCTCGAAACCGAGCGCGGTCAGGATCTCGACGACACGCCTTTCCGGCATGTCGACGCCGCCGCGCCGCGCAACCAGCGCGGAGGGAAACTGGATGACCGTGTTGCGCGCGGGCGCTTCACCGGCGACGACAATATCCAAGGCCTCGCCCCCGCAGAGATCGAGGATGAGCCTCGTCGCCGCCTCGATGCCGGGCAGCGTGGACGCGGGATCGATGCCGCGCTCGAAACGGTAGCGCGCATCCGACTCGATGCCGAGCCTGCGCCCCGTTGCGGCGATGGCGAGCGGCTCGAACCATGCGGCTTCAAGCAGGACGTTGGTGGTCGCGGCCGTGCAGCCCGACGATTCACCGCCCATGATGCCGCCCAAGGATAGAACGCCATCCCTGTCGGCGATGACCACGGCGCCCTCGCCCAGGTCATAGTCGCGGCCATCGAGCGCCGTCAGCTTTTCGCCCGCGCGGGAGAAACGCACGACCAGGTTGCCCGCAACCGCGTCGAGATCGAACACATGCAGCGGCCGGTTGCGGTCCATCAGCAGGTAATTGGTGATGTCGACCAGCACCGAGATCGGACGCAGGCCCACGGCCTTCAGCTTGCGCTTCAGCCAGTCGGGGCTTTCGCCGTTCCTGACGCCGCGAATGACACGCCCGACGAAATGCGGGCAGGCAACATTGTCCGCCGGGAAGTCGAGGGAAATGGATATCTCGGGCTTGAACGCGCCCTTCACCTGCGCGGGCATTTCGGGCTTGAGGGTACCAAGCCCGCGCGCGGCCAGATCGCGGGCGATGCCGCGCACGCCGAGGCAGTCGCCCCGGTTCGCGGTCACCGCGATGTCGATGACGGGATCATTGAGGCCGAGTGCCGCAGCCGCGGCACTGCCCGGCGCGGGCTTGCCGGACAGTTCGATGATGCCGTCGTGGTCTTCGCCGATCTGAAGTTCGCGGGACGAGCACATCATGCCCATGGATTCAACGCCACGGATCTTGGCCTTCGACAACATCAAGTCGAGACCCGGGACGTAGGTGCCGGGCGCGGCAAAAACGCCGACAAGGCCGGCGCGCGCATTGGGTGCGCCGCAGACGACCTGCACGACATCCTTGCCGGTATCGACCTTGCAGACGCGCAGGCGGTCGGCGTCAGGGTGCGGCACCGCTTCCTTGATCTCGGCGACGGTGAAGGCGGCAAGTGCCTGGGCGGGATCGAAGACGCTTTCGACCTCAAGCCCGAGGGACGTCAGCGCATCGGACACGGCCGAAGCGTCGGCGGTGGTATCGAGGTGATCCTTGAGCCAGGAAAGAGAGAACTTCATCGGGCCAGCCCCTGGGCAAGCGAGGGCTGGTCGAGACAGGCGAAGCCGTAGTGGCGCAGCCAGCGCAGGTCGGAATCGAAGAAGGTGCGCAGGTCGGGAATGCCGTATTTCAGCATCGCCACGCGCTCCACCCCCATGCCGAAGGCAAAGCCCTGCCACTCGTTGGCATCGAGCCCGCAATTGGCGAGCACATTGGGGTGCACCATCCCGGCGCCGAGGATTTCAAGCCAGCCTTCGCCGGCGCCGATCTTCAACTCGCCGCCCGCGCGCGAACAGCCGATATCAACCTCGCAGGACGGTTCGGTGAAGGGGAAGTAGCTCGGCCGGAAACGCAGCGGCAGGTCGTCCACTTCGAAGAAGGTGCGGCAGAGGTCTTCGAGGCAGCCCTTGAGGTGGCCCATATGGGTCGCCTTGTCGATCACCAGTCCTTCGATCTGGTGGAACATTGGCGTGTGGGTCATGTCCGAATCGCATCGATACGTGCGCCCCGGCGCGATGATGCGGTGCGGCGCCGGCGTCGCCATCATGGTGCGGATCTGCACCGGCGAGGTGTGGGTGCGCAGCAGCATCGGGCGGCCATCGGCTGCGGGCGGCAGGTAGAAGGTATCGTGCATCTGGCGCGCCGGATGGGATTCGGGAATGTTCAGCGCGTTGAAATTGTGAAAGTCGTCCTCGATATCGGGGCCTTCGGCGACGGTGAAGCCCATGTCGCCGAAGATCGCCATCAGCTCGTCCATGACCTGGGAGATCGGATGGATGGTGCCGGCCGCCTGGGGCCGCGCGGGCAGGGTGACGTCGATACGTTCGGCCGCGAGGCGCGTATCGAGGGCGGCGCGGGAAAGGGCGGCCTTGCGGGCCTCGATCGCGGTGGCGACGGCGTCTTTCGCCGCGTTCAGCGCCTGGCCGGCGGCGCGGCGCTCATCAGGGCCGAGCCCGGAAAGACCCTTCATCGCCTCGGTCAGGGAGCCCTTGCGGCCGAGTGCCCCGACGCGCACCTGCTCGAGCGCATCGAGATCGGCTGCGGCGGCAACGGCCTTGAGGATTTCGGCCTTCAGGGTATCGGCATCGGCCATGATGGCTCTGTCGTTCTTGGACGGTTGCACGTTTAATAAGACAAAAGGGGCTGTCGAGACAGCCCCTTCGTCATTTTATTCTTTTGGCCGGCGTGGGCTGTTCGCTTACGCGGCCTTCAGCGCCGCGCGGGCCTGTTCGACGATCGCGGTAAACGACGAGGGGTCGCGGGCGGCGATGTCGGCCAGAACCTTGCGATCGAGCACGATGCCCGACAGCTTGATGCCGTTCATGAGCTGCGAATAGGTCAGGCCGTTTTCACGGGCGCCGGCATTGATGCGGCGAATCCACAGAGAGCGGAATTCGCGCTTCTTGGCGCGGCGGTCGCGAAATGCGTAGCGCAGGCCCTTCTCGACCTTCTCGATAGCAACCCGGTAGCAGCTGTTGGCGCGACCGCGGTAGCCCGAAGCGAGCTCAAGGATCTTCTTGTGACGGGCGTGTGTGGTGACGCCCCGTTTGACGCGTGCCATGACTCAGATCCTCAACCGTAGGGAAGGAAGTACTTCTTGACGTTATCGGCATCACCCTCGAACAGGATGAAGGTGCCGCGGGCGGTACGCTTCATCTTCTGGGTGCGCTTGCGCAGGTTGTGTCGCTTTCCGGCGACATTGCCGCGAACCTTTCCCGAGGGAGTTACGCGGAAGCGCTTCTTGGCGCCGCTTTTCGACTTCAGCTTGGGCATGACCCGAATTCCTTGGAAACCCTGGAAAAAAACGTGGCGCCGGCCCGACCCGAAGGCAGTCCGGCGGAGCGCGTGTTTATAGCGGGGAAGCCCCGGGATTGCAAGCGCCCCCGGGGCCGGATGACGGCCCCCGGCGCAAGGCCGGGGAGCCATTAAAATTCGTTATAAATCAGGCACTTGTTACCTAGGCGCGATGACCATGGTCATCTGGCGGCCTTCCATCTTCGCATGGGCCTCGACCTTGGCCCTCTCGTCGACCTCTTCGCGGACCCGGTTGAGAACCGCAAGGCCGTGTTCCTGATGGAGGAATTCGCGGCCGCGGAAGCGGATCGTGACCTTCACCTTGTCGCCTTCGTCGAGGAACTTGTTGATGGCCCGCATCTTGACCTCGTAGTCGTGCTGGTCGATGCCGGGACGCATCTTGATTTCCTTGACCTCGATGACCTTCTGCTTCTTGCGGGCCTCGTTGGCCTTTTTCTGGGCCTGGTACTTGTACTTGCCGTAATCGAGGATCTTGCAGACCGGCGGCTCGGCATTGGGCGAGACCTCGATCAGGTCGAGGCCGGCGGCTTCGGCCCGGGCCAGAGCCTGGGCGACGGTCATGACGCCGAGCATTTCGCCGTCTTCACCGACGACGCGGACAGAGGGAGCATGAATGGCTTCATTCACGCGGGGGCCGCCCTTTGTGGCGGGCGGGGGACAAAAGGTGGAACGGGCTATGGAACTCTCTCCATCGGTTGTTTCAAATCAGGGTCAATAGACGACCGGGCTGCGGGGCTCCATCGCATTTCCGTCGAGCCCCCCAGTCTTTTTCTGGTCTTTATGAAGTGCTAGTCACCGGCAGCGGTTTGTGATGGCGCCTTGGCCTCGGCGGCAAGTCTAGCGCGGGCTTCCTCGAGCGCAAGGGATTCTTGCGCCTGGGAGCCGAACCGGCGCATGGCCACGGTCCGTTCCTCGGCCTCCCGGCGGCCAATGGCGAGGATGACCGGCACTTTGGCCAGGGAATGCTCGCGCACCTTGTAGCTGATCTTTTCATTGCGCAGGTCGAGCTGGCAGCGCAAACCGGCCGCCGACAGGGCTTCCTCGACCTCACGGGCATAGGCATCGCCGTCGTTGGTGATGGTGGCGATGACCACCTGTACCGGGGCCAGCCACAGCGGGAAGGCGCCCGCATATTGTTCGATCAGGATGCCGATGAAGCGCTCGAGCGAACCCAGGATGGCGCGGTGCAGCATGACCGGGCGGTGCCGGCTGCCGTCCTCGCCGATATAAGACGCATCGAGACGCTCGGGCAGGACGAAGTCCACCTGCAGGGTGCCGCACTGCCAGTCGCGGCCGATCGCGTCGCGCAGCACGAATTCGAGCTTGGGTCCATAGAAGGCGCCCTCGCCCGGATTGAGGATGGTCTCAAGACCGGCGGCGGCAACCGCCTCGCGCAGTGCGCCTTCGGCCCTGTCCCAGATGGCGTCGGTGCCGGCGCGGGTTTCGGGCCGGTCGGAGAATTTCACGACCACGTCGCTGAAGCCGAAATCCTTGTAGACGCTCAGCAGCAGTTCGCAGAACGACTTGGTTTCGGAGGTGATCTGGTCTTCGGTGCAGAAGATATGGGCGTCGTCCTGGGTGAAGGACCGCACGCGCATGATGCCGTGCAGCGCGCCCGAGGGCTCGAAGCGATGGCAGGAGCCGAATTCGGCCATGCGCAGGGGCAGGTCGCGGTAGCTCTTCAGACCCTGGCGGAAGATCTGGACGTGGCACGGGCAGTTCATCGGCTTGACCGCGAGGATGCGGTCGCCTTCGTCCTTGCGCGCTTCGGCCGAGCGCGGCTGGGCGGTGAACATGGCATCGCCGAACTTTTCCCAGTGGCCCGACTGTTCCCACAGCACGCGGTCGACGAGGATCGGCGTCTTGACCTCGACATAGCCCTTGCGGCCGAGACGGTCGCGAACGTAATTCTCGACCGTGCGGTAAAGGGTCCAGCCGTTGGGATGCCAGAACACCGAACCGACGGCCTCTTCCTGCACGTGGAACAGGTTCATCTCGCGCCCCAAACGTCGGTGGTCGCGGCGTTCGGCTTCTTCAAGGCGGTGCAGGTGATCGGCAAGATCCTTGTCGCTGGCCCAGGCGGTGCCGTAGATGCGCTGCAACATCTCGTTGCGCGAATCGCCGCGCCAGTAGGCGCCGGCCAGTTTCATCAGCTTGAAGGCCTTGCCCAGCCTGCCCGTGGACGGCAGGTGCGGCCCGCGGCAAAGGTCGATGAAGGCACCCTGACGATAGAGAGTGACATCTTCGCCGGCAGGGATTGATTCGATGATCTCCGCCTTGTAGTGCTCGCCCTGGTCCTTGAAGAACTGGATCGCCTTGTCGCGCGGCCAGACCTCGCGCTCGATCTTTTCATCGCGGGCGACGATGTCCTTCATGCGCGCCTCGATCTTCCCGAGATCGTCAGGCGTAAAAGGTTCCTTGCGCGAAAAATCGTAATAAAACCCGTTCTCGATCGCCGGGCCGATGGTGACCTGGGTTTCGGGATAAAGCTCCTTTACCGCTTCGGCCATGACATGGGCGGCGTCGTGGCGGATCAGTTCGAGCGCGCCCGGCGACTTGGCGGTAACGATTTCGATACTGGCGTCGGCCTCGATGGCGCGGCCGAGATCCCAGTCCTTGCCGTCGACGCGCGCGGCAAGGGCTGCCTTGGCGAGGCCCGGACCGATGGCGGCGGCAAGCTCGCCCGCGGTCGTGCCGCGCGGCATTTCGCGCACGGAACCGTCGGGAAGGGTGAGCTTGATATCGGCCATCTGAACGTCCTTGCCTGCACAGAAAAGGTTGGGATTCGGCGGAGAGTACTTTGGTTAAAGCCCCTGTCAAGGGAAGCGCCCCTGCCCCGGCGGTGTTAGGCCATCGGGGTTAAGGGCGGATGAAGGCTCAGGCCCCGTCGAGGCCCAGAACCTCGGCATAGACGGCCAGCGTGTCGGCGCACATGCGCTCGACCGTGAAACGCTCGCGCATGGTCTGCATGGCCAGATCGGCAAGGCGCAGGCGCCCAGCCGCATCCAGTCCGAGCGCCGCATGAAGAGCGGCGGCCATGCTTTCCGCATTGCCCGGCCGGTAGAGCCAGCCGGTTTTCTGGTCATCGACGATTTCGAGCGCGCCGCCATGGGCGGGGCCGGCGACCGGGCGGCCCATGGCCAGCGCCTCGGCCAGCACGCGGCCGAAGGCCTCGGGCTTGGTCGCCGCCGACAGCACCACGTCCGACAGCATGTAGGCAGCGGGCATGTCGCGGCAGTAATCGACGAAGCGGATGAGATCGGCGACATTGCGCCTTGCCGCAAGTTCGGTCAGGCGGCGCATGTAGTCTTCCGAGCCCGTATCGGCGCCGACCATGACGCACAGCACGTCGCGCCGGCCGAGCCGCGCCACGCCTTCGATCGCAAGCTCGTGTCCCTTCCAGTCGGAAAAGCGCGCCGGGAACAGGATGATCTTGCGGTCGTCGGGCAGCTGCCAACGCGTCGCCAGATCGATGATGCGTTCCTGGGTGACGTTGTCGGGATTGAAACGGGCCACGTCGACGCCGCGATGAATGGTGCGGATGCGATCGTCCTCGACCCTGTAGACGGCACGAAGATGGTTCGCGATGAAATCCGAAATGGCGATGACGCGCTCGCCCCGCGCCATGACGGCATTGTAGAAGCGCTTCGGTCCGAACCTGTGGCCATAGGTGCCGTGGAACGTGGTGACGAAATGCACCCCCGCCCGGCGCGCGGCTACTTCGGCGCTCCATGCCGGGGCGCGCGAACGCGCATGCACGATATCGACGTTGTATTCGGCAATCACCCGCTCGAGGCGGGCGATATTGGCGCGCATCTTGAACGGGTTCTTGGTATCGAGCGGCAGTTCGACATGGACCGCACCGGCGCGCGTCATCTCGCGCACCATGGGCCCGCCGGCCGATGCAACGATCGACCCCCACCCCGCCCGCGCCAGCGCCACCGCGACGTCGATGGTGCCGCGCTCGACGCCGCCGCCGTTCAGGCTCGGCAATACCTGAAGCACGACTGGAGCGCGCGCACCTTCGGTGTTAGCTTGCGCGGCGCTGGCATTGTCCTGTTCGGGTGCGGCGGTCATCTGCTGGCAGTCATCGGATTGTCGGACCGGGATCGTCCGGAGCGGGCGGCCGGGTTATCTCCCATTGCGGGCGCGGGATGCAAGAAGGAAACGAGAGTCTATCACGGCCCGGGCGCGGGTCCATCGCCTACCGGCGGTCTCCCGGCAAAAACGGGCCGGCGGGCACGGCGGCGCGCCCAGGAATCGTGTTCCTCGGCGGCTTCATGTCGGACATGACCGGCACCAAGGCCCAGTGGCTGGAAAGTTTCGCCCGGGGTGCAGGTTTCCCCTACCTGCGTTTCGACTACTCGGGCCACGGCGCCTCCGAAGGCGCCTTCACCGAGGGCACCATCGGCGGCTGGCTCGAAGACGTTCTCGATGCCCTCGACCATTTGACCGAGGGGCCGCAACTCCTTGTCGGCTCCTCTATGGGCGGCTGGCTCGCCCTTCTCGCGGCCCTGAAGCGGCCCGGCCGGGTGCGCGGCATCGTCGGGCTGGCGGCGGCGCCCGACTTCACCGAAGACCTGATCCACGGCGAGTTGAGCCCGGCGCAGATGGATGTCTTGATGCGCGAAGGCGTCGTCAACCTGCCGAGCGACTACGGCGAGACCCCTTACGCCATCACCCGCGCCCTGATCGAGGAAGCCCGCGCGCACCTGCTGCTGCGCGGCCCCATCGGCATCACCTGCCCGGTGCATCTGCTGCACGGTCTTGCCGATCCCGATGTGCCGTGGCGGACGGCGGTGAAAATCCTGGAAAAACTGGCGAGCCCCGGCGCCGCGGCGACCTTCATCAAGGATGCCGATCATCGCCTCTCGCGCCCCGAGGATCTGGAGCGCATCGGCGCCGCCGTCATCGCCGTCGCCAACGCGCGGGCCTGACCCCTAGCCGCCCGCGGCCAGCACGGCGTCGAGGCCGCGGCGAAAGTCGGGACAGGCGAGGCTGACGCCAAGCTCGCGCTTGATCAGGGAATTATCGACGCGCTTGTGATCGGCCCAGAAGCTTCGCGCCATGTCCGAAAAGCCGGCGGGATCGAAAGGTACGAGCGGCGGCGGCGCGACGCCCAGCCTTGACGCCGCGTATTCGACCACCGCGCGCGGCTCCGCCGGTTCATCGTCGCAGACGTTATAGACGGCGCCCGCCCGCGGCCGCGCGATGGACGCCGCCAGCACGCGGGCGATATCGTCCACATGGATGCGCGAAAAGACATGGCCCGGCTTGTCGATACGCTTCGCGGTGCCCGCCCGCAGGTCGTCGAGCACGCTGCGCCCGGGACCGTAAATTCCGGCAAGGCGAAACACCTGCACGCAGAACCCGTTCGCTTCACCGAAGCGCAGCCAGTCAAGTTCCGCCTGCACGCGGCGGCGCGCGCGCTCGGACGTCGGCTTGAGGGCAGAGCCTTCGTCCACCTTGGCCCCATCGCGGTTGCCGTAGACGCCGGTGGTCGAGAGATAGCCGATCCAGCGCGGCCGCGCCGCGACGATGGCCGCGCGCTCAAGGCGCAGGACCGGATCGCCCGCGCCGTCAGGCGGCACGGAGACAAGCACGTGGCTTGCCCCGTCGAGGGCACCCGGGCCGAGCGGTGCGCTGCCGTCAAAGGGAAAAGCTGCAATGCCCTGGGTGTGCAGGGCCTCGGCCTTTTCCCCATCGCGCGTCGTGCCCGCGACCTGCCAGCCATCGGCCCGCAACAGGCGCGCGAGCGCCGCGGCCGAATAGCCGAAGCCATAACAGAACAGTCGGGGAGGCGTGCTCACATTCATGGGCGATGATCATAAACGCCGGCGGGTGGCAACAACAGCCGCCCCTTGCGGGGCGCGCCCGCGCGGGGAAATATGGCGCCCATGACACGGCCCCGCACAATCTTCGCTTTTCTGTTCGTGCTGTCCGCCCCGGCCCATGCGGCCAATGGCGCCGCCGGCTATGCGACCTGCATGGAACTGGCCCGCCGCGCACCCCATGACGCCATAGCCCAGGCCGAGAGCCTGTACAAGGCGGGCGCTACGCAGGCATCGCGCCATTGCCTCGCGACGGCGCTGCTGACACTCGGCCGCGCCGCCCAGGCGGCGAAGGTGTTCGGCGACCTTGCCCGCGACATGAGGGGCGCCGACGCAACAGAGCGTGCCGAGGCCTTCGGGCAGGCGGGACGCGCCTGGCTGGAAGCGGGCGACGTGAAAAAGGCGGAAGCGGCCTTCAATGACGCGCTCGCCGCCAGTCCCAACGACGTTCTCAGGCTGATCGACCGGGCCATCGCGCGCGGCTCGCAAGGCAAGGACTTCGAGGCGCTGGATGATTTGAACCGCGCCGTCGAGCTTGCCCCCAACGTCGCCGATGCGCGCATCCTGCGCGCCGCCGCCAACCGGCGCGTCGGTGCGGGGGAACTCGCGGATATCGATATCGCCGCCGCACTGCAGATTGACCCGGACTCGCCGGCGGCCTGGCTGGAAAAGGGCCTGCTCGCCGAAAGCCGCCAACAGATAAGGTATGCGCAGGCCGCCTTCAGGCGCGCGGCCGAGCTCGACCCTGAAGGCCCGTCGGGCCTGACCGCCAGGTCGGCGCTGCGGCGAACGGGGGGCGCGCCCTAGGCGCCCGCGGGCGGGCCGTTTTCGTCGGGCTTGTTCAGATACAGCCGCGCGAAGGTGCGCCAGTCGCCATCGGGCCCGTTGCACTCGATGCTCGAGTCCATGGCAAGGCGGATCGAGATGCCGCCTTCCTTCCACAATTCTTCCCAGCCGCCTTCATTACTGAAGGCCTTTTCCAGCACGCGCGCGCGCAGCTTGCGCAGTACCCACTTGGGCAGGATGAGAAATCCGAAGAACGTGAGTGCCAGGAACAACGACAGGCCGGCCTGCCAGCTCGACGTCACGCCCGTGTACAGGCCGAGGAAACCGACAAGCGCAATAGGCCCCCAGTTTTCATAGGCGTTGTAGACCGACGAACCCGGCCGGTTGAGAACGGCGACCTTGGTGCCGAAATGAATCCAGCCCAGCAGGTAGGCGCGATAGATCAGCTCGTGCGGCGTTTCGTCGCCGGTGCGGGGACCGAGTTCTTCGAGCGGGCTTTTGGGCTTGGGCGGGGGTTGTAACTTGGGGAACTTCAGCGTCGCCTCCTGGGGTCTGGCGCGGGTTTCAGAAATCGAGGTCGGCATAGTGCCGGGGTGGCGGCAGTCCGGCAATATGATCTGCAAGCAAGGGACGGAAGGATGGGCGCGACTTGATGCGCACGTACCAGTCCTTTGCCGCCGGATAGTCCTCCCACGGCACATCGCCGATGTAATCGAGGCAGGACAGATGCGCCGCCGCCGCGATATCCGCAAGTGAAAACTGGTCGCCGGCGAGCCAGGTGCGGCGCTCGGCAAGATAGGTGATGTAGTCGAGATGCACCGGCAGATTGGCATGGCCCGCGCGGATCGCGGCGGAGTTGGGCTCGCCCAGCCCGAGAAAGCGCTTCATCATCTTTTCGCCGACGAGATTACGCGTCACCTCGCGCTCGAACTTTAGATCGAACCACGCGACAAGGCGCCGGATCTCGGCGCGCTGGCGCGGCTTGCCGGCAACGAGGACCGGGTCGGGAAACATCTCTTCGAGGTATTCGCAGATGGCGGAAGATTCGGCCAGAACCGCGCCGTCCTCTTCGACCAGCACGGGAACCTGCCCCGCCGGGTTGAGGGCGAGGAACTGGGGACGGCGCTCCCACACCTTTTCGACCTGCAACTGGTACTCGGCCGCCTTTTCATTGAGGACGACCCGGACCTTGCGGCTGAAGGGGCAGAGCGCGACATGGTAGAGAAGACGCATCGCGCCCTAATCTAGAGCAAACACCGCACGCGGGGAACCGTCCGCCTGCCTATTCCGCCGGCTGCCCGGCACGGGCCCGGGCGCGATAGCGCATCGCCCACCATACGGGCAGGCCGAGTACGACCGCGGCCACGCCCACAAGCGCGCCGCGCCCGGTATAGGCGATGGCCGAATGCAGCATGTAGGCCGCCGTCACGCAGAACAGGATCGGCGTCAGCGGGTAGAAGGGTACCCGGAAGCCGTCCGGACGGCCGGTGCCCTTGCGGCGCAGCACGAACAGGGCGACGCCGGTCGCCAGCAGGAAGAACCAGAATACCGGCGCCGTGAAATCGACCATGGTGGCGAAGCCCTTGCGGGTGGCGGTGCCGAGCCCGATCAGGGCCAGCGCGATCGCCGCCTGCACCAGATGCGCATTCACCGGCCCCTGGGCGCCCGTATCCCAGCGCCCGAGGATGCCGAACAGGCCGGTATCACGGCCGACCGCATAGGCCGAGCGCGCGCCGGTGAAAATGGTGGCATTGAGCGTCGTCAGCGCCGCGATCAGCACCAGCACGGTCAGCACGATGGCACCCGGACGGCCGAGCAGGGCCTGCATGTAATCGGCGCCGATGGCATCCGACTTGCTCATGGCCTGTGGGCCCAGCACATGAAGGTAGGCCGCGTTGATCGAGACATAGAGCACGGCGACGACGATCGTGGCGATAACGACGACGCGCACCATGGAACGGGTAACGTCCTTGAGTTCGCCGGAGATATAGGCTGCTTCGTTCCAGCCGCCATAGGTCAGCATGACGAAGATCATGGCGAAGCCGATGCCGGCGAGAAGTTCACCGGTAGCCACCGGCGCCACCGGCTGCGGCGCGGGCGCCGCGGGCTGGCCGATGGCGAAGCCGATGATCGCGGCGGCAATGACCGAAAGCACGAGGGTCACGGCGAGCACATCCTGCACGCGGGCCGACAGCCATGTGCCGCGAATGTTGATGGCGGTCAGGCCGACAACGGAGAGGCAGGCGTATATCGATGCGCCGTAGGACCCGAGGTTGTAGAGGCGCTGGGCATAGTCGCCGAGCACGAAAGCGACGGCGGCGATGGCGCCGGTCTGGACGACCAGCAGGCGGCCCCAGGCGAACAGGAACGCCGTTCCCGGACCGAAGGCACGATGAAGAAAATGGTACTCGCCGCCGGCGTCGGGGTAGGTCGAGGCCAGTTCGGCGTAGCACAGCGCGCCGATCAGAACGATGACGGCGCCGAGAACCCAGAGCCCGATGATCAGCGCCGGATCGGAGAGCTTGAGCGCCACCAGCGAGGGTGCGCGAAACACCCCGATGCCGACGATCATGCCGACCATCAGCGCGACACCGTCGCGAATGCGCAGGGAAGCCGTAGGTCCGGCCATTGCCGTCACTCCTTCAGGAGAAAGGGGCGGCCCGCATCATGATGCCGGCCGCCCTCGTCAAAACGTCGATCTGACTTACTTGCCGGCCTTGTTGCGCCGGGCCGTCCACGGGAAGGTCCGGGACTCGATAGGCCCACGCAGGGTCACGGTGCCGCGAATGGTGTCGCCATCGACGACGCCTTCGAAGTCGTGCTGAACGACGCGATCTTCGACTTCGCCGGAGGCGGAGAAGCTGATCTTCTCGCCATCGAGACGGGCATTGAAGAACCGCATCGGCAGCGCGCCCGTGTCGAGCTTGCCCTCGACGTCCTGGAAACGCTGGCTGATCTGCGCCTTGTATTCGCGCGCACCCGGGAACAGCGGGCTGTAGTCGATCTGCCAGTCCCAGTTGCCCGCGACCTTGGCGGGAACCTTCCAGTAATAGACGACGTCGTCTTCGCCGCTGGCGCGTCCCGACACCGGCTTGGCGCCGTCAAAGCGCCAGTTGCCCATGTGGTAGTCGTGGGAAACGATGCGCGTGCCGGGCTTGAGCGCGAGCAGCTTGGGACGAAGCTGCATCATAAGTTCTGGCAGCAGGTACATGGTGATGACGGTGGCCTTGGACAGGTCTTCCTTGAACAGGTCACGCACGTAGAACTGGGCGCGGTCGGCGATGCCCGCGCTCTTGGCGCGCGCATTGGCGACCTTGACGAGGCCTTCGTTCAGATCAATGCCGTGGCCGCGCGCGCCGAAATGCGACACGGCGTAGTTGACGATGCGACCGTCGCCGGACCCAAGGTCCATGACGTAGTCGTCCTTCGTCGGCTTGGCGAATTCGAACATGGTGTTAAGCACCGCGTTGGTCGACGGCACGAAAGGCACGTCGAGCTGGTCCGAGCGGTTCTCGATTTCCGGGGTAACGTCCGCGGCATTTACCGGCAGCGCGGCGACGGCCGCAACCGCAAACGCCGCAACCGTGGCGGCGCGCAACCCGCGCGCAAGGGTAGACCGGCGCGAGACGCGCCCGAAACAAGATGACTGCATGCTATGCCTCCCTGACGGACGGGCCCCGGCGACCCGGTGCGGGTACGCCCGGCGGCACCTGCGCGCCCCTTACGGGGACTGCCTTGCCGCGATGCCCGGCCGGCGCGCAGGTTGTCCTGACTGCTGCGATTTCGCAATGGGAATGTGACTTAAATATGGCTACCCCCGGTTTTCGGGGGATAGCCTTCCGGGGACCGTGGCAGCCATGCATCACCCCCGAAGGGGCGGCGCCCGCCGCGAGGCGACGGGCGCTTCGACCAAACGCCTAGGCGCGTTCCGCCCCGCCCGTCGCATTGCGGGTGATCGGGTGCTCGAGAATCGACAGCATTTCGCGCGGGACGACCTGCCAGAACTTCTTCGATTCCCGCTTCCAGGCGTTGAGCAGCCGTTCGGCGAAACGGGACTGGGTCGCCTGGACGTGCATTTCGACCAGCCGCTTGACCCGCTTTTCCCAGTACGGCGTCTCGATGCGCTGCCACAGCAGGGTCTCCGGGTTGACCCGGGATTCGAAGGTGCCGTCGGAGTCATAGACGAAGGCCATGCCCCCGGTCATGCCGGCGCCGAAGTTGTCGCCGACCGCGCCGAGGATGACCGCCATGCCGCCGGTCATGTACTCGCAGCCGTTCGAGCCGCAGCCCTCAACCACCGCTTCGGCGCCCGAATTGCGCACGCAGAAGCGCTCGCCCGCCTGGCCGGCGGCGAACAGGTAACCCGCCGTCGCGCCATAGAGCACGGTATTGCCGACGATGGTGTTTTCATTCGAGACCAGCGGCGAGGATGCCAGCGGCCGCACCACGATGGTGCCGCCCGACAGGCCCTTGCCGGCATAGTCGTTGGCATCGCCGAAGACCTCGAGCTTGAGGCCCTGCACCGCCCAGGCGCCAAGCGACTGACCCGCGGTGCCACGCAGGCGCACGGTGACCTGCCCGGGCTCCAGCTTGTCCATGCCGAAGCGCCGGGTAATGGCGGACGACAGCTTCGAGCCGATGGCGCGCTGGGTGTTGCGCACGTTGTACTGCATCTGCATCTTTTCGCCCGCTTCCAGCGCCGGGGCCGCGTCCTCGATCATCTCGGCATCGAGGGTCTCGGGAACTTCGTTACGGCCTTCAAGGGTGCAGAAACGCGGCAGGTTGCCCGAATCCGCCTTCGACAGCAGCGGGTTGAGGTCGAGATCGTCGAGATGCTCGGAACCGCGGCTGACCTGGGTCAACAGGTCGGTGCGGCCGATGACTTCCTCGATCGAGCGCGCGCCGAGGGAGGCGAGAATCTCGCGCACTTCTTCGGCGACGAAGCTGAACAGGTTGACCACCTTTTCCGGAGTGCCGACGAACTTTTCGCGCAGCTTCGGCGCCTGGGTGCAGACACCGACCGGACAGGTGTTGGAATGGCACTGACGCACCATGATGCAGCCCATCGCCACCAGGCTGATGGTGCCGAGGCCAAATTCCTCCGCCCCCAGCAGCGCCGCCATGACGACGTCGCGGCCGGTCTTGAAACCGCCGTCAACGCGCAGCTTTACCCGGTGGCGCAGCTGGTTCAGCGTCAGCACCTGGTTGACTTCCGACAGGCCCATTTCCCACGGCAGGCCCGCGTACTTGATCGAGCTCTGCGGGCTGGCGCCGGTGCCGCCCGAATGGCCCGAGACCAGGATCACGTCCGCCTTGGCCTTGGCCACGCCCGCGGCGATGGTGCCGATGCCCGTCTGGGAGACGAGCTTCACGCAGACCTTGGCATCTGGGTTGATCTGCTTGAGGTCATAGATGAGCTGGGCCAGATCCTCGATCGAATAGATGTCGTGGTGCGGCGGCGGAGAGATCAGCGTGATGCCGGGCGTCGAATGACGCAGGCGGGCGATCATCTCGGTCACCTTGATGCCGGGCAGCTGGCCGCCCTCGCCGGGCTTGGCGCCCTGGGCGACCTTGATTTCAAGCTCGCGGCAGTTGTTGAGGTATTCCGCCGTCACGCCGAAACGGCCGGAGGCCACCTGCTTGATCGCCGACGATGCATTGTCGCCGTTCGAACGCGGGCGGTAGCGGGCGGGATCTTCGCCGCCTTCGCCCGAGTCGGACTTGGCGCCGATGCGGTTCATGGCGATGGAGAGAGTCTCGTGCGCCTCGGGCGAAAGCGCGCCCAGCGAAATGCCTGGCGCCACCAGGCGGCGGCGGATGTCGGTGATCGATTCGACGTCGTCGAGGTCGATCGGCTTCGCCGCTTCCTTGAAATCGAGAAGGTCGCGCAGACTGACCGGCGGAGTGGCACGGTTCATTTCCGAGAAGCGCTTGTAGACCGCATAGGAATCGGTGGCGACCGCCGTCTGGAGCGTGTGCATCATGTCGCCGCTGAGCGCATGCACCTCGCCCGAATGGCGCGACGTATAGAAGCCGCCGACCGGAAGCGTCACGTTGGCCGCCGCATAAGCCGAACCATGCAGCTGGGTAACCTTGCGCTCGATGCCGGTAAGGCCGATGCCCGAAATGCGCGACGTCATGCCCGGGAAGTAATCGGCGACGAGCGCGCGGCTCAGGCCGACGGCCTCGAAGTTGTAGCCGCCGCGATAGCTCGACAGGACGGAAATGCCCATCTTGGACATGACCTTGAGAAGGCCCTGATCGACGGCCTTCTTGTAGTTCTTCACGCAGTCCTCGACGGAGAGACCCGGGAACAGGCCGCGACGGTGGCGGTCCTTGATCGATTCCTCAGCCAGGTAGGCGTTCACGGTGGTGGCGCCGACGCCGATCAGAACGGTGAAGTAATGCACGTCCATGCATTCGCCAGAACGCACGTTGAGCGAGGTAAAGGTACGCAGCTGCTGGCGCACCAGATAGGTGTGCACCGCGCCTGCGGCGAGGATCATGGGAATCGCCGAGCGCTTGGCCCCCATCGCCTGATCGGTCAGGATGACATGAACGGCACCGCCGCGGACGGCGTCCTCCGCCTCGCGCTGGATGCGCTCAATCGCTTCGCGCAAGGCCCCGTCGCCCTTGCCGGCGTCGAAAGTGCAGTCGATCTCGACCGCGTTCTTGCCCATGTATTCGCGCATGGCCATGAACTCGGCCGTCGACAGAACCGGGCTTTCGAGCTGCAACAGGTGCGTCTGGCTGTCGTCCTCGTCGAGGATGTTGCCGAGGTTGCCGAGCCGCGTCTTGATGCTCATCTGGTAGTTTTCGCGCAAGGAGTCGATCGGCGGATTCGTCACCTGGCTGAAGTTCTGGCGGAAGAAATGGTGCAGTCCGCGGTAGCGCTCCGACAGCACAGCCAGCGGCGTGTCGTCGCCCATCGAGCCGACGGGTTCCTTGGCGTCCTCGACCATCGGATGAAGGACCAGCTCCAGGTCTTCCATGGTGAAGCCGAGCGCGCGCTGGCGCTGGCGCAGGTCGTCGGCGTCGAACAGGACGGGCGCATCCTTGGCCGCACGCAGGAGCGAATCGAGCGGGGTGATGTTCTTCACCCACTTCGAATACGGATTGCGGGCCGCGAGCATGTCCTTCAGTTCGCGATCCGAATAGAATTTCCCTTCGGCGAGGTCGACGGCGATCATCTCGCCCGGGCCGACGCGGCCCTTGCGGGTGATATTGGCTTCCGACACCGGCACCATGCCCGATTCGGAGCCGACGATCAGCAGCCCATCCTGGGTCAGGGTAAAGCGCATCGGGCGCAGGCCGTTGCGGTCCATGCCCGCGATCACCCAGCGCCCGTCGGTGGCGGCAACGGCGGCGGGACCGTCCCACGGCTCCATCACGCAGTTGCAGTAGGAATAGAAGTCCTTGTGGACCTGGGGCATCAGTTCCTTGTTGGCCCAGCTGTCGGGAATCAGCATGGACTTCACCATCGGCGCCGAACGGCCCGCGCGGACCATCACCTCGAAGACGTTGTCCAGCGCCGCCGAGTCGGATCCGCCCGACTGGATCACCGGCTTGACGTCGGCGATGTTGTCGCCGAACACCTCGGACGCCATGCGCGTTTCATGGCTCTTCATCCAGTTGGTGTTGCCGCGCAGGGTGTTGATCTCGCCGTTGTGGGCCAACATGCGGAAGGGCTGCGCGAGGCGCCAGTTCGGGAAGGTGTTGGTCGAATAGCGCTGGTGGATGATGGCGAAGGACGAAATGAAGCGCTCGTCCAGCAGGTCGGGATAGAACAGGTCTACCTGTTCGGCCAGGAACAGGCCCTTGTAGATGATCGACCGGCACGACAGCGAACAGATGTAGAAGTCATTGATGTATTCGCCGAGCACCTTCTTTTCGATACGGCGGCGAATGATGTAGAGGTCGGTCTCGAACTGTTCCTGACTCACGCCCGGATTGGACGCGATCATGATCTGCTCGATCTCGGGCCGCGTCGCGTTGGCCTTGTCGCCGATCACTTCGACGTTCACCGGCACCTGACGCCAGCCGTAGATGGTGTAGCCGAAGGACAGGATTTCGCTCTCGACGATGGTGCGGCAGCGTTCGAGCTGGCCGAGGTCGGCCTTGGGCAGGAACACCATGCCGACACCGAGGCGACCCGGCTTGGGTTCGTGACCGGTGCGCGCGATATGTTCCTTGAAGAAGTCCTGCGGGATCTCGACATGAATGCCCGCGCCGTCGCCAGTCTTGCCGTCGGCGTCCACCGCACCGCGGTGCCACACGGCCTTGAGCGCGTTGATGCCCGCTATCACCACCTCGCGGCGCGGACGGCCGTCGATGGCGGCGATCAGGCCGACGCCGCAGGCATCGTGTTCCATCGCCGGGTCATAGGCATGGTCGGCGGCAAGATGCGCCGCGTTCTCGCGCCACAGGCGCACGCTCTCTTCGCCGGAAAGCATCGGGGCGCTCGGGAACTGCTTGTCGTCCATGTCTACTCTCCTACTCCGCCGCGCTCTTGGCGCCGGCACGCGCATTCTGTTCGCACCATGCATCGATGGCGGCCGCGGCCTGACGGCCGTCATGGATCGCCCAAACCACGAGCGACGCGCCGCGCACGATGTCGCCCGCGGCGAATACGCCGTCGAGCGACGTCATCAGGGTGCGGTAATTGACCTTTAGGGTGCCCCAGCGGGTCACGGCCAGTTCCGGCTCGTTGAACATCCCCGGAAGATGTTCCGGATCGAAGCCGAGCGCCTTGATCACGAGGTCGGCATCGACATTGAAGGATGAACCCTCGATCGGTTCCGGCGTCTGCCGCCCGGTCGCATCGGGCACACCGAGATGGATGCGCTGGGAGCGCACGCCCGTCACCTTGGTGTCGCCCAGCATCGCTTCGGGGGCCGCCAGCCAGACGAATTCGACGCCTTCTTCCTCGGCGTGGGCAACCTCACGCCGCGAACCCGGCATGTTGTCGCGGTCGCGCCGATACAGGCACTTCACCGACTTCGCGCCCTGACGAATGGCCGTGCGCACGCAGTCCATCGCGGTGTCGCCGCCGCCGATGACGACGATATCGCGCCCCGCCGCGTTCAGCGTGCCGTCGGCGAAGGCCGGAACCTTGTCGCCGAGGCCGATGCGGTTCGACGTCGTCAGGTAATCCATCGCCTGGAAGATGCCCGTGAGGCCGGAGCCCGGCATCTTGATGTCGCGCGCCTTGTAGACGCCGGTCGCGATCAGCACCGCGGTATGGCGCTTGCGCAGTTCCGCCATCGTCACGTCCTTGCCGACGGCGCAATTGAGATGGAAGGTGATCCCGGCATCCTTGAGCAGCTTGGCCCGGCGCTCGACGACTTCCTTTTCCAGCTTGAAGTTGGGAATCCCGTAAATCAGCAGTCCGCCCGCCCGGTCGTAGCGGTCATAGACATGCACCTCGTAGCCGCGCTGGCGCAGCTGTTCGGCGGCAGCGAGACCGGCGGGACCGGCGCCGATGATGGCGACCGAACGGCCGTTTTCGGAAAGTGGCTTCGGCGGCTTCACCCAGCCGCGCTCGAAGGCGGTGTCGGTGATGTATTTCTCGACCGAGCCGATGGTGACGGAACCGTGACCCGATTGCTCCAGCACGCAATTGCCTTCGCACAGGCGATCCTGCGGGCAGATGCGGCCGCACACTTCAGGCATCGAATTGGTCGCCGCCGAAACCTCGTAGGCTTCTTCGAGACGGCCCTCCGCCGTCAGCTTCAGCCAGTCGGGAATATTGTTGGAGACCGGGCAATGGACCTGGCAGAAGGGCACGCCGCACTGGGAACAGCGCGAAGCCTGTTCGGCCGCGGCCGGGTCCGAGAAGCGGGCATAGATTTCGCCGAAGTCGGCGCGGCGGTCTTCCGCCTTGCGCTTGTCAGGCATGCGGCCGGCGAGGCCGGTGAATTTCAGCATCTTCTGGGACATCGAACGCTTGCGCCTTGCTTCAGCTTCAAAAGCTGCGGTTTCAAAATCGGCAGGCGTCACATGGCCTGCCCGCCTCTGCCGCCCTGGGGCGGAGCAAACGGGCAAGATCCCCGTCAGGGGCCGGTTCTTCATCCTGAAAGGAGCCGGCAGAACGCCTTTAACGGCCCCCTAATAAGTGACAGGCCTAGGGAAGGCGAGCGAAAACGTACAATTTAGTCAGTACTATTGTCTTAAAATATACTCTGTTTCGGTGCCGCCCCCATCCCGGGTCGACCGCAGGTCGAGGTGCCCCTGGTTCAGGGAGCCATTTAGTCTCGATCTGGAACTATTTTCTTCGAAACCTTGGGAGCCCGCACCCCTGACGACCCCAACATCTTGTGTTATAAGCCTCCCGTTGATTGAAGGGGGGATAAGCTTGAGCCTGCTGCAGATGATCGTCACTGCCCTGGTCCAGGGCATTACCGAATTTCTCCCCATTTCCTCGCAGGCGCACCTGATCATGCTGCCCCGCTTGACCGGCTGGTGCGACCAGGGCCTGATGATCGATATCGCCGTCCATGTCGGCACCCTTGGCGCCGTCGTCGTCTACCTGTGGCCCGAGTGCTTTGGCATGGCGCGAGGCGTCCTCAATCTCGCGCGCGGACGCCGCTCCAACGAAGCCCGCCTGTTCATGTTCCTCGTGCTGGCAACGATCCCGGTGGTGGTCGCGGGCTGGCTGGTCAAGACGTATGTCGGGCTGGAATTGCGCAGCCTCAAGGTCATCGCCTGGGCGACACTGGGCTTTGCCGTTCTCCTGTGGGTGGCCGACCGCTGGGGACTGAAGATCCGCCGCGTCGATCACATGACCTGGCAATCGGCGCTGTTCATCGGCGTCTTTCAGGCGATCGCGCTGATCCCCGGCACATCGCGGTCGGGCATCACCATGACCGCGGCAAGGCTGCTCGGCTTCGAGCGCATCGCCGCGGCTCGCTTTTCGATGCTGATGGCGATCCCGGTGATCGTGGCGGCAGGAACGCTCGCGGGCCTCGACCTGGTCAAGGCCGGCAACGCGCAGCTGACCCAAGCGGTTTTCCTGTCGGCGGCCCTCGCCTTCGTTGCCGCTTTCGTTGCGATCATCGCCATGATGGGGTGGCTGAAGCGGGCAAACTTCACGCCCTTCGTCATCTACCGCATCGTGCTCGGCGCGGTGCTGCTGACCCTGGTCTACGCCTATGGCGTGCAGGACAGCTCCCTGACTGCGGCCTGCCCCGCCTGAAGCCGAAAGCCTAGAAGCGCGCGCTCTGGAAACGGCCGGTGCGGCGGAAACGGTCGAGATAGGCCGGCAGCACCACTTCCATCGCCGTCGCCCTGATGCCGAGCGCGGCAAGACCGTCCGAGGACGCGACATTGTCGCTGCGCAGCAGAACCGCCTGATCGCGGGTCAGCTGCGGCGGAATGCCGAAGACCTTGCCCAGATCGCCAAAGAAACCGATCACGTCGGCAAGCCCCATCGGCAGCGACAGAAGGCCGCGCCGGCGGCCGGTGACCGACAGGATTTCCTCCATCAGCTCGCGGAAAGTGGCAACGCGGGGGCCGCCAAGTTCCAGGGTCTGGCCGCGCGCATCGTGACGCGCCAGCGAGCGCGCCACCGCTTCGGCGACATCGCAGACATAGACCGGCTGGAAGCGCGTCTTGCCGCCGCCGAACAACGGCAGCGCCGGGACAAGGCGGGCAAGGCAGGCGAAACGGTTGAAGAAATCGTCCTCGGGCCCGAACACGATGGAGGGACGCAGGATCACGGCCCCCGGAAAGGCGGCCCGCACAGCGGCCTCGCCCCGGCCCTTGGAGCTCGCGTAGGCGGACACCGCGTTTTCATCGGCGCCGATCGCCGAAACGTGAACCAGCGAGCGCAAGCCCGCCGTGGCGGCGACGCGGGCGATCAGGCCCGGGCCCTCGGCGTGGATCGCATCGAAACTGTTGGAACCCTTTTCGTAGAGGATGCCGACGAGGTTGACCGCCGCGTCGGATCCCGCAAGGGCACGGGCCACCAGGGCCTCGTTGCGAATATCGCAAGCGAGCGGCACGATCTGGCCGACATCGCCCATGGTGCGCAGGAAAGCGGCCGCTTCCGGGTCGCGCACCGCGGCAACGATGCGCGCGCCATCGGCGGCGAGCCGCTTGACCACATGACGACCGAGAAAGCCGGAAGCGCCGAATACCGTGACCTGACGTGGACCCATGACCAAAACCCCTTCGTTCCAGAGCCCTTGCCTAATAGGCGCGCCCCCGCCCGCCGTCAAGGATGGCGGGGGGCGGGGGTAGACGGGCGAGCCAAAGCCCCCGCGAGAGTTGACTTTGGCAGGGGGTAAGTATATTCAACCCCGCTTGCAGCGGCGGGCAGCCCCAAAGGCGCCGGTCGTCCCCCGTCACAGGGGGTCCTGCTCCGGATTCCGTGCCCAGGTGGCGGAATTGGTAGACGCGCTAGTTTCAGGTACTAGTGGGCGAAAGCTCGTGGAAGTTCGAGTCTTCTCCTGGGCACCATCTTCGGCCGAGCCGCTGTCGCGGCCCTGCCGCTATTAGGGAGCACGCGATGGCCATCCATCTTCATGAAGGCGACCTGCCCGACGGGCTCGATCTCGGCGACATCATCGCCGTCGATACCGAAACCATGGGCCTGATCACCCCGCGCGACCGGCTGTGCGTCGTGCAGCTGTCGGCGGGCAACGGCGACGCCCATGTCGTTCGCCTGCCCCAGCAGCCGCGTCCCTACAAGGCGCCGAATCTTGCGCGCATGCTGGCCGACCGGAAGCGCCTCAAGATTTTTCATTTCGCCCGTTTCGACATCGCTGCGCTGAAATACTGGATGGGCATCGACTGCACACCCGTCTATTGCACCAAGATCGCCTCCAAGCTGGCGCGCACCTATACCGACCGCCACGGGCTCGCAGATCTCTGCCGCGAGCTGGGCGGCGTCGAGCTGAGCAAGCAGCAACAGTCATCCGACTGGGGCGCAGGCGCGCTGACCGATGCCCAAAAGACCTATGCCGCCTCGGACGTCCTGCATCTGCACGTGCTGAAAGCGCGCCTCGACGAGATGCTCGCCCGCGAGGGCCGCGCCGCGCTGGCCCGGGCCTGTTTCGATTTCCTGCCCCACCGGGTGGCGCTCGACCTCGCCGGCTTCGGCGAGGGCGACGACATCTTCCACCACTGAACCACGCCCGCGAAAAGCACGGCGAGTATGGCGCGGCGGGGGGAATCTGCTAGCATCGCGCCCGAAAGGACACCGCCCCGATCCATGAGCACCGCCCGCAGCCGTACCGCATCCCGCAAGACCGCGACGAAACCTGCGAAAGGTGCCGCGCGCGCCAAGGGCAAGCGCGGATCCGGCGACGGGCTGGCCGCAGCGCGCCGGGTCTTCACCATTGAAGCCGAAGGCCTCGCCGAAGCGGCCCGCAGGCTCGATGGGCGCTTCGATGCGGCGCTCGACCTGATCGCCGGGATCGAGGGACGTCTCATTGTTTCGGGCATGGGCAAGAGCGGCCACGTCGCGCACAAGATCGCCGCCACCCTCGCCTCGACCGGCACGCCCGCGTTTTTCGTTCATCCCGCCGAGGCGTCCCACGGCGATCTCGGCATGGTCACGCGCGCCGATGCGGTAATCGCAATTTCCAATTCGGGCACGACGGCCGAGCTCGGCGATCTCGTCGCGCACACGCGCCGGTTCTCGATCCCCCTGATCGCGATTACGGCCGATCCGAAAAGCCAGCTCGCCGAAGCCGCCGATGTGGTGCTCGAACTGCCGCGCGCCAAGGAAGCCTGCCCGATGGGCCTAGCACCCACCACTTCGACGACCATGACGCTCGCCATGGGTGATGCGCTGGCGGTGGCGCTGCTGGAACGGCGCGGATTTACCTCGGACGATTTTCAGTTGCTGCATCCGGGCGGCCAACTCGGCAAGCAGCTGCTCAAGGTCGGCGACATCATGCACGCGGGCAGCGAAATCCCGGTGGTGGCCCCCGGCGAAAAGATGGCCGACGTCCTGATCACCATGACGGCAAAGCATTTCGGCTGCGTCGGCGTGGTGCGCGGCAGCAGGCTGGCCGGCATCATCACCGACGGCGACCTGCGCCGCCACATGTCGCCCGACCTTTTGCGCCGCAAGGCCGGCGATGTCATGACCGCGTCGCCGGTCACCATCTCTTCCAACGCACTTGCGGCGGAAGCGCTCGGCATCATGAACGACCGCACCATCACGACACTGTTCGTCGTCGATGACGGCAAGCTGGTCGGCATCGTCCACATCCACGACATCCTGCATTCGGGCGTTGCCTGACATGAACCCTCCGACGCCCGCCCTTGCGAACCCTGCCGCGGCCCGGACCGCGGCGCGGCGGCAGGGGTGGAGCCGGACCGTCGGCCTTCTCAAGATCCTGCTGCCCGCGGTGGCGCTGTCACTGGTGGCGCTGGTCATCGTCTGGGCGCAACTGCGCAATTCGGACCCGGGCTTTCGCATCGGATTCTCGCTGGTCAAGCCCGAGGATGCGCGCCAGCTCAGCATGGTCAAGGCGCGCTACGCGGGTCGCAACAAGAACAAGCAGCCCTATCTCGTCACTGCGACGACGGCCGTGCAGGAAACGGCGAAGGCCGACAAGATTCGCCTGCAAAGCCCAAAGGGCGACATGACGATGAGCGGCGGCGCCTGGGTCGCCCTGTCGGCCCCGGAGGGCGACTACCACCAGTCGACGCAGATCCTCGACCTGCGCGATGGCGTCAACCTGTTCCATGATTCAGGCATGGAATTCGACACGCAGACGGCACGGATCAACCTCAAGGACTCGACGGCCTTCGGAAACGATCCCGTCACGGGCCACGGCCCTGCCGCCGACATCAAGTCGAAGGGCTTTCGAATTCTCGACAGCGGCAAGCGCGTCATCTTCACGGGCAAGGCGCAGCTGACGCTTTACCGCAAGAAGGAAACGCCGGCAAAACCGAAGCGCGCATCAACCGGGGGGAAGAAATGAAAATACGGCAATGGGCGATGCCGGCCCTTATCGCGGGCGCAGCTCTGGCGCTGGCCGCCGCCGGCCCGGCCTGGGCGGCGCAGAGCCTCGGGCTTGGTTCAAAGTCGGACAAGCCGATCCAGGTCTATGCCGACGAAGGGATCGAGTGGAACCAGAACACGAAACAGTACATCGCGCGGGTCAACGCCAAGGCGATACAAGGCGACACCACGGTCTATGGCGACACGCTGGTCGCCTATTACGAAGAGATCGCGGGCGGCAACACCGAGGTCTACCGAATCGATGCCATCGGCAATGTGCGCATCGTTTCGCCGAGCGAGACGGCCTACGGCGAAAAGGCGGTCTATGACGTACGCAAGGGCGTGCTGGTGATGACCGGCGCCGGGCTCAGGCTCGTCACACAGACCGACATCGTCACCGCGCGCGACAGCCTTGAATATTACGAAGAGCGCAGCCTCGCCGTCGCCCGCGGCAACGCCGTCGCGCGCCCGGTTGCGGCCAAGGGCAAGGCAAAAAGTTCGGGAGGAGAGCGCACCGTGCGCGCCGACGTGCTGACCGCATACTTCGTCGATGAAGCCGCCAAAAAGAAATCAACCAAGAAGAAAGCCCAGACCAGCGGGCGCAGCACCATCGAACGCATGGATGCCTACGGCAACGTCTCGGTCACGCGCCCGGGCGAAGTGGCGCTCGGCAGCCGCGGCGTCTACTTCCCCCAGCGCGAACTGGCTCACCTGTGGGGCCGCGTCCGCATTACCCGCCAGGACAACCAGCTCAACGGCGAATATGCCGAAGTGAACTTCAAAAGCGGCATTTCGCGCATCCTGGCGAGCCCGTCCGCCCCCGTCCGCGCCCTCATCGAACAGGACAAAAAGCCGGAAAATGTGCCGGCCGGGGCCGGGCGTTAAGATTAATCTTCACTAATTAGCAAGAATCAGGCCAATAATAAGGGGACATGAGCAAACAGACCCCCGCCAAGGGCCCCGCCGCCGCATCCCCCGCCCCCGCCAGTTCCGGGCCGGCGCTGGTGCGTGACAATTCCGGACTTGAGGCCATCAACCTCGGCAAGCGCTTCCACCGCCGCCCCGTGCTGCGCGACGTGTCCATGACCGTCCAGCGCGGAGAGATCGTCGGCCTGCTGGGGCCCAACGGCGCCGGCAAGACCACCTGCTTCTATATCATGAGCGGACTGATCGCCGCCGACTACGGCACGATACGGCTCGACGGGCAGGACATCACCGGCCTGCCGATGTACCGGCGCGCAAGGCTCGGCATCGGCTACCTGCCTCAGGAAGCATCGATCTTTCGCGGCCTTTCGGTTGCCGACAATATCCGCGCCATTCTCGAGGCAACCGAACCCGACGCCGAACGGCGCGAGGCCATGCTCGAGGACCTGCTGGCGGAGTTTTCCATTTCCCATCTCGCCCGCACCCCGGCGCTGGCGCTGTCGGGCGGCGAACGCCGCCGCGTCGAAATTGCGCGCGCCCTCGCCGCGCAGCCGAAGTTCATGCTTCTCGACGAGCCGCTGGCGGGCATCGACCCGGTCGCGCTCGGCGATATCCGCGACCTGGTGCTGCACCTGAAGGATCGCGGCATCGGCGTCCTGATTACCGATCACAACGTTCGCGAAACGCTGGAGATCGTCGACCGCGCCTACATCATCCACGACGGGCACGTGTTGATGGAAGGCAAGCCGTCCGAGATTCTGACGCACGAGGATGTGCGCCGGGTCTACCTGGGGGAACGGTTCAGCCTTTAGGCGGTTCGCGATGGCGCTTGGCCCCAGACTCGTTCAAAAACAGTCCCAGCAGCTGGTGATGACGCCCCAGCTGCAGCAGGCCATCAAGCTGCTGCAGATGTCGAACCAGGACCTGGCGACCTTCATCGAAAACGAAATTCAGGAAAATCCGCTGCTCGAACGTGAATCCGCCGAAGGCGGCTTTGAGCAGGAGGCGGACGGCGCCCCCGAGGCCACGGGCGACGGCTTCGACGCCGCTCCCGATCCCGGCGATTCGGCTGACCATGCCGCCGCCGAAAACCTGCCCGAGGCGCAGGACCAGCCGCTCGATACCGATTACGAAAACGACTACACCAACGACGACCGCGCCGCGGTGGCCGACGACGACCGCCCCGAACAGTTCCCCGACTGGGGCTCCGGCGGCGATCCGCGCGGCGGGGGCGGCGATGGCTTCGGCCTCGAAGACCGGCTGAGCAGCGAAAAGACGCTGCGCGAGCATATCGTCTTTCAGATCAATGTCGGCTTCGAGCAACCGGCCGAGCGCATGATCGCCCGTGCGCTCGCCGACCAGCTGGACGAGGCGGGCTACCTGACCGGCACGCTGGACGACGTCGCCGACAAGCTCGGTGTCGGCATGGACGCGGTCGAGGCCGTGCTGGCCCGCTGCCAGGGCTTCGACCCGGTCGGCGTGTTCGCCCGCAATCTTGCCGAATGCCTGGCGATCCAGCTCAGGGACCGCGACCGTTTCGATCCCGCGATGGCGACCTTGATCGGCAACCTCGAGCTTCTGGCCAAGCGCGACATCGCCCAGATCAAACGCCTGTGCAAGGTAGATGACGAGGATCTGGCCGATATGGTTGCCGAGATCCGCGCGCTCGATCCCAAGCCGGGCCTCGCCTTCGAAAACAACGTCGCGCCGCCGGTGGTGCCCGATATCCTTGTTCGCCGCCGCGCCGACGGCACCTGGCAGGTCGAACTCAACGCTGAAACCCTGCCGCGTGTCCTCGTCAACCAGACCTATTTCGCCGAAATTCCCAACGGAGCGCGCACCAAGGCGGAACGCGATTACGTCAACGAACGCATGACCTCGGCCAACTGGCTTGTCCGCGCCCTGCATCAGCGCGCGACCACGATCCTGAAGGTGGCGAGCGAGATCGTCGGTACCCAGGCCGACTTCTTCGAAAAGGGTGTGCAGTTTCTGAAGCCGCTGACCCTGCGCGATGTGGCCGATGCCATCGGCATGCACGAATCGACGGTCAGCCGGGTCACCTCGTCCAAGTTCATGGCGACGCCGCGGGGCGTGTTCGAACTCAAATATTTCTTCACCACCGCCATCGCCGCCACCGCCGGGGGCGAGAGCCATTCGGCCGAGTCGGTTCGCCACCGCATCCGCAAGATGATCGAGGGCGAAGCGCCGCGCGCCGTCCTGTCCGATGACAAGATCGTCGCGCTCCTGTCGGGGGAAGGCATCGAGATCGCCCGGCGCACGGTCGCCAAATACCGGGAATCCATGCACATTCCGTCCTCGGCCCAACGCCGCCGGGAGAAGTCCATCCGCCTTTAGAAATACCAATTATACGTTATATTTCAATTGGTTAATCAATTTTCCCTGTTCTATTGACTTTGACCTGCCGCAAGACCTATGGTGCGGCCACCGCGATCAAGGGACGGCGCCCGACAGGCTGCCATCCGGACCGGTCGCCGGCAGAGCCCCGGAGGAGAGATCCGGACGGACCCGGCACCGCAAGCGAGAGAGATATCGCGGCTTATTTCACAGAAGGACATGACAGTGGACATCAGTGATTTGATCACACCCGCCACCATCGTTCCGAATCTCAAGGTTACCAGCAAGAAACAGGCGCTTCAGGAACTGGCCCGGCTCGGCTCGGAAGCCACCGGCGTCGGCGAGCGCGAAATCTTCGAGATTCTTCTGGAACGCGAACGCCTCGGCACCACCGGCGTCGGCGGCGGCATCGCCATCCCGCACGGCAAGCTGCCCGGCCTGAAGGGCCTCAGCGGCATTTTTGCCCGCCTCGAACAGGCCATCGATTTCGATTCCATCGACGAACAGCCCGTCGATCTGATCTTCCTGCTGCTTGCGCCGGAAACCGCCGGGGCCGACCACCTGAAGGCCCTTGCCCGCGTTTCGCGCCAGCTGCGCGACCGTGAGATGTGTGAAAAGCTGCGCGGCTCGGACACGGCGGATGCGCTTTATGCGCTGCTCACCGAAACGCCGGCAAGCCACGCCGCCTGACAGCGACGGCCTGCCGCCATAGACAAAACCCCGTGCCATCGGCGCGGGGTTTTTCTTTCAGGCCTTGCCCAAAGGGCATTCAGTGAACGCAGACCGGCTCGAGGTCATGGCTGCGGATCGCCGCTACCGCCGTATCACGGTTTTCCATGATGGCGATTTCGGTGCCGTCGGCGGCATAGATTGCATAGGCATCGCCGCCGCGTTCGGCGACCGGCTTGACGTAGGCAACGAACTGCAGCCCCAGGTTGGCGAGGTCGTTGTCGGACATGATGCGTTTTTCAGCGTTCAATTCCATGACACTTGCCTTTCAGGCTATCTGCCTTGATACCGAGCCTAGCGGCCCGTACTTAACATCAGGTTTACGCGGTTACGGCATTCCGGGATCACCTTGGAATCCGGGGGGTTTTTGAGCCTCAGCCGCGGCGCTCGATCGGGATGGAACGGCTCGTCTCGCGGCCTTGCGGGCGCACCAGGTCGATATGCAGCAGGCCCTTGTCGAGGGCCGCACCCGCCACCTCCATGCCGTCGGCAAGAACGAAGCGGCGCTGGAACGCGCGCGCGGCAATGCCGCGGTGAAGGAAGACCCGTTCCGCCGCCTCGTCGGCCTGACGGCCGGCGATGGACAGCTCACTGTTTTCGAGCGTGACGGTCAGTTCGCTCTCGTCGAAGCCTGCGACGGCAACGGTAATGCGCAGCCGGTCGGGCCCGAGGCTTTCGACATTATAGGGGGGATAGCCGTCGCCCGACGACTTGGCGATGCGTTCGAGCGCTTCCTCGAACACGTCGAAGCCCAGCAGAAAGGGCGATGAAAAACCACGTTCACGCGACATCGGTCTCCTCCTCCGAGCGAGAGCCACGGGCGGCCCGGAACGGCACCGCCACGAAGGAGAGATAAGCGGAGATACCGGTTTTTCAAGCCCCGCCGGACAGCATGGACCTCAGGGCTGGACGGGCTTCGGTTTCGTGCCAAGCGCGTTGAAGGCGGTGGCGAGGTCGTTGAGCTCGCTTTGCAGCTTGGCCGGATCGTTCTTCGGCAGCATGGTCACCATGCACCAGCCGTCCTCCAGACCGCCCGGGCAGCCCGAACTGGGCGACGATGTTCAAGCAGGCGCGCAGTTCGAATGCCTGCGCTGCGCGCTCGAACGGCGATCTTGCTGCCGATGAAGCGAAAGCCATCGTGCGCACGGGCGCCGTCCTCGGCGAACCTGCGATCTGCGAGATGCAGTTCGGTGGGTTGGCCGACCTCGACCGCGCCCTTGCCGCTGAAGCGGCCGAGATCGCCGCCAAGGCGCCCAAGATGGACAACCGGGTCGGCTCGGCCCTCGATCGCGCGCTCGGCATTCCGAGCCAGCCCGCGCAAGCGCCGGCGAAGACGCCGGCACAGGGCCAGGGCCAGGGCAAGCCCGGCTCGGGCACCGACGCGCTCGCCAATGTCATGAACCGCAAGTTCGGCGACGCCCCCGCCAAGACCAAAGCCCCAGCCGGCACGGGCGCCGGCACGCCGCCCGCCGCATCGGGCGATGCCCTCGCCAATGCCTTCGGCAAGGTGCAGCAGAAGGACAAGGCACGCCAGCAGCAGGCCAAGGCGCTGACCGGCACGGTGACGCAGCAGATGGCGCGCGTCGCATCCAAGTGCCATTGCTACCTGTCGGGGCGCAACTGCCCGCCGGCGCTGGCCGACCGGTCGTGGCTCTACGACGATACGGCGCGCTACGCGTTCAACAATGCCGTGAATACGGCGCGCAACCAGTGCAGCTCGTGGACGGCGCTGCGCGTGCGCAACATTACGGAAGCCAACAAGGCCGACGTCCTGCCCGCGAAAAAAGTCGAACTGATCCGCAACGATTTTATCAGAAATCTTTTTTAAGAACTTTTGTGCCGAGGATTTCTTTCTCTTTCTTCAAAAAGTTCAGGTAAAACGAATCACAAATTTCCTTAGCGCTAGTGAACTGGCGAACGTTTTTATTCCAAGCTATTAGAACATCAAAAAGATTCAGTTTTGTACTAAGCCAATTGTAATTCTGCAGCGCCATATTTGCTTTGTTCCACAATTCTTTTTTTTCTGTCTCACCTATGTCGAGACTGAGTTTTTCTTCAATTTCTCGCATGGCACTTTTGACTCGATCAAATTCTTTGCGCGAAATGAACTGAGCAGCTTTGTCAGAGCGTATATCGTGACAATGGCTTACTATTTGATAATTTCTGTAGGTAAAATCTAACTTTCCCGATGGTGAGTTCGCATATTTTTCCAACTCTAATCTTGAAGCTTTAAAAGCAGCATCTCTTTTCTTCGCTTCGGCTTCTTCTATCTTTTTATTTTTTTCTGCCTCAGCTTTCTGTGATGCACGCCTCTGTGCTAGTTTTATTTGATCTTGCTTATATTTTTCTTTTGCCTCCGCAAAATTCTTGTCAGCAGCAGCAATTAAATTCAGTAATCTTTTTCTTTCATTTTGATAATTTTCGAGGAACTGTTCATTTATTGAGACGATTGCACTCACTTTTTCAGATATACGTCCAAAATTAATTTTTTCTGTAATTTTTTGAGAGCTTTGCTGCCCCATAATAAAGAACAGTGGGGTGACCCATTTTGGGTTAATCCTTGACTGAAATGGGTCGAAATTGGGTGATCCGATAATTCCATTTCTGAACTGCGTTTTATTAATTTTTCCGCCCAAAAAGCCATTTTCTTTTGATGGACTTACAAAAATATATAATGCAGTTGAGGCCTTAAGATGAGTTGCGCATTCAAAGAACCAGTCCGAATATCTCGGAAGAATTTGCTCGCCAAACTGTATGGCTTTGGTGGCATTTGTTGCGCTGATTTCGTTTGAAATGCCTGCTGCTTTTGCCAGAATTTGAATCGTAGCATTTGAAACCGCTCCAGAACCATCTTCTATTCCCAAGGTTGTAATTTCATCGAAGTTTTTCTTCGAGCTTTCAATTTGACGGCTTAATTCGGTCAGCATTTTTTTTGGAATACTTGTCAAAGAACGCTGATAAATGTTTGGGAATGATTTTCCCTTTGACGTCAGGTATTCATCTATCGGCTTTAATTTAGTCTGCAAATCGACTAAACTTTTTATCGACTGCTTTGCCCTGCTATATTGCGTAGTCAATTTCTTGCTGATTTGGGATGTTCTGACCGCCTCGCAATACGCTTCGGGCGTCTGAGAACTTGACGCCTCGGAAGCTCGACCGAAAAACAATGTAGCCAGAAGAACAAGCAGAAACATCTTGTGCATGGATAGCCTCAATTGAAAATTAGGCTGAAATTTTTAGCATCTAAGATAAGGTTCATTTTCTTACTGTCCATTTCTGCCTGTCAAAGGAATTCCTAAATTTTTGTGTGCACGGGAAGTAGAAAAAAATCAAGCACGAGGCGCCGGTTATTGGGGGGAGCCCCATTGGGGCCTATTGTATTCTGGCCCTTCCGGCGGTCGGTGGCTTGTTGTGACGCGAGATTGATCCAAAGCCGAGGGACAGCCGTAGAAGGGAAGATCTTTCCAGATCAGTTTCCTCCCTGACTTCAGCCCCGGCATCAAAAGTGCCGGGGGTTTTTTTATGGCGAGCGGCGTCGTGCGATCCGTGACGACACAGTCGTTTGATAGGCCCGCCTCGTTCGTACTTGGGTCGTGCATATGGCGGCTTTGGCAAAGAACAAGGGCTTAGCGACAACTCGCTAAGCCCTTGATTTTAATGCCTTAAACTGGTGGAGCCGAGGGGAATCGAACCCCTGACCTCGTGAATGCCATTCACGCGCTCTCCCAACTGAGCTACGGCCCCGAAATTCGGGGCTGGCACCGACACCTCTGGAGGGCCGGGCTGCCATGGGGGGCGAACATAGGGTCGAGCCCCGCGCCCGCGCAAGGAAAAAATCGGCGCTCCCGCAAGGACCGCTGAAACCAGCAGATTGGTCGGAAAACGGGGAATAAGGGGAGGGTCAGGCGAGGAACAGGCGCCTCAGGCGTCCTTTTCCCCGTCCATGTTCTCCATCACTTCGGAAACGTCGTCATCGTCGCCACCGAGATCGGAGGCGTCCTCCATGACATCGTCGTCTTCGTCGTCATCATCATCGTCGTCGTCGATGTCGACGTCTTCGATGTCGATATCCTCGTCGTCGATATCGTCATCCGCGACTGCCTTCTTTGGCGCTGCTTTCTTTGGCGCTGCCTCGGGCTTCGGTTCCGCCTTGGGCGCGCGCTTGGGCTTCGCCGGCTGGGCCACGAAAGCGGTGCCG
>JAURLI010000043.1 GCA_030831315.1 Alphaproteobacteria bacterium
AAGCGGATCGGCCGCGACCGTTTCATCCGCAACGTCCTCATCGCCATCGGCAACTCGGGCGAGGCAATGCTCGCCCCGCGCGCCGAAGCCCTGCTCGCCGACCCCTCGGCGCTCGTGCGCGCCATGGCGGTATGGGCGCTCGCGCGCCTTGTCGGATTGGACGGCATCGCCACCCTTGCAAAAAAGTACCGGGTGGGCGAAACCGATGCCGCCGTGCTGGCCGAATGGCAGGCGGCCATCCCTGCCGGAGCAAATTCGTGAAAGTCGCCGATTTCGATTTCGACCTGCCGCGTGAATTGATCGCCACGCGCCCGATGGAGCCGCGCGAGGCAGCGCGCCTTTTGCAGGTGCGCCAGCAGGGCGGTCCCGGCGAAGGGCTTTCCGATCACACCATCGCCGATCTTCCCGATCTTCTGTCCCCGGGCGATATCGTCGTGGTCAACGATACCCGGGTCTTGCCCGCCCGCCTCAAGGGCAAGCGCGGCGAGGCCGGGGTAGAGATCACCCTGCACAAGCCGCTGACGGCTGCGCGCTGGCACGCCTTCGCCAAGGGGGCGCGCAAGCTCAAGACGGGCGACATCATCACCTTCGCGCCCGGCTTCGCCGCCGAGGTCGAGGCGAGGCTCGATGGCGGCGAGGTCGTCATCGGCTTCGCCCTGCCTGAGGCCGAGGTTCTGGCCGCCCTCGAACAATACGGCAGCGCGCCGCTGCCGCCCTACATCCAGCGCGCATCGGGTCCGGACGAACAGGACCGCACCGATTACCAGACCATCTTCGCGGCGAAGCCGGGCGCGGTCGCCGCCCCCACGGCAGGTTTTCATTTCACCGATGCACTTTTGCGCCGCCTTGTTGCGCGCGGCATCGAGCGCGCCACCCTTACGTTGCATGTGGGTGCCGGCACCTTCCTGCCGGTCAAGGTGGATGACGTGAAGGACCACAAGATGCATTCCGAATGGGGCGAGATCGACGCCTTCACGGCGGAATTCATCAATGCCGCGCGCGGGCGCGGCGGGCGGGTGGTGGCCATCGGCACCACGGCATTGCGCCTTCTCGAATCGGCGGCCGACGAAAATGGCAAGGTGCACCCCTTCAAGGGCGACACCGACATCTTCATTACGCCGGGCTACCGATTTCGCGCCATCGACCTGCTGGTGACGAATTTCCACCTGCCGCGCTCGACGCTGTTCATGCTGGTCTCGGCCTTCGCCGGGCTCGATCGCATGAAGGCGGCCTATGAGCACGCCAAGGCCGCGCGTTACCGGTTTTATTCCTACGGCGATGCATGCCTGTTGCATCCGGCGCCGGGCGCACGTATCACCGACCGATGACTGCCCCCGCTTTCCGCTTCGAACTGCTTGCCACCGACGGCGCCGCCCGCCGCGGGCGGCTCAATACCGCGCATGGCAGCGTGGACACGCCCGCCTTCATGCCCGTCGGCACCCGTGCCACCGTCAAGGCGATGACGCCCGACGCGGTGCGCACCACCGGCGCGCAGATGATCCTCGCCAATACCTATCACCTGATGCTGCGTCCCGGATCGGACGCGGTGGAGAAGCTCGGCGGCCTGCACCGCTTCATGGACTGGCCGGGACCGATCCTGACCGATTCGGGCGGCTTCCAGGTGATGAGCCTGTCGTCCTTGCGCAAGATCACGGAGACGGGCGTCACCTTCCGCTCGCATCTCGACGGCACCGCGTTCGAACTGACGCCCGCACGCGCCATGGAGATCCAGCGACAGCTCGATGCCGACGTGACCATGGTGCTCGACGAATGCACGCCCTTCCCGGCGGCCGAGGATGTCGCGGCGAAATCCATGCGCCTGTCCATGCGTTGGGCCGAACTGTCGAAAGATGCCTTTCGGGAAAGACCCGGCTACGGCCTGTTCGGCATCGTGCAGGGCAGCGTCTATCCGGAACTCCGCGAGGAATCGGCCAAGGCGCTCCGGGCCATCGGCTTCGATGGCTATGCGGTGGGTGGCCTTGCCGTCGGCGAGGGGCAGGAAATGATGCTGCGCGTTCTCGACCAGACGGTGCCGCACCTGCCCGCCGACCGGGCGCGCTACCTGATGGGCGTTGGCACCCCGTCGGACCTGATCCGATCGGTCGCGCGCGGCATCGACATGTTCGACTGCGTCATGCCGACGCGTTCGGGCCGCACCGCCAAGGGCTTCACCCGCCGCGGCGAGGTCAACCTGCGCAACGCCCGCCATGCGCTTGATCCGCGCCCGCTCGATGCCGAATGCGGCTGCCTCGCCTGCACGCGGTTTTCACGCGCCTACCTCCATCACCTGTTCAAGGCGGAGGAAATGCTGGCGGGCATGCTGCTGACCACGCACAACGTCACCCTCTACCAGGACCTGATGGCCGCCCTGCGCGCGGGCATCGAAGCGGGACGTTTCACTGAGACCGCGGCGCTCTGGGAATCGGGGCTCTCGCGCGGCGATATCGAACCACTATAGGCCGATGGCCGATATTTTTTTGGGTCGCGACGTAAGTATGACTTGCAATTTATGCACTTTATGGTTGTATCTGGGCCTTCCCTCATACCCGCAGAGGAGGCCGCCATGAGCCGCGCCACCATCCGCAATTCCGACCCCCGGTTCGACGACCGCCCGCGGCGCCTTGGCCGCGCCGGGCTTGCCGCCCTGATGGACGACCCGCGTTACTGGGACGGCGACCATCCCGATCACGATCAGGTTGTCGATACCGTCCGCCGGGGCTTCGAGATCGTCTTCGCCCCGCCGAAAAACCCCGAACTCTCCACGGTGCCGATCAACGGGGATGTGCCCGTCACCGATCCAGACGGCCCCTTCGCCCGCCACTTCGCCCGGCTGCTCGCGGACAATGACGATCTCGACATCCTGCCCGAGAGCGCCCGACGCAGGCTCGGCAGGCAGGTCATCCTCGCCTCTCTCGATGAGGAGAAGGAAACCCCTGCCGACAAGAAAAGTGACGACGCCGTGGGTGATCCGGACCGCCCCTGGCATCCGGTGGATGCCGACGGCAATGAAATCCCGCCGCACCCCGACGATCCGCGCTTCAATGCCGACGGCAGCCCCAAACCCGAATGGTATCGTGGCGATACCGCCCGTATCTGGAACGGGCGCAACTCACGTTACGATCCCGAAACCGGCGAGTTCGAGTACTATACCGACCTGCCCGACTATCACCGAGACCCTGATACCGGACGGTGGACGAAAAAAGGAAAAACCGAGGACACTGAATCCGAGAAAACAAGCCCGGACATAGGAGCAATTTCGTTTCCTCCTACTCCCCCACTCGGCGAAGGTCCAAAGACGCGCAGAGGGCGGCAGGCATTGGGACGTTAGCTTCTTGAACTCGGCATCTGGGGCGAACAGGAAAGGCAACGGCGGAAAGACGGTGAACGCTGATCCCGCCCGGAGAATGAGATCGTTGCGATGAAAATCGGCTCCGATTGGAGAAACCGGCTATGGGCCTGCGCGATGGTCACGCTCGCGGCCACCGGCACGCTCATCTGGTGGTGGCGCGACCGCCCCATGCCGCTCGATCATCTTGCCGATGTCGCGGCGATCGTAGAAAAATTCGAAAAAACTGTTTTCGGGAACGAACTCGGAAAAAACGACTCAACGCACCTGGTATTGTGGCGCGGTAAGTTGAATATTTTCCTCGCAACAGCCCTGCCCAATGATCTTTACGCCGCTCTCGGAAGCCATACACGATCCCTCGAATATCTTACTGGTCTCGAAATCGCCGTTGTTAATACAAGGGCACCAACAAATATCGAATTGTACATTGCGTCAAAAACACAGTATTCGCAAATTGCCGCTGATTTTGTGTCAAAGAAAAAATACGATTCAAACTGGACATCCAAAACTGCCTGCTATGCGATTGGCAGCATCAAAAAATGGCGTTATTGGCGAGGCCTTATCGTTGTAGGAGCTGATTTACCCTCTCTTAGAATTCATTCTTGTCTGCTTGAAGAACTCTATCAACTGATCGGGCCAACAAAAAATGTCCGAAGTTTGCGGTACTCCATTTCCTACAGTCCAGACAACCTCACCGAGCTATCGCTGAATGACAAGCTGATCCTGCGCACGCTCTACGACGACCGGCTTTATCCCGGCATGCCGCGGGCGGAAGCGATGGTCATGGCGCGGAAAGTCATCAATGAGCTGCATGCCGCCGTGCGCGCGCGAGGCCCGAACGCGCTGGTCCACCCGAGGCATGCGGCGCGGCAGGTACCGCAGAGCGGCCGCATGGACTTGGCCCCGCCCCCGCCGTAAGATCGCGCCATGACCGATACGCCCGAAAAGCCCGCCCTGTCCCAGCTCGTCCACCAGTCCGCCCTGCCCGCTAGCCCGGACGAGGCCGTCCTAGAGAGCTTTCCCAATCCCGATTCCGGCACCGCCTACCTGGTGCGCTTTTCCTGTCCGGAATTCACCTGCCTGTGCCCGATCACCGGCCAGCCCGATTTCGCCCATTTCGTCATCGACTACGTGCCGGGCGAACGCTGCGTGGAGAGCAAGTCCCTCAAGCTGTTCATGGCGTCGTGGCGCAACACCGGGTCGTTCCACGAATCGACGACGCTTGCCATCGCCCGCCGCCTGAGCGAGGCGACGGCGCCGCGCTGGCTGCGGATTTCGGGTTTCTGGTATCCGCGCGGCGGCATTCCCATCGACGTGTTCTGGCAATCGGGCGAGCCGCCCGCGGGCGTCCATATCCCCGACCCCGGCGTTCCCCCTTACCGTGGGCGCAACTGACCGCCGGCCCCCGGCACAAACCACAGGAGATCTGGCGCATGATGTACGGTGACGGTTTTTTCGCGTTCCACACCGCGACGCTGATTCCGATCGTGCTGTTCAGCCTGCCGTTTGCCATCGGCTTTTATTTCGTGGCCGGGCGGATCGGACGCCATCCGCTCATCTGGGCGATCCTGACGCTGATCCCCTTCATCAATTTCTTCTTTTTCATTTACGCGCTGTTCGCGATCCTGCTCTACATCCTCGACAAGGTCGAGGAAGCCGCGTCCCAGCACCGCAACAGCGAAAGCTGAGCGCACCTAGCCGTTCTGCGCCGTCTCGCGGCGGCGGATCATCCACCACACGATCATCGCGCCGATCATCTTGGAAATCGTCATGACGACGACGCCTGTGGCCGTCAGGTGCCCGATGCCCCACAGGAAGACGATCGAATCGACCGGCGTGCCGAGCAGGCTGGAATAAAGGATGCGCGCAGCCAGCGGGCGGTGCGTGAAGGTATAGACCAGCCAGTCCACCAGTTCCGACACCAAGAAGGCCGCCGCCGAGGCGATCGCCACGTAAGGCGATGCCATCACGTAAGACAGGCCCGCGCCGACCAGCATGGCGATCAAAACGCGATGACCTACCTCGCGCTGGGCGAAGTCGCGCACGACGAAGATGAAGCCCACTGCCAGCGACATCGGCGGCCACATTTCACCACCCGGCATCTTGACCAGCGGCACCACCGTGAAGCCCCAGTTCACGGCAACGATCAACGCGATATAGATCAGTGTCGAACGATATTTCAAAAGCACGGGCATGGTCAGCTTCCTAGGTTCGGGACTGGTAAGGGGTGGGATCGGGCAGGCCCGCCTCGACGAAGCCCCGGCGGCGCAACGTGCAGGAATCGCAGGCACCGCAGGCGCGCCCCACCGGGTCGGGATCGTAGCAGCTTCGGGTCAGGCCGTAATCGACGCCAAGCGCCGTTCCCGCCCGAATGATTCTCCCCTTGGTCATGTCGATCAGGGGCGCGTGGATCGTCACCGGCAGGCGGCCCTCGACGGCGGCACGGGTGGCAAGGTTGGCCATGGTCTCGAAGGCGCGGATGTATTCTGGACGGCAATCGGGATAGCCCGAGTAGTCCCGCGCGTTGACGCCGATGAAGATGTCGCCGGTGCCCAGCACCTCCGCCCAGGCGAGCGCAAAGGACAGGAACACCGTGTTGCGGGCAGGGACGTAGGTGACGGGGATACCCGTCCCCATCGCCGCCTCGTCGCGGCCCTTGGGCACCGGTATGTCGTCGGTGAGCGCCGAGCCGCCGAAGGCGCGCAGGTCGATGGGCTGCACCACGTGGCGGGCAGCGCCCAACGCACGGGCGACGGCATCGGCTGCCTCCAGTTCGACCGCGTGACGCTGGCCGTAGCGGAAAGAGAGACAATAGGTTTCGAAGCCGTCGTGGCCTGCCATCGCCAGTACGGTCGCGGAATCGAGGCCGCCCGACAACAGCACCACGGCGCGGCGCGGCGCGGTCATCGCGGCGAACTCCCGTCGCCGTCGATTGCGGCGGCAACATCGGCATCGAGCGCGCGGCTCTTGCGATAGCGGCGGAACAGCCATACGCCGAGCATGCCCGAGACGACGAACAGCACGACGCTGGCGCCGATGCGCAAAGACGGCTCCAGATGAATGCCCGATCCCAGCAGGGCGAAGATCACCGTCTGGGGGATGTAACCGAGCACCGAACCGGCAACGAAGGGCACCGCACGGATGCCCGACACGCCTGCCGCCAGGTTGGTGATGGCGTTGGAGCCGATCGGCAGCAACCGGATCAGAAGCGCCATCAAGAACGGGTAGTCGTGCAGGAAATCATCGACGCGCTTGACCCGCGCGCCGAATTTTTCGCGCACCAGCGAACGGCCCATCAGGCGGGCGTAGGTGAAGGCGATCACGCAGCCGGCCCCCGCAGCCACCAGCGCCAGACCTGTACCGAGGCCGAGGCCGAAGGCGTAGCCACCCAGGAAACTGACCGCTTGGCGGGGGAAGCCGATGGCCGTCAGCACGGCGCCGAGTGCGACGAACAGCAATTCGCCGCCGATGCCGCGCCCGCGAATTTCGCGATCCACCCAGCCCTGGTCGAAAATATTGTCGAGGCCCGTCGCCTTGACGAGAAAGCCAAGCGCGACGAAGGTCGCGATCAGGACGAGGCCGCGCAGATAAGGCTTGAGCGCGGACATGCGGGCGCCGGACATGGGCGTTCAGTCCCCAGGGGCGATGTCGGGCCGCTTGGCGCGGCGCAACAGCCAGGCAACACCGAACAGGTCGGTAATGCCGACCCACAGCCTGTCGAACAACCCGTAGTTCGACGCCCCGCGCAGGCGCGGGCGGTGATTGACCGGCACGCAGCGCACCTCGCCGCCGCCGCGGATGATCAGCGCCGGGAAATAGCGGTGCATGTGATCGAAATAGGGCATGCGCAGGAAGGCATCGCGGCGCATGACCTTGAGGCCACAACCGGTATCGCTGACGCCGTCCTTCAGCAGGCACTGGCGGATACGATTGGCGATGCGGGAACTTACGCGCTTGAGCCAGCTGTCGCGGCGGCGCGCCCGGATGCCGGTGACGAGGTGAACCTTGCCCGTCGAATCACCCAGGGCGATTTCGACCAGCGCCGGGATATCGGCGGGATCGTTCTGGCCGTCGCCGTCGAGCGTGACGATCCACTGCCCGCGCGCGGCTTCGCCGCCGCTGCGGATCGCGGTGGACTGGCCGCAGCTGGCAACATGGGTGACGACGCGCAGGCGCGGGAAACGCGTGCGCGCGCCTGCCAGCCGTTCGGCGGTCGCGTCGGTCGAGCCGTCGTTGACGTAGATCACCTCGAACGCGTGGGCGCCATCGAGCGCGGCGTGGATTTCCTCGATCAGCGGGACGATGTTCTCGGCCTCGTTGCGGACGGGAACCACGACCGAAAGCAGGATGGACGAACTGTCAGACATATCTTCGCGCCGGTTGCAGGTTTGCTGGGGTTTTACAGAACGGGGCTTTCCTTGTCCAAGGCGATTGTAGGTGGCCATTGAAAGAAGCCCGGAAATCCGGGGGTTTTACGCCCCACAGGCAAGCCCCGGCATTGATCGAGGGCCAGCAGGAGGCTAAGGTGCCGCCCCGTCCCCCATCCGGCCCCCGGCGCGATGAAAGCCCTCACCTACGCCCTTTTCTGCATCCTCTGTGCGATCGCCTTCGCGTTCTGGCCCGAACTCGACATCGGCGCGGCCAGGCTGCTTGCCGATCCCCGTCAGACGTTCCAGTTTCCGCTGCGCGAGTGGGGCCCGGTCGCCTTCCTGCACGACTACGTCCCCTTCATCACCTGGGCCATCGTCGCGGGCCTGCTGCTGGCAGCGCTCGCCTGGGCGGTCCCGGCGGCCGCGCACTTTCGCGCCCGGCCCGTCGTCATCGCCTATGTTGCGCTGTCGCTTGCCATCGGGCCGGGACTGATCACCAACGGGCTTTTCAAGGAATTCTCGGGGCGCGCCCGCCCGGCTCAGGTCACCGAATTCGGCGGGCCGAAGCAGTTCACCGCGGCCTTCACCCCGGCGAACCAGTGTGCGACCAACTGTTCATTTGTTTCGGGGCACGCGGCGACGGGCTTTTACCTCGTCACCTTCGCGCTGCTGATGACACCGGGCCGGCGCCGCCGCGCCGCCATTGCGGGTGCCGTCGCCGCGGGCAGCCTGTTCGGCCTCGCCCGCATGGCCGAAGGCGGCCACTGGCTGTCGGATGTGGTGTTTTCCGGCCTGATCAACATCGCCGTCGCCTGGGCGCTTTATCACTGGCTGATCCTGCGCCGCAAAAAGACGGCGTAAGCCGAACCGGCGTCAGGCGCCGCGCAGGTTGCGGGTCGCTTCCCCATCGACGACATAGGCGCCATCGCGCTCGACCAACGCCACCGCGTATACATCGCGCGCCGCCGCCAGGGTGACGTAGCCTTCGTTGACGTCGCGGGCCACGCGTTCAGGCCGCCGCCGCTTGGGATCGCCATAGCCGCCGCCACCCGGGGTTTCCACCTTGAAGGCGTCGCCATCGGCAAGCGGATAGTCCGAATAGCGCGACGGCAGGACTTTTTCCTTGGCCTCGCCCGGATGCATGGTCAGCCGGCCGCAGCGCCCATCGGCGCCGCCCACGACGCCGCGCGGCGCGATGAAGTGCTTGTTCGAGCGGATGTTGAACCGCGCCTCGCCCAGATTTACGTATTCGCGCAGGATGCCGAGGCCGCCGCGGTATTCGCCCGCACCACCCGAATCAGGGATGAGTTCGAAGCGCGTGACGCGGGTCGGAAATTCCGATTCGACGATCTCGACCGGCGCAATGCGCGCGTTCGACTGGTGCGAGCAGGTGCCCGAGACGCCGTCCTTCATGGCGCGCCCGCCGGTGCCGCCGCCCATGATCTCGTACTGGACGTAGCCCTTGCCCGAACGGGTCGCGCGCCCGCCGATGATGATCGAGCGCGAGCCGCAGCCGTCGGCACGGGCCTTGTCGGGGACGATGTGGCTCATCGCTTCCACGGTCGCTTCGGTCACCGCCGTCACCGTCGGCATGTAGGTATTCACCGGCGCCGGGAAATGCGGATCGAGCACGCTGCCCTTGCGCAGGTGCACGTCGGCCACGCGCAGCAGGCCTGAATTGATGGCGAGCGTCGGATCGACCTGTGAAATCAGCGTATAGACCATCGCCGCCAGCACGATGGGCGGGCGGATATTGGCCGGGCCCTTGGTCTGGTCGTTGGAGCCGGTGAAATCGAAGCTGATGCGGTCGCCCTTCTTTTCGACGATGACATGCACGCGGATCGGCTTGTCCAGTTCGATGCCGTCATTGTCGACGAAACGTTCGGCCTCATAACGGCCGTCGCGCCACTTGGAAATCGCCGCGCGCATGATGCCTTCCGACACCCGCATCATCTCGTCGAAGGCGGCGAGAACCTGATTGTCGCCGTATTTCTGGAAGAGTTCCACGACACGGTCTTCGCCCAGACGGTCAGCGCCGACCTGGCCGCGAATGTCGCCCAGAACCATTTCCGGGGTGCGCGAATTGAAGGCAAGGATGCGTTCGACCTCGCGGCTGGTTTTCCAGTCGCGCTGGTAGCGGATCGCCGGCAAGTGGAGGCCTTCGGCGAAAATTTCCTTGGCCAGCGCGAAGCACGAGCCGGGCACCGGGCCGCCGATATCGGGCTTGTGAGCGATGTTGCCGCAGAAGCCGACATGCTTGCCCTTGTAGAAGATCGGCGTGATCACCGCCATGTCGGGGGCATGGGGGCTGCCGCCTTCATAGGTGTGATTGATGATGTAGGCATCGCCAGGCTTAAGGTCATTGCCGTAGTCGCGCAGCACCGCCGCCGTGCAGGCGGGGAAGGCGCCGACGTGCAGCGGCAGAACGACATGCTGGGCGACAACATCGCCCGCCGTGTTCAACAGCGCGCAGGACGCATCCTGGCTTTCGCGGATGATGGTGGAAAAGCCGGTGCGGAACAGGCAGTTCTGCATCTCGCGGACGATGCCGACCAGCGACGCCTTGATGACCTGGAAGGTGATCGGATCGACGCCCTCGTGGCGGCGGGCGGCCAACTTCCGGGCGGGCTTCTTCTTCGCCGCTTTTTTTGCCGACTTTTTCACGGTCTTTTTCGCGGGCTTTCGCGGTGCGGATTTCTTCACCTTGCGCGCCATGTTACTTCCCCTCGGTCACATGAAGGTTGCGGAAGCGATCCACCTCGGCGACCTGGCCGGGATGGATGACGATGGTCGAATCGAGCTGCTCGATGATCGCCGGCCCCTTGACGCGATGGCCGACGTCGAGGCGTTCGCGCTGGTAGACCGGCACGTCGCCCGTTGCGCCGTCGAAACGCGCCTTGCGCTTGCCGAGATAGGCATCGTTCAGCTTGGTGCCCTGCTTGCGGAAGACGGGCATCTTCACTTCGGGCAGCTTGCCGATCCCGGTGACGCGGTAGGTCACGGCTTCCACCGGCTCCTCCGGCCCGCTGTGGCCGAAGAGCTGCTTGTGGGTGGCATCGAAGGTCTCGCGAATCTCGCCGAGGATCTTCGATGTGATCTTTTCGCCGGGCAACGGCACGGTCAGCTCATAACCTTGCCCCGCGTAACGCATGTCGAGGGCATATTCGAGGGCGATCTCGGACGGCTTGAAGCCTTCGGCGCGCAGTTCGGCGCGGGCCTGGTCGGCAAGGGCCTTGAGACGCGCCGTGACCTCGGCAGGCCCCACCTCGGAAAGAAGGGTGAGCCGCGAGATGGCATAGTCGTGGCGCACGTCCGCCTGCAACAGGCCGATCGCCGAATTGACGCCGGGATAAAGCGGTACCAGCACGCCGCGCATGCCGAGATTGCGCGCCATCTGGCCCGAATGCAGCGGCCCCGCGCCGCCGAAGGCGACCAGCGTGAACTCGCGCAGGTCGTAGCCGCGCATGGTCGAGATCGCCTTGATGGCTTCTTCCATCTTGACGTTGATGATGCGAACGATGCCTTCGGCGCCGGCTTCAATGCTCATGCCCAGCGGCCCCGCGACATGCTCGGAAAGCGCCTTGCGCGCAAGCGCAGTATCAAGGCGCATGCGCCCTCCGAGGAAGTTCCCCTCCCCCAGATAGCCGAGCGCCAGGTTGGCGTCGGTGACGGTCGGAAGCTCGCCGCCCTTGCAATAGCAGGCAGGGCCGGGCACGGCGCCCGCGGATTCGGGGCCGACCTGAAGCTGGCCCACCTCGTCAACGCGGGCAATGGTGCCGCCGCCCGCTGAAACGGTGTTGATGTCCATCATCGGCACGGCGATGACGCGGCCCTCCACCTCGATGCGGTTGGAACTCGACGCCTGGCCGTCCTTGATCAGCGCGACGTCGCAACTGGTGCCGCCCATGTCGAAGGTGATGAGGTTGGGTTCTTTCGTGTCGCGCGCCAGGTTGACGCCCGCGGTGACGCCGCCGGCCGGACCCGACAGCACCGTCGCCACTGCCTTGCGCGCGGCGGCGGCAAAGGTCGCCGAGCCGCCGTTCGACTGCATGATGTAGCGCTTGCCGGTGCGCACGCCCGCGCCGTCGAGCTGGGATTCGAGGTGATGGACGTAGCGCTCCAGAATCGGCTGGAGATAGGCATTGATGACCGTGGTCGAAAGGCGGAAGAACTCGCGGATCTGAGGCAGCACTTCCGAAGACAGCGACACGGAAATTTCCGGCGCTTCTTCGGCAATAATTTCCGCCACCCGCTTTTCGTGCGCCGGGTACAGGAAGGAGAACAGCAGGCACACGGCGACCGATTCGATCTTTTTGTGGCTCAACTCGCGCACGGTGGCGCGCAGCGCCGCCTCGTCGAGCGCCTTGACCACATGGCCCTGAAAATCGATACGCTCGCTCACTTCGCCGGTGCGGCTTTCGGGCGCCAGCAGCGTGGGCTTTTCGTATTCGACGTCGAAAACGGACGGGCCGTGCGGGGTGGACTGTTCACCCACTTCGTAGATGCCGCGGAAGCCTTCGGTGACGAGCAACCCGGTGCGGGCACCCTTGCCTTCGAGCAGCGCATTCGTGCCGACCGTGGTGCCGTGACAGAAATAGGCGATGTCGGAGGGCTTCACGCCCTGCTCGATCAGGTGCCGGACGCCGGCAATGATTGCTTCCGACGGGTCCGAGGGCGTGGACGGCAGCTTGTGGATCGTGATCTCGCGCTTGTCTTCGCGGAAATAGACGACGTCGGTAAAGGTCCCGCCGGTATCGACGGTGATGCGGTACTTGCTCATCTGTCGGTCTGCCCTTTTCGGGTCTCACTGGGTTGGGAAGGCGTTGGGGTGCGGGCCGCCTTATAGCCGAAAAAGCCGCGCGCGTGAATGACCGAGACGCGCAGCGCCTGCCGGGTGCCCGGCCGCACGTCGATGCGCGCCAGGGGGCTCGCCTGGCTGAAATGGCGGGTAATGCCCCAAGGATCCTCGTGCAGGACCACCAGAAGGTAGTCGCCACCCGGCCGGTCGGGCAACGGCCGCGTCAGGTCGTAATGGTGGCCGATGCGCGCCGTCGGCCGCCAGGCAAAGACATCCTCGGGCATCGGCCGGACGTAATAGAGAAGCTCCGCCAGCACCATGCGATCGTCGGCCAGCAGCGGCACGCCCGGCAGACGCGCCCGGATGGCGCTGATTTCGGCGCCAAGCTCGCGCCAGCCATCGTGATGGGCGAACAGGTCGGTACCGCGCGGCAGGGCAATCCCCGCATGGCTGCCCGGCCCGTCGCGGCTGACCGCGAGGATGCCGATCAACGCCGCGACAACAAGATGCAACGCGAGCGAGGCAACCGCGAGAACCCGCCGCCCGCCATCAAGCAGAACCGCCGTGGTCCAGATGCTGCCTGCCACATAGACCGGCGCGATCCAGTTGGCATTGGCGCGCGAGAGCAACGCGATCACGGAAATCGCCAGCAGCATCGGCAGCACGAGGGATGCCAGAAGCCGCGTCCGCCAGTCGGCGCACCAGCGCCCGATGCGTGTAGCCGCCACCAGCAGCGTCGCGAACAGGATCGGCCCGAACACGCCGAACTGGGAAGCGAGGAAGGAGCCGAGCCGGGCCGGATGGAACAGATCGCCGCGCAGGTTCGCGTTCGACCCGGTATGGGCAAAGGTGACGAAGGCCGACTGGATGTTCCAGATCAGGTTCGGCAGATATATGAGTGCGCCGAGTGCCAGCGCCAAGAGCGGCCCTGTCCAGCCGCGCAGGCCCGATATGGCGCAGCGCGCGCGGGCCTCGGGATCGAACGCAAGCCAAAGTGCAAGGCCCAGCGGCAGGAAAGCCATCGCATATTTCGACAGCAACCCGCCGCCGATGGCGATGCCGAGCACCGCCCACCAGCCAAGCCCGCCCGTGGCGCCATCAGCGATCCGCGTCACCGCGTAGAGCGCCATCGCCCAGAACAGGATCAGCAGCGGATCGGTCGAAGCGATGAACGAAGAAAAGCTGATGCCGGGAAGGGTGATGAAGGCAAGGGCGGCGAAGAATCCGACGCGTGCCGAATAGAGCCTTTTTGCCGCGCCATAAACAAACAGGGAGGAGACAAAATAGGCCAGCGGCACCCAGGCCTTGATGCAGGCTTCCCCCTGGCCGCAGGCCGCCGTCGCCGCGCCGATCGCCCAGGCCACCATCGGCGGCTTCGAAAAATAGCCGAAGGCGAAATCGCGCGACCACGACCAGTACTGCGCTTCGTCCGGATAGAGATAGAGACCATAGAAGGCAAGCGCAAGAAGGCGGAGCGCCGTCACCGCTCCCAGCGCCAGCAGGGCATCACGCAAGCCGAACCGCCCCGCCGGAAGGGATGCTGACGTATCTGGGAACGATCGGGTCATGAAGCGGTCATCGTGCCTTGGGGTGGCCCCTGAAAACCGGGGCAGGATAGCGCCGCGGCAGTGCCGGGGCCAGCCTTGCCCCGCCGCCGCGAGCGAGCCATTACATGTTGCGGTCCATGCGCTCGACCCGCCCGAGGACGGGAAACAGTTTCCAGCAGAGGGCGGCGACGATGACGGAACCGACGCCGCCGAAGATCACCGCCGGAACCGCGCCGAAGAATGCGGCCATGGTGCCTGCGCGAAATTCCCCGATTTCGTTCGACGCGCCGGTAAAGACCGAATTGACGGCGCTGACGCGCCCGCGCATGTCGTCGGGCGTGGCGATCTGCAACAGGGTCGAGCGGATATAGACGCTGACCATGTCGGAGGCGCCGATGATAGCCATCGCCACCATCGACAGCCAGAACCAGTGCGAAAATCCGAACAGGATGGTGGCAAAACCGTAGATGAACACCATGGCGAACAAAATCTTGCCGACACCGCGCGTCATCGCGACCTGGGTCAGCAAAAGCGCGCTCATCACCGCGCCGAAGGCCATGGCCGAACGCAGCAGCCCCGCGCCCGACGGCCCCACCTGAAGGATGTCCTTGGCGAAGACCGGCAGCAGCGCGGTGACGCCGCCGAGGATGACGACGAACAGGTCAAGGGTGATGGCGCCGAAGATGATCTTCTTTTGATAGACGTAAACGAGGCCGGCCAGCAGCGTCTTGAGGCTGGTCGGCTGCTTGCCGGTGCGATGCGTGCGCGTGCGAATGACGATGGTGCAGCCAATCGCGATCACCATCGACACCACGGCGGTCGCATAGACGACTTCCGGCCCCAACAGGTAAAGCCCGCCGCCGAGCGCCGGGCCGACGACCTGGGAAACCTTGTTCGCGCCCGTGTTCCAGGCCACCGCGTTGGGGAACTGCTCGGGCGGTACCAGATTGGGCACCAGCGAATTCGAGGCCGGCTGATAGAAGGCACGGCCCGTGCCCATCACCGCCATGATGGCGAAAACGGGCCAGACCGCCGCCGTTGCCGACATCGTGAAGGCGAAGAGAAGCGCCGCCGCCAGCAACATCACGCCGTAGCAATAGGACAGCACGAGGCGACGGTCGAACAGGTCGGCGACGTAGCCGGTGAACAGGGCGAAACCGAAAGCGGGCGCAAAAACCGACAGGCCGATATAGGCAAGGTCCATCGGGTTACCGGTGCGGTCGTAGACCTGATAGCCGACCGCCACCGTCACCATGTGCAGCGCGATGGACGCGAAAGCCTTGCCAAGGAAGTAGAGCAGGAAATCGCGATGGCGCATCGCCGCCAGCCCGGTGAGGGAGGCGTCACTTTTGGGCGTCGGATTTTCCGTGGAAGGTTGGGATTCGTTCAAAACCCAAACCTTCGCTCGCCGAGCAGGTTACCGGGGATAGAGCGCGGAACTGGAGCGGGTGATGGGAATCGAACCCACGTATTCAGCTTGGGAAGCTGATGTTCTACCATTGAACTACACCCGCCTTGGATTCCGGGGGACCATTTCTAGCGGCAACCCCTACCCCCAGCAAGGGCAGACTGGAAGCCTCGAAATCAGCACCGCATCAGGACGTTACGCCCATTGCAGTACGTATAGTTAACAATAGATAAATATGTATTTTCGAGTATTCTTGCGGTTGATAGTCGCCTGGTTTCTTGCTACACAATAGATGCATTCTATGCCTTTTGGCACATATCCAGGGATATTGCCAATGGCTGGATGCCTTGGGGATGGGGGAAAAACCCGAGAAAACCTTCACTTTTGAAACCTATAAGGTTTAAGGCGATGATCCTCACCAAATATGCCGATTATTCGGTCCGCGTGCTGCTTTACCTCGGTGCCCGCCCCGGCCAGAAAGTCCCCATCACTGAAATCGCCGATGCCTACGGCATTTCGCGCAATCACCTGATGAAGGTTTCCCAGAACCTCGCCCGCCATCGCTTCATTGTCGGCTACCGCGGCAAGGGTGGCGGCATATCGCTGGCGCGGCCGTCCCGCAACATCATCCTGGGTGACGTTCTCGCCCTCGTGGAGCCTGCCCTGCGTGAGCTGGACATTGCATCGGGCCCGATGCTGCAGCCCGCCGACTTGCGCTTCCTCGAAGCGCTCGGCACCGCCAGAAAGGCGTTTCTCGACTCGCTGTCCTCCTGCACTCTCGCCGACCTTCTCGGCTCGGGCTCGCCCCCGATGGCTTTCCGCAGCACCGGTAACGACCGATAAGCGTTACCACGCCTTATCCTTGACCGCCGCCGCCCGCGGGTCTATGAACAGGCCACGTGGTCATTTGTGCCGGCCGGCTTGCGGCCACGTTAAAAAATTCGCTAAAAGGTCGGGTGCGAGATCTATACGCCCTGGCCTTTTTCCGGCCGGGGTTTTTTATTGATCGGCGAGCGCCGGCGGCGCGGGAGAAGGTCATGGCTGACAAGAACAACGGGCAACGCGGGTATCGGCCCCGCACCAACATGGTGCGCGGCGGTCTTTCCCGTTCGGAATTCCAGGAAACCTGCGAGGGCCTGTTTGCGACCTCGGGGTACGTCTACGCCAACGCGGAAGAAGCCGAAGCCGCCTTCAAGGGCGAAAACACGAAGTTCATCTACTCGCGCTTTTCCAACCCGACCGTCAACATGTTCGAAAAACGCATGGCGCTGATCGAAGGCATGGAAAGCTGCCGCGCCACCGCCTCGGGCATGGCTGCGGTCTTCGCCTCGCTCGCCTGCATGGTGCGCGCGGGCGACCGCGTCGTCGCATCGCGGGCCCTGTTCGGCTCCTGCCTCTATGTCATTACCGACATATTGCCGCGCTTCGGCGTCGAGGTGACGCTGGTTGACGGCACCGATCTCGGCCAATGGGAAAAGGCGCTGGCGGGCGGAGTCCGTGCGGCGTTCCTCGAAACGCCGTCGAACCCGGGCCTGGAAGTCATCGACCTGCCTGCCGTCGCCGATCTCGTGCACAAGGCGGGCGGTCGGCTTGTGGTCGACAACGTCTTCGCTTCACCCGCGTTGCAGAAACCCCACGCGCTCGGCGCCGACGTCGTCGTCTATTCGGCGACCAAACATATCGACGGCCAGGGCCGCGTGCTCGGCGGTGCCATTCTCGGCGATCCCGAATACATGGACGAGCACCTGCGCATGTTCCTGCGCCATACGGGGCCGTCGCTCAGCCCGTTCAACGCATGGGTGCTGCTCAAGGGACTTGAAACCCTCGAACTGCGCGTGCGCTCGATGTGCGACAGCGCCGGGCGCATCGCCGCGTGGCTGGATGGCCGCGGCGACCTCGTCCGCGTCGTCTACCCGGGGCTGGCGAGCCACCCCCAGCACGAACTGGCCAAGCGCCAGATGTCTGGGTTCGGCACCGTCGTCGGGCTGGAGGTGCCGGGCGGCAAGGCCGGTGCCTTCCGGTTCCTCAACGCGCTGGAACTGGCCGATATTTCCAATAACCTTGGCGATGCCAAGACCCTGGTCACCCACCCGGCCACCACGACCCATCAGCGGATTGCCGAGGAAGACCGGAATCACCTTGGAATCACACAGGGTTACGTACGCCTGTCGGTCGGCCTCGAGGATCCGGATGACCTGCTCGAGGACATCGACAGGGCGCTCAAGGCGGCGCGCGGCTGAGCCGCCGTCAACTTTACAGCGGGGCCGGGTTGGTCCAATCTTGACCGTCCCGGCCCCGTAAGCCCGTGCCGGGAGAAGGAAGCGTTCTTCATGTATTCCGCCACCACCCATTCCATCGTCATCACGGTGGAGCCCTATTATCTCGATGACGAGTCGGAACCGCACGATCATCGCTACGTCTGGGCCTACAAGGTCAAGATCGAGAACCGGGGCGACCAGACGGTTAAGCTTAAGCGGCGCTACTGGCGGATCACCGACGCTGTCGGCCGCACCCAGGAAGTGCGCGGCGAAGGCGTCGTCGGCGAACAGCCGGTGCTGGAACCGGGTCAGAGCTTCGAATACACCTCGGGGACGCCTCTCGCGACGTCGTCGGGGATCATGGTCGGCCAGTACTACATGGAAACCGTGGACGGACAGGGCCTCGAGGTCGAAATCCCTGCGTTTTCGCTGGATACGCCCGACGAGCGGCCGGTCATTCACTAGTTCTGCACGGCCCAACGGCCGGTTGCGGGTGATCCGGATGCGTTCGGAGCCCGTAATCTCAAAAGATTGAGAGGAAACCCTTGAAGACGAAGCGCAATTCCGCTGTTGCCGACAAAATCGCCGTGATCAAGCGCCCCGAACGCGCCGAGGCCGAAAATGCTGTCCGGATCCTGATCCGCTGGGCGGGCGACAACCCCGACCGCGAAGGCCTGCTCGGCACGCCCGATCGCGTCGCCCGCGCCTGGGAGGAATTCTTCCGGGGTTACAAGGAAGACCCGACGGATATCCTCGCCCGCACCTTCGAAGAGATCGAAGGCTACGACGAGATGGTGATGCTGAAAGACATCCGCTTCGAATCCCACTGCGAGCATCACCTGCTGCCGATCATCGGCAAGGCCCATGTCGCTTACCTTCCCGACCGCCGCGTCGTCGGCATTTCAAAGCTGGCCCGGCTGGTCGATGCCTATGCCAAGCGGATGCAGATCCAGGAAAAAATGACGGCGCAGATTGCCGCCGCCATCGAGGACGTCCTTCAGCCCAAGGGCGTCGCCGTCGTCATCGAGGCAACCCACCAGTGCATGACCACCCGCGGCGTGCACAAGCCGGGCACGACGATGGTGACGAGCCGCATGCTCGGCGGCTTCCGCACCGACCAGAAGACGCGCAGGGAATTCCTGTCCATGATCGGATCACCCGGGGCGACGCAGGTCTTTAGCGCCTGACCTCCGGTTTTCCGTATCTGGTTCCGACGTCGCATCACCGGTACGGATAACGGGGCGCTTGGACAGTCCAAGCGCCACACCGTATAGTGGGTCCCGCGTGCCGATTTCTTCCGCCCGGGGTCCATGCTCGACGTTCGTCCCATCTTTTTCATCATAGGAATCCTGCTGGTCACTCTTGCCGCGGGCATGGGGGTGCCTGCAT
>JAURLI010000044.1 GCA_030831315.1 Alphaproteobacteria bacterium
AGTTCTACGCCGATATCGACGTGTTCCTTTTCCCCACGCGCTACGTCAACGAGGCGGAACCTCTGGTCGTGCTCGAGGCGCTGTCGGCGGGGGTGCCGGTGGTCGCGATCGGCCGGGGCTGCATAGGCCACATGATTCCGGAAGGCGGCGGGCGGGTCGTTGCAATGGACCAGTCTTTCGCGGCGGAGGCAACAGCGTGGCTTGCCACCCGGATGGTTGAGCCGGACTCGCTTCTTGTCGCCCGGCAATCGGCACATGCCGGTGTTCGTGCCATGCATGAGCAGGCCCTGCCTGCTCTTGCGGCCCTGTTGGCTGAGCTTGGCGCGCCCAGCCGTTAAGTCAGTCGAACATCGTCGCGCGGATGTTCGATGCAACCCGATCCCAGGAAAATGTCGTAGTGACATAATCGTGTCCTTCGGCGCCCATCCTAGCGAGGCGCGCGGGATCACTTGTCGCGTCGAGCAGGGTTTCGGCGACTTTCTCCGGGGTTGCATCAGGGCAAATGAAACCGAATGCGCCGTTGCGGCTGATTTCCGGAAAGGCAAAGCGGTTGAGGCCGAGGATCGGCACGCGACAGGCGAGTGCTTCAAGGTAGACGACGCCCCAGGGCTCCTGTAGTGCCGGCATGGCACAAAGCGATGCGTGGTCGAACAGGCCCTGTAACTTTTCCCACGACACGTATCCATATGCCGTGACGCCCTCGATTCCTTTGGCGTGACGTTTTTAGGATTCGTTGCCGACGAGGGCGAGGTGTAAGCGCGGGTTCTTCGCGCGGGCGATCTTGAAGCCCTCCAGCAGCAATGCGCCGCCCTTGTATTCCCAGCCCCCGGGTATTTTGGACGAAAAAATAATTTCACCGTTTATGTAGTCTTTTTGATGCGAACTCGGCCTGATAAATCCGGTCGACAGGCCGGAACCGATTACCGAAATGCGGTCCGCGGGAATCCCGTAATAGTCGATCAGGTGGTCGCGTAAATATTCGCTGCATGCGAAAAAATGGTGAATCTGGGCATAGGCATCGCGATCTAGTTTTTCCACATCGAGTTCGAACCGTGTCGAGGGCGGGCGTTCCGTCGATCCCATGCGCAGGGCCCAGGAAAAATCCAGATAAAGGTAATGTTTTTCGTTCGGGCGAATATTGGGCAGCGGCATGTGCAGGGCGCTGACATGCAGAATGTGGTCATTGCCCGCCATGTCAATTCCAGTGCGGGCCTGGCAGGCCGAGTGGTGGCGGCCGAAGGCGGTGTTTCGAAAATAAATGTTACCGTAGCGCAGGTATTGCCGCGCGAGTTGGATGCCCTTTACAACCTTGTTCGGGGTCAGTGCATTGACGGGATCAACAACACATTTCTGGCGGATCAGCGCATCGTAGATGTTGCGCGGGGCGCTTGACCAGGTTTTGCGGTCCAGCGGGTTCCCGTAGGCAACCAACGTCAGGCGTGGATCAGGCATATCGGTCGAGCCGGCGGTTGATATCTAGCCTCAAAAACTCGCATATCCCATCGAACCGCGCCAGATTCCTGTCTTGGCCACGCTGGCCGGTCGAGTGCAGGCGGCTTATGATCGCTATGGAATCCTGGCGATGGCCCGCCCTTCAGGGAGATTCGTTTGTCCGGCGGTGGTGACAGTTCATGCCTGCTCTGCAATGGCGAGGTCACGGATGTTCTGGCTTCCGTGTTCGATACCCGTTTTGGTGCGCCCGGTGAATATGCGATCGTGTCATGCAATGCCTGCGGACAGCTGCAAACCCGCCCGCGCCTGAGCGAATCCGATCTCGTCGCGGCTTATGAGCGCTATTACAATTATGGCAGCGGCGCGACGGCCTATGCCGCCTTTCGCCAGCGGCTGGTGGAAAGCTGGCCCTATCGCCTGTGGCTGGCACTCGACGGTGACATCACCTTCCAGACGCGGCAAGGCCAGGGCCGTTTGCTGGATATCGGCTGCAACGAGGGGCGCGGGCTCGTCGCCTTCCGCCGCAACGGCTTCGATGCGCAGGGGCAGGAGGTCAACCCGGTCGCGGCGGACATGGCCCGCGCGCTTGGGTTCGAAGTCAGCGTCGGGCCGCTTGAAAAGGTGCCGGGTGAAAGCGTCTATGATGTCGCGGTGATGAGCAACGTCCTTGAGCATGCGGGCGATCCCCGCGCCATGCTGACCGAAGCTCACCGCCTGCTGCGTACTGGCGGCGAGGCATGGATCAGTCTGCCCAATGCTGCGAGCGCGTGGCGGCGGATCTTCGGCCGCCGGTGGATCAACTGGCATGTCCCTTATCACATCACTCATTTCGACCGCGTCAGCCTCGCCTGCCTGCTTGAGGAACAAGGGTTCGATCTTGTCGAGGTTCGCAACGAAACGCCTGCGCTCTGGGTCGCACAATCCCTGATCGCGGCAATTTTTGCGCGCCCGGGGCGGCCCTGCCGCCAGATGCGCACGCTCGTTCTCGTCGTGCCGCTGGTTGCAATGGTGCGGCTGCTTCTGTTCCCGCTTCTGTGGTGGCTGAACCGGCGCGGGGGCGGTGATGCCCTTGTCGTGCGCGCAAGTAAACGGCGGGTGTCGCCGTGAAGATCCTGATCCATTCGATAAACTACCTGCCCGAGCTCACGGGCATCGGCAAGTTCACCGGCGAGATGGGGACATGGCTGGCTGCGCGCGGCCACGATGTGCGCATCGTCACGACGCCGCCCTATTATCCCGAATGGCGGATCAAGGAAGGCTACCGGCGCTTTTGGTATGCTCGCGAAGACATCGCGGGCGCAAAAGTCTGGCGCTGTCCGTTCTGGGTTCCGCGCCGGCCGACCAGCTTCAAGCGCATCATCCATCTCGCCTCCTTCTCGCTGACCAGCCTGCCCGTGCTGTTGTGGCAGGCGCTGGTGTTTCGTCCCGACGTCGTTTTCGTCATCAAGCCGCCGGCCTTCTCGCTGCCGGGGGGATTGCTGGCCGCGCTTGTCGGTGGCGCGCGGTCATGGCTGCACGTGCAGGATTTCGAGGTCGACGCCGCCTTCGAGATGAAGCTTCTGTCGGGCGGCTGGCTGCGCCGCGCCGTGCTGGCGGCGGAAGCCTTCTGGATCAGGCGATACCGCTTCGCCACCACCATTTCGCCGCGCATGCTCGACAAGTTGCGCGCGAAAGGCGTGGTGGAAGAGTGCTCCGCACTTTTCCCGAACTGGGCCGATACTGAAAACATACGGCCTCTCGACCGGCCATCGTCCTATCGCGCCGAACTCGGCCTCAAGGCGGGGACCGTGGTCGCGCTTTATTCCGGCAACATGGGCGACAAGCAGGGCCTCGCCACTATTCTGGACGCGGCCAGGCGCACCGCCGATCTCGGGATCGTGCATTTCATTCTAGCGGGCGAGGGTGCCGCGCGCGCGCGGCTCGAGGAAGAGGCGTGCGATCTCGCCAACGTCACCGTCATGGACTTGCAGCCGCTGGACCGTCTCAACGAGTTTCTAAATCTTGCCGATATCCACCTTCTGCCCCAGCGCGCCGATGCCGCCGACCTCGTCATGCCCTCGAAACTGGGCGGCATGCTCGCCTCGGGGCGTCCGGTCATCGCCGGTGCCAGTCCCGGCACACAGGTGGCTGATGCGGTGACGGGGGCGGGTATCGTGGTGCCGCCCGACGACGGCGCGGCGATGGCAGAGGCCATCGTCGAGTTGGCCGCCGCTCCCGGCCGTCGCGCCGCCCTGGGAAAGGCGGCGCGTGAACGCGCCCTCGCTCAATGGGACCGCGAGACGATCCTCGCGCGAGTGGAAGGGCTGTTGGCCGCCGGGCCCCCCTCCTGAGGGCCATCGCTTTCGGTTCGGCTTTGGCCTCGCCAAGGCCGGTGCTACTCTGGCAGCGGTTTTTCAACGGGGACGGGTTTCATGGCGACCGCTTTGATCACGGGCATTACCGGCCAGGACGGCTCGTATCTGGCCGAACTGCTCCTCGCCAAGGGGTATACGGTGCACGGCATTATCCGCCGCGCCTCGACCTTCAATACCGACCGGCTGGACCATATCTACGCCGACCCCCACGACTCCGAGGCGCGGCTGTTCCTGCATTACGGCGACCTGTCGGACGGCACCGGCCTGCGCCGCATCATCCAGAAGGTTGCCCCGGACGAGGTTTACAACCTCGGCGCCCAGTCGCACGTGCGCGTATCCTTCGATCAGCCCGAATATACCGCCGATGTGGATTTCACGGGTACGCTGCGGCTGTTCGAATGCCTGCGCGATTACGAACAGTCGGCGGGACGGCGGGTGAAAATCTACCAGGCAGGATCTTCGGAAATGTACGGCGCGACGCCACCCCCGCAGAACGAGGCGACGCCGTTCTATCCGCGCAGCCCCTATGCGGTGGCTAAGGTTGCGTCGCACTGGATCGGCGTTAATTACCGCGAAGCTTACGGAATGTTCATTTCCAACGGCATCCTGTTCAACCACGAAAGCCCGCGGCGCGGCGAGACTTTCGTCACCCGCAAGATCACGCGCGCGGTCGGGCGAATCAAGCTCGGCCTTCAGGACAAGGTCTACCTCGGCAATCTCGAGGCGAAGCGCGACTGGGGGTTCGCTGGCGATTACGTCGCGGCGATGTGGGCCATGCTTCAGCAGGACAGCCCGGGCGACTATGTCGTCGCCACGGGCAAGATGCATTCGGTGCGGGAATTCGCCGAGGCGGCCTTCGCCGAAGCGGGGCTCGACTGGAAGACCCACGTTGCTTTTGACGAACGTTACCTGCGCCCGACCGAGGTCGATGCCCTGCAGGGCGATGCGTCGAAGGCGCGGCGCGTTCTCGGCTGGGTGCCGAAGGTCGATTTTGCCGGCCTGGTCGCGATGATGGTCGCCTACGATATGGAACTCGCCCGCCAGGAACGTACCCTGCGCGACGCCGGCCACCAGTCCGGCCTGCGTGGCCTTCAGTCCTGAACCGGCAGTCATGCCCGCCACGCCCGCAAGCGATGGATTGATCGCGGGTCGTGCCCTGTGGCGGGCGGTTGCAGCACCCGGTCATCCCCTCGATCCCTGCGACGAAGCCGCCCTGCGCGCCGCTGCCTTGCGCCTTTCCTATTACACTTCGCCGAGCATGGCGGCCTGGCTGCTTTCGCCTGTTGCAGCGCGCCTGCCCGGGCTGGTGCCTGCCGCCGAAGTCGAACGCGCCCGCCAGTTCAACCGCTTTTTGCGCACGCGTGCGCGTGCCGGGCTTGCGCACATTCATGACGCCGGGATCGAGGTGCTGGCGCTGAAGGGCTTCGCGACCGCGACGCGCTTCTACCCGGACCCGTTGATCCGCACCATGGGCGACGTCGATCTGCTGGTGCACCCGCGCGATCTCGCGCGGCTTTGCGACCTTCTGGAAAAAGACGGCTTTCGTTTCCTGCGCTCCAAGGGTACCCCGCGCTGGGGCCTTGCCAGCGAATCAAGCTTCCATCCCCTGGTGTCTGCCGATGGCGGGTTGAGCTTCGATCTTCATGTGGCCGCCGACGACTATCCCTTGTCGCGTGGCCTTGATGTCGAGGACGTCTTCGCCACCGCCCAGCGGATGGAAATCGACGGACTGCCCGTCGCCGTGCCGTGCGACGATCATCTGGTCCTGCTGGCGATGACCAATGCGGCGCGTGACAAGTTCGACGAAAATTCCCTGCGCTCGATTTCCGATCTGGTGGCGGCGCTGGCGATCACGGGCCTCGCCCCCGATTGGGCCAAGATTGCAGCAATCGGGGAGCGGGGCGGGTTTTCGCGCGCGCTCAGGGCGGCGGTAGGCCTGCTCGCGGCGCTCGGTGTTCCCGCCGATGCCTTGCCGGGGGGCCTGATGCCCGTCTATCGCTGGCCCGCACGATCGGCCTTCGATGCGATGGTCACCGATGTTCAGGGCATTTTCGCGACCGTCCCGGGAAAGATCGAAAAGCAGCGCCGCGACTGGCTGGTGATTTCGCCGCCCGCCGTGTTGTTGAGGCGCAACCTGCGCCGTATCGCAGGCCTTGTGCACCCGTGGATGGGCTTGCCTGCCGGCCGCAGCTTCGGCGCCTCCTAGGATCGGTCCGGCGCGCGCGTTACCAGTTTCTGTTTCAACATCCGTTCCACAAAGGTCGCGACGTCGGCGGCGATCTTCTCGCGCGGCTCATTCGGGAAGGCTTCGGCAACCGCATCGGCAAGTTCCGGCACGCTCAAGGGTTCGGCCAGCAGGGCCCAGAGCGCGCGGCCGAGATTGTTGAGATGAAAGATGTCCTCGGTCTCGGGGGCGACGATGAAGATATCGTCCTCGACCTCGGTGATGCTAAGCCCGTCTTTGCGGACGAAGCGAGCTTCCTGTTCCGGTATCGTCATGGCCTCGCCACCAGTTCCTCGATCAGTCGTGCCGCCTCGTCGCCGCCTGAATAAGTGATGCGCCAGCACGGCGCGCTTTCGATCAATGCCTTGAACCGCGGCAGGATTTCGGGCGCGGGGCGGGCCGCGCCGAAATGCTGGCGGATAATCAGTTTCATCAGGTCGACCCGCGCGCAGGGTTCCAGAAGGGGCGCAACACCTTCCCGGCGTTCCAGAAGCACGAAGGCACCGATCTTCCGCGCCTCGCCGAGCGGCGCAAGTGAACCGGCACCTTTACGCGGCAGGCCAAGATACGCCATGCGTTTGTTGGCGATGGAAACATGATCCTCGATCCAGCGTCGTTCCGCCGCGGGCAGGGCATCGGGCAGGGGCTTGCGCAGGTGCGGCTCGATGCCGAGCGCCATGGCCTTGCCGGTTTCGAGGTTGACGGGCACGACATCGTCGGTGAATACGCGCGCGCCGCGTGCGGCGAGCTGGGCGGTCAGCGTGCTTTTCCCCGTCTTGCCGCTTGCCGGATAGATGACGAGGCGGTCGGCGATCACGGCGCCGCCAGCGTGCAGGAACAAGGTGTCGGGATCCGCCGCACCGAAGGCCATCACCAGTTCGGCGATGAAGGCGCAGACAATGTTGGCTTCGCCTTCATAGGTTTCTTCGCCCTTTATCGTGTCGGACGCGAGCGCGTAATCGTTTTCGCGGCGGGTGACGGTAATCACGGGTTCCGACCGTGCGCCTGTCCGCGGCCACGGCGTAACGGACCAGCCGTTCAGGCGCGCGGCGATCATTGCTGCAAGAGAGGCGCAATTGACGAATACAACCGGGCGCGCGATGGGGCCGAACCGGAAAAATGCAGTGTCGTCAGTCACTGTGCTGCCGCAGTCCATCATGTCTGCCGCCGGGGCAGGGCAACGCACCCGGCGCGCACCGGGTCACTGTTGCTTGGAGGGACTAGGCTTCGACGGCTTGGTCGGTTTGGTCGGCTTGACCCAGTCCGGCCCGCCGGAGCCGCCAGCTCCACCGGAGCCGGGCGGCTGAGGCTGCGCCCCAGCGCCTTGAATCAACATCAGCGTCGGCGCAACATAAGCGGCGCCGGCAACAAGGCCGAGACGTGCCAAGGCCGCACGCCGGCCGACGCGCCTGGGCGTCGTTCTGGACGGTGTGATATCGTGAGACTTGTCCTGTTCGTCGCGATCCATTGCCAGCCTTTGCTCGTTGGTCAGGGGCACATCAAGTCGGTCGCCCGCCTGCCGCGACCAGTGGTTCATACTAGCATAAATTTTGGGGATAATGCGAATCGACGCGGCCATCGCCGACGATAAACATACTATTATTTGCCGCTTTATCTCGCCCGGTTGGCCGTTGCCGCCGAGAGCGTTATAAGAGCCGAAACAATCACAAGCCCCGGGGAGCAATCATGTCCGCCCAGTCCGCCACCTCAGCCCTGCCGCCGATGTTCCAGCCCATTACCCTGCGCGGGCTGACGGTGCCCAACCGCATCGCGCTGTCGCCCATGTGCATGTATTCCGCCGTCGAGGGAACGGTGGGCGACTTCCAGCTCGTGCATCTCGGCTCGCGCGCCCAGGGCGGTGTCGGCCTCGTGCTGACGGAAATGACCAACGTGCGCGCCGACGGGCGCATCTCGCCGGGTTGCGCCGGGCTGTGGCGGCCTGAGCATGTCGCGCCGTGGAAGCGGGTCGTCGATTTTGTTCACCGCGAAAGCGAAGCGAAGATCGGTATCCAGCTCGCCCATGCCGGCCGCAAGGGGTCGGTGCCCGTGGCCTGGGAGCGGTCCGCGCGCGGTCTTGCCGAACGCGGATGGGAAATCATCGCGCCCAGTGCGATCCGTTTCTCCGACGACAGCCCGATGCCGCGTGCCATGACCACCGACGACATCGCGGACATTACGAATTGCTTCGTGCAGTCGACGAAATGGGCGCTCGAGGCTGGCTTCGACCTGATCGAACTGCACATGGGCCATGGCTACCTGCTGTCGTCCTTCATGTCGCCGCTTTCGAACAAGCGGACCGACGGCTACGGCGGAAGTCTCGAGGCGCGCATGCGCTTCCCGCTCGAGGTGCTGCGTGCCGTGCGCGCGGTCTGGCCCGAGGACAAGCCGATCTCTGCGCGCGTTTCCGCGATCGACTGGGAAGAGGGCGGTAACAAGATCGAGGACGGCGTCGAGATCGCCAAGATGCTGTTCGATGCCGGGCTCGATATCATCGATGTGTCGTCGGGCAATGTCACCGGCGAACGCAGGCCGGAACTACCGGGTCTGTTCCAGACGCCGTTCTCCGAAGCGATCCGCAAGGCGACCGGCAAGCCGACCATGACCGTCGGCAATATCCGCAACGCTGATGACGCGAACGCGGTCATTAGCGAAGGCCGTGCCGATATCTGCTGCGTCGGCCGCTACCATCTTTACGATCCGTATTTCGTTCGCCACGCCGCCCACGAACAGGGCATCGACCCGAACTGGCCGAAGCAGTACCTCAACGTGCGGCGGATGCTCGCCTCGTCCTGAAGCGCGTCTAGCGGAAGCGGATCTTGGCGATCAGGATCGCGCCCGCCAGCGCGAGGGTAACGCTGTTGGCGATCATCAGCGGCACGTCGCCGATCAGGATGCCGTAGACAAGCCAGAGCACGATTCCGCTCACCAGCATCAGGAACATGGCGAGCGACACGTCGCCTGTTGAGCGGGTCTTCCATGCCTTGATCGCCTGCGGTGCGAAAGCGGTGGTGGTCAGCGTCGCGGCGATAATGCCGATCCATGTCGGCGAAAAAGGCAGCGTGGTTTCCATGTCTAGACCTTGCCGGGGGCGGTGGCGAACAGCGCGCCAAGGGCGACGCGCAGCGCGTGATAAAGATGCACGAGGGTGGGCAGCATCGCAGATGCGCCCATGACGACGCCGAAATATATATTGCGCAAGCTTTCCGGATGAAGCGGGTTCATCAGCGCCATCCAGAACCGCCCCTTGTAAAGCTCCTGCCGCTGGCCGAGGGTTTCGGGCAATGACAGGGCCAGGTTGATCAGCCAGCCCGACACCGTGAAGACGAACAGCACCCAGGCGGTTGCCGCGACGGCGATCAGCAGGTCGATGCTGAGACAGGACAGGAAGATCCGGTTGTCCGGGGTCGCGAGCGCGCGCCTTGCGATGAGCAAGGTAACGAAAAGCGACAGATAATCGAAAAGCCCGCCAAGAATGCTGACCGGAAAGGACATCAGCACGATTTCGCGCGCCTCATAGGTCAGCATTTTTTCTGGATAGGCCGTCAGCAGCGCCCACGAGAAGCACGCCATGATGAGGCCCATTAACGCTGCGAACAGTTTCTTGTGAAAGCCGGGGATGCGCGCCTTTAGTCCCTGGAACCAGGCAAGAAGTGCGGCTAGAGAGGCGCACCAGCGGTTGAAAACAACGGCCGGCGGCAAGGCTGCTGGTGCGGCGGGCATGGGCAAAAGCGGGACTCCGGACGCGGCAGATGAAGAACCCGGCAGTGAGAATAGGCCGGGATGGGCCGGCCCGATAGGGGGGGGGGACGAGAGCCGTTGCTTGCCACAGGGATTCGTGGAAGACTTTTACCGTCTGCAATGTTTCCGAGATTAACGGCGGCGGACTGCAAAGGCACTACAGGGAGCCAAATATGAAAAACGTTACTTCTTTGTTTTTGCGGGGCGGAATTGTTGTCGCCTCTATTTTTATGGCCGGCGCCATTGCCGGTTCGGGCGTGGCACAGGCCCAGTCGGCGGAGGCCTTTTACAAGGGCAAGCGCCTGACCATGATCATCCCCTCGGGCGAGGGCGGCGGCTACGACGCCTATTCGCGCCTGCTCGCGCGCAACATTGATCGTAACCTTCCGGGCCAGCCCCGCATCGTTGCCCAGAACATGCCGGGCGCCAGTGGCGTGCGCGGCACCAACTGGCTTTACCGTGTCGCCCAGCCAGACGGCACGACGATGGGCTCGACCTACAACACGCTGTTGACCGAACCGCTGCTCGGCAACAAGGCGGCAGACTTCGACCCGACGAAGTTCGAATGGATCGGCTCCATCGCCACCCAGTACAACGCCTGCATGGTTTGGCACACCAGCGACATCAAGACGATCGCGGATGCCACCAAGCGGGAAATCCTGGTTTCGACGACCGGCATGTCGGGCAACTCGGCGAAGACGCCGCTGATGGTCAACATGCTGCTTGGTACCAAGTTCAAGGTGATCTCTGGTTATTCGACGACCGAGATGCGCCTTGCGGTTGAACGCAAGGAAGTCGAAGGCATCTGCGGTCTGTCCTATGACACCTACGTTGCCGCCAATCCCGAATGGCTCCAGCACAAGAAGATCCGTTTCATCCTTCAGGCCGGCTCCAAGGGCATCAAGGAACTTCAGGGTGTGCCGTTGCTCAAGGATTTCGTGAAGGACGAGAAGCAGAAGCGCGCACTCTCCCTGTTCAGCGTGCGCGACGAGGTCGGCCGTCCGTTCCTCTATCCGCCGAAGACGCCGAAATACCTCGTCGAGGCGGCGCGCAAGGCTTTCGACGCGACGATGAAGGATCCGAAGTTTATTGTCGATGCAAAGCGCATGAAGATCGACCTTGATCCAATGACCGGTGGTGAAATGGAAAAGGCGATCAAGGAAGCCTATGCGGCCCCCAAGGACATCGTCGCCATCGCGGCGAAGCTTTGGCCGCCGGCAGTGCCGAAGAAGAAAAAGAAGAAGTAGCCGTCGTCGTCAGCGGCTGCGAATGATTCGCGGGCGCGGGGGCCGAAAGCCTCCGCGCCCGTTGTTTTTTGTGCCCCTCTTGTAATTTGGCGCGGGTGCGAGTGAAATAGGCGCCAAGACCGGGCCGCGCGGCGACGCCCGCCTGGCCTCGCAACGACAACACAGATTATCCGTAGGAGGAAACATGACCCTCGAAGCCCTCGACCGCGGCCAGGTCGAACACGAAACCGCCGAACAGCGCCAGGCGCGCGAGGATATCCTCGCCAAGAGCCCGCGCCCGACAATGTTCAAGCTACGCGCCCAGATGCTGAAGCAGGGCCGCACCACCGAGCTTGCCGCCGCGACCGACAACATGAAAGTTCATGTCAAGGTCTACGCATCGGGCGGCGAGAACGGCCTGCACAATCACAACGATGAGGACCATTTCCACCTCGTCATGCAGGGCAGCGCGCGCTTCTACGGCCCGCGCGGCGAAATCGTCGACTGCGGTCAGTATGAAGGCATCATGCTGCCCGCCGGGGCCTATTACCGCTTCAACGCCACCAGCGACGAGCCCCTGGTGCTGTTGCGCGTCGGCTGCAAGACGCCGGAGGTCCCGGGCTATTTCCGCCAGAACATATACGGCGACCCGATCCCGACCGACAGCATGGAAAACGGGAAGGTGGAAGTGATCCCCGTTCCCGGCAAGTTCTGGGGGGCCAAGGCCTGAGCGGCCTGCCCTTCGTTTTTCACGGAAAATCCCCGGAGTTTGCGCTCCGGGGATTTTTCTTTGGCCTGAGGGCGCCCGCGGCCTAGACTTTTGCCAATGCCGCTATAAGGCGATCATTCAGGAGAGGGCCGCATCATGGACCACCCCGTGGTTAAACCGCGTGCGCGCATCGGCGTGATCATCCCATCGTCGAACCGCATGGCAGAGCCGAATTTCCAGCGCTTCGCGCCCAAAGGCGTCGTGCCCCATTTCATGCGGCTGCGCATGTCGGGCGACAAGCGCGGCGAATTCAACAGCTTCATTGCCCGGCTTGGGGAAGCGGCGGCGGTGCTCGGCGATTCGAAATGCGATCTCACGCTGCTGCAGTGCACGGGCACGTCGATGTCCGGCGGTTACGGCGGCGAAAAGACGATGAAGGACGCCATCAAAGGGGCGACCGGTCGTCCCGCACTGACCACGGCAGATTGCCTGATGATGGCTTTCGACGCGATTAGCGTGCGGAGGTTTGTCTTCATCTCGGAAAACCACCCCAAAGGGTATGAAGAAAAGAAGCAGTTTCTTCTCGATGCGGGCTACGAAATTCTCGGCGGCTCCGGCGCGGGGCTGGTCAGCGACCAGTCTTGCACGACGCCGCCCGCCTTCTGGGCCGATCTTGCGCGACAACACCGCGACGACCGCGCCGATGCCTATTTCATCAGTTGCGCCAATATCCAGGCGATCGACACGATCGAGGAACTGGAACAAGAGCTCGGGCGCCCGGTGCTGACCAGCAACCAGGTCGCGCTCTGGGCATCGGTGCGAAAGATCGGCATCGACGATCCCATGCCGGGCCTCGGTCGCCTTGGCGCGTCGCGCCTTGCCCAGACGCAACCGGCCTGATCCCCTTTTCTGCATCCACCCACCGCACGGAGGAATTCCCGTTCATGCGTATCGCCGCCGTCGATCTTGTCAGCAACACCTGTTTTCCCGTACTCGCCGCCGACGAACTCGGCTTCTTCAAGGCCGAAGGTTTGGATGCGCGCATCGAGCTGATGCCCATGTACGGCTCTACGCGCGCGCTGCGCGACGGCACCGCCGATGCGATGATCGCGGGCTCGGTGCATGATCTGCTCACCGAATTCAAGGACTGGCAGGGGGCCAAGATCTGCGTGGCCCTGTCCCAGGGCACGCCGTGGCTGTTGACCATGCGCGCCGATTTCGCCGCGCCTCGCGGCGACTTTGCAGCGCTGCGCGGGTTGCGGCTGACGGCGGCGGAAGGGCCGGACCTCGCCTTCAAGGAATGCCTGCGCCGCGCCGGGATTGATCCCGAACGCGATGTCGAAATCATCGATCTGCCCGGCGTGGGCGAACGCCACGTTTCCTTCGGCGTGTTCGCTGCCGAGGCGCTGCAGAAGGGCCTGATCGACGGCTTCTGGGCCAATGCGATGGGGGCCGAGACGGCGGTCAGCCGCGGCGTCGGCAAGATCCACGGGGACGTGCGCCGCGGCGACGATCCGGACAAGGTGCGCATGTTCACCTTCGCCGGTCTTGCCACCACCGACGACTTTCTCGCCCGCGAACCTGAAGCCATAGATGCGGCCGTGCGCGCCATCGTCAAGGCGCAGCGTGCGCTCCGCGCCGATCCATCGCTCGCGCGCGAGGCGGGCAAGCGCAAGTTCCCGGCCGAGGCCGCCGACCTGATCGCCGGAATCGTCGCGCGCGACTGCACATTCTACGATCCGGTCATTTCAGAAGAAGCCGTGCGCGAGCTCAACGGCTTTGCCCAGTCGATCGGGCATCTGGGCGGGCCGGTACCCTATGACCGGGTGGTGGCAACGCGCTGCAAGCCGCTGTGGACGGCGCCCTGAACGGCGCCCTAAACGGTGACGGATTAGTCCTTGACGCATGACCGGCCCCAGGAAAGTCTGCGGGCTCGGAATTACAAGCTCAAGCAACGAATGAGGGAGTTGGATACATGAAAACGCTCGGTTTTATCGGCACTGGCGGCATGGGCAGCGGTATGGCCGCCAACCTGATCAAGGCGGGCTACAGCCTCGTCGTCACCGATCTCCGGCGCGAGCAGGCCAAGGCGCTGGAAGCCCAAGGCGCGAAGTTCGTCGAATCCCCCAAGGCCGTCGCCGAATCCTGCGATCTCGTTCTTTCCATGCTGCCGCAGAATGATGCGGTCAAGGCCGTCGCCATTGGCAAGGGCGGCCTCGCCGAAGCGACCAAGGGCGCCAAGGTGTGGATCGATTTCAGCAGCATCGACAAGGAAACCATCGTTCGTGCCAGCAACGAGCTTTCCGGCAAGGGCTGGACCGTGGTCGATGCATCCGCCGGCGGCGTCGAGGAAGTGGCGGCGGCGGGCCAGTTGGCGCTGTGGCTGTCGGGTTCCAGGGAGCTGTTCGATGAACACCAGCCGATCTTCAAGGCGATGGGCAAGTCGATCCTGCACGTGGGCGAGCTCGGCAATGCCAAGCTGGTCAAGAACGCCATGGCCATGCTGGCCGCCGTGCAGCATCTGAGTGTCGTCGAGATCTGCTCGTGGCTGAAGAAGGGTGGCTTGGACGAGGCCACCTTCCAGAACATCCTGAAAAATTCCCAGCAGGATTCGGTGGCGACCCGGCGCATCATGGAGATCGTCGTCAGCCGCAACTTCAAGCCGCGCAAGTCGTGGATGCCGAAGGACGTCGGCTTCGGCCTCGACATGGCGCGCGAGATGGAAGTGCCGATGCCTTTCGTCGGCCTTGCCTACCAGATGTTCGCCATTGCCCAGGCGACGGGCGGCGACGGCTATGAAGCCACCGGCATCGCCTGCAACGTCTACGATGTGATTACCGGCACGAAGCGGAACTAGTACGGAAACGGGCGGGCCGCTCATCCGGCCTGCCCGCCAGCAAGAACGACACAACAGGAGGATCGGAGATGCTTAAAAAGCTTACCCTCTTCACTGGCGCCGTCGCCATTGCGCTTTCTCACGGCATGAGCGCCGCTGTCGCGGCGGAATTGCCGAAATCCACCCAGAAGATCATGGCGGAGCTCAATATCGAGCCCGAACTGATGAAAGGGCTCGATGCGGAGCTGAACGTACCCCAGGCATGGGTCGACAACGCGAAGAAGGAAGGCGAGGTCGTCGTGCTCGGCACCTGGTCGGCCGGCCAGTTTCGCACCATGGTCGAACCCTTCCATGAGCGCTATCCCGGCGTCACGGTCAAATACAACCGGTCCGGCACCATGGCGCGCGGGCTCAGCGTCGTCATCGCGTTGAAGGAAGGCCGCGTGCTGGGCGATGTCATCACCAGCTTTGCCGATGCCGTGCTGCAGTACAAAAGCATCAAGGCCTTCGCGGATTTGAGCGATCTGCCCGGCATCAACAATGTCGATGCCGAATACACCGCGCCCGACAAGACGTGGATCAGCCACAAGGTGTCGTTCCGCTGCCTCGGCTTCAACACGAAGTCGATCACGCGGGCGGAAATGCCCAGGACCTGGGACGATCTGCTGACCAATCCGAAGCTTCGCAACGGCAAGCTCGCGATTACCAATCATCCGAATTCCTGGCTGCTCGGACTGTGGGCGGTGAAGGGCGAGAAATGGGGCCAGGACTTCACGAAGAAGCTGTTCCTCGATGTCGTGCCGCAGCAGCGCAAGGAAGGCATGACGGCGGCGACCGCACTTACCGTCGCGGGCGAATTCAACGTCAACCTGCCGGCGCCCGAATGGCAGGTCCAGCGCTACATAGACCGGGGCGCGCCGGTGGGCGTCGTTTGCCCGGAGCCTGTGCCGGTCACCGTTTCGCCGGTGGCGGTCCTTGAAAAATCACCGCACAAGAACGCGGCAAAGCTGTTCGTCAACTGGCTGGTAAGCCGCGAAGGCCAGCTCGCGCAGTATTACAAGTCCTACATCATTCCGGCTCACAAGGCGCTCGACCAGCCGCGATTCTCGTCCGTCTCCGAACAGATCAAGGGCAAGAAGAAGAGTGTCCGCGACGACGAAGTCCTCGGCTCCGACCTGCACAAGAAGATGCTGGCGACGTGGAACGGATACTGGACCTCGCCGGTGGGCGAGGCGCCGAAGAAGAAGAGCCGCAAGAAGAAGAAAAAAAGCGAGTAGCTGCATTCGAGTGAAAAACGGGAACCGGCTGCGCGCTCGCGGCCGGTTCCTTTATCGAAGCAAGGGGAGAGCCTTCATGACCGCAACGCGTGGGACCAGGAAAGCCGGCGGCAAAAAGAAACGCAGCACGGCACCGCGAGGTGCTGCGGCAGTGGAGGCGCCCATCAAGATGCGCAAGCCCGCACGGCCGGAATTCGGCTCCGACGCCGTGGTGGACATGCTCAAGGCCTGGGGCTTCAAGTACGCCTTCCTCAACCCGGGGTCGAGCTACCGCAGCCTTCAGGACTCGATCGTCAACTACAACGGCAACGTCGATCCCAAGGTCATCCTCGGCCTGCATGAAGACGTGGTCACCGCGATGGCACAGGGCTATGCGACCGCTTCCGGAAAGCCGGCGCTCTGCATCCTGCATAACCTGGTCGGCCTGCTGCACGGCACCATGGGCATCTTCAACATGTATTGCGCAGGCATGCCGGTACTGATCCTGGGCGGGTCCGGCCCGGCCGACATCAAGCTGCGCGGGCCTGTCGATTATCTTCATTCTGCCAATACCCAGGGCGAAGCGGTGCGCCAGTACGTCAAATGGGATGACGAGGCGACGACCGTTGAAGGCGTCATCGATTCGGTCCTGCGCGGCTACAAGATCGCCAACACCGTGCCGAAGGGCCCCGTCTATATCGCCTTCGATTCCGGCATCCAGGAAACCGAGCTGAAGGAACCGGTCGCGGTTCCCGACGTCAATCTACCCTGCTTCCAGGCGCCCGAACCCCCGGCCGCGCCCGAAGCGGTGATTGCCAAGGCCGCCGACATGCTGGTGGCCGCGCGCTATCCCGTCATTGTCGGCGGGCGCATCGGCTACCTGCCCGCCGCCACCGAACCGGTGCGCGAGCTGGTCGAGCTGCTGGGTGCCGCCTATACCGACGACCGCACTTTCGTTTCGATGGCGACGCGCCATCCGCAGAACCTGACCGGCTCGCGCGACGTGACCGACCGTGCCGACGTGCTGCTTGCCGTCGATTGCGCAGACGTTCACTGGACCATCGGCGGCTACGCGGGGGCGCGCAGCAATGTTTATAAAAAGCGCGAGGGCGGCGCGCGACGCGTCATCGACCTGTCGATGACCGAGGCGGCAAGCCGGCGCTGGAACCGCGTCGGCGGCGCGCTCGCCAATACCGAACTGCAGGTGATGGCCGATCCGCTGACCGGCCTCAACCAGCTGATCGCGGCCGTGAAGGCACGGCTGAAGGCCGACAAGGGCCTGTCCAAGCGCTTTGCCACGCGGGCTAATGCGATCGCCCGGGAAAAGGCGGCGCTGGCGGCGGCGCAGCAGAAGCGGCTCAAGGCGCGCTGGAATGAGGCCCCGATCTCGCCCGGCCGCATGGTGGCCGAGCTGTGGCAGGCGGTGCGCCACAAGGACTGGTACCTGACGCTGCGCAATCACCGGTCATGGCCCGAAGGCATCTGGGAATTCGACGGCGCCGGTCAATACGCGGGGCACTCGTCGGGCGGCGGTCTCGGCCACGGGACGGGGGCCTCCGTCGGCTGCGCCTTTGCCTGCCGCGATGACGGGCGCTTTCCCGTCGGCATAATCGGTGATGGCGATTTCCTGATGGCGACCGGGGCCACTTGGACAGCAGTTCACTACAAGGTACCGCTCTTGATGATCGTCAACAACAACACCTCTTGGTACAACGACGAAGAACACCAGTTTAAGATCGCCAAGGCACGCGGGCGGCCAGAAGGTAACGCTTATATTGGCACCACCACGCGCGAGCCCGATGTCGATTTCTGCAAGGTATCGGAAGGCTACGGCGCCCATGTCGAGGGCCCAGTCACTGACCCAAACAAACTAAGGGCTTCTTTCCAGCGCGCAGTAAATGTGGTATCCGACGGAGGTGTCGCAGTGGTCGATGTGCGGACCAGCAGCCTTTAGCGAACTTTTTGCTTCCCACCAGAAACTCTGTAGGACGCTCGTTTATGAAATTAACAAAAATAATTTTGGCACTTCTAATTTTTGGTATTTCTTTCACATCTGTGGCTAATGCTTTAGCTGCAGATAAGCTTTTGCTGCTGGGAACAAGTTCTGCTGCGGGTGTTTACCATCCTGTCGGAGAGGCCTTGTGCAAGCTAATAAATCAGAACCGAGAGACACATCTTCACCGTTGCGCTGCTCAAACGACCGGGGGTTCTGTTTATAATATAAAAGCCATTGTTTCTGGGGAATTAAACATTGCTATTACTAAAGCAGATCTTATTTATAAAGCCTACAACGGATTGCCCCCTTTCCAAGGTGATAGTCGTAACCAAGGTCTTCGTTTTATCGCTACTCTTTATTCAGAGCCTATTGCTATAATCATAAAAAATAATGTTTCAGAACAAGACTTCTCTAGCCTTACAGGCAAAACAATAAATATTGGCAATAAAGGCTCGGGGAAAAGAACAATTTCAGACGAAATTTTCAAAACGATGAATTGGGGTGATGCGAATTTTAAGAAAATTTATGAGTTGTCAACTTCAGAAGCCGCAAAGTCCTTCTGTACTGGGGACATTGATATTTTGGTAGAAGCAGTAGGTATGCCGTCCGAATTTTATAACCTGATCACCCAGCAATGTGATGGAAAATTTTTGCCCTTACCGGAAAAAATTATCAATCACTTTAAAAATAAAGGCCCTTACTATACTGATTTTATAATTCCACCCAATTTATATAAAAATAATAAATTTCCTGTCAAAACCTTGAGCCTTGACGTGGTTTTGGCGACGCATTCGCGGGTTAGTACAGAAGCGATATCTTTAGTATCTAAAGTCATACTAAATAAAAATCAGGAACTTAGGAGATCCCACCCAGCGCTTGCAAATAGCGATGTCAAATTCTTGAAACAAAATGAATCAAAAGTTCCCGGTCATGGGTCAGTCCAACAACCAATCGATTGAAAATTTTTATAAAAAAAAGCTACGCAAATGAAAGAACAGAAAACAATGAAGAAACAAAATCCGATCATTTTTATTATTGCCGCAGCATTTTTTTTGAACAATTGTGCGAATAATGAATTGTTTAGGGCACCAGACAAGGTCATTGATGGCGATGAGAATTTTAGATCGAGTGAGCCTGGCCTCCTCGCCAGGAAAGCCGCAATGGCTGTTGAGAATGGGCAACTCGATGAAGCCTCAAGTCTGATAAATGCCGCTTTGAAGCTCGATGTTGAAAATCCGTCCCTGCAATTTTTAAATGGCTTTATCTATCATTTAAATGGGCTCGAAAAAAATAAATCTTTATTTGCGATGGCTGAGCAGGGATATAAACTATCAATAAAATTTGACCCATCTAATTGGCTTGCTCATTTTCAATTAGGCCTACTCTATCTCGATCAAAAAAACTTTGAGTCGGCAAAATTAGCTTTTGCTGAGGCCTTAATATTAAATAATAACAGCGCTGATTTACTATATAATGCTGCGGTAGCAGCATATTATTCGGGAAGCCCGGAGGAAGCCGCAGGATTTTTATATCGACTAAGGTCCTTAGAGCCAGAATCAAAGCGTGTACTAAAAAGCTCAACAATTGTTTCCGCGGCGCTCGGAAACCAAGAGGCGACCCATTTATTTCTAAATAAGTACTCTCAACGTAAAGATGCAGGAGACTTACTTCACCTGAAGGCACGAGTGGAGCAATGGGGATCTACCCATAGGTATGCTCATCAGGCATCGCTCCGCTTGCCTAGTATCAACCCCAAGCCGGCACAGAAGATCCAAGCAGGCCCCGATATCACTCCTGCACCGCTTCCTCCTGTCGACTCGGCCGCCGCAGCGCAAGGGGCGCCGCCCCCCAGTCCCGATGCGGCAGCGCAAGGGGCGCCGCCCCCCAGTCCCGATGCGGCAGCGCAAGGGGCGCCGCCCCCCAGTCCCGATGCGGCAGCGCAAGGGGCGCCGCCCCCCAGTCCCGATGCGGCAGCGCAAGG
>JAURLI010000045.1 GCA_030831315.1 Alphaproteobacteria bacterium
ACCTGGGCCGCCTGGCGTTTCAGGGGGGCCTCGCGGAGCTCGCCGAATACTATTCCCGCTTTGCCGACGAACGCATGCTGGCGGGCCTCGACGACACGGCGCTTGCCGCCATGAAGCTACGCGAGCGCATCACCCATGCGCTGCGGCTGCGCTTCGAGCAGGCCGAGGGCGAGCGCGAAGCCGTGCGCGCCCTGATGGCTTGGCTCGCCCTGCCGGGCAACCAGGGGCTGGGCGCCCGCCTTCTTTACCGGGCGGTGGACGCGATCTGGCACGGGGTGGGGGATACCTCCACCGATTTCAATTTCTACACAAAACGCGCGATGCTGGCAGCGATTCTGGCGGCGACCGTGCTATATTGGCTCACCGACGACAGCGCGGGCAGGGGGGCCACTTGGGCCTTCATAGACCGGCGCATTGCCGATGTCATGGAGGTGGAAAAGGCCAAGGCGCGGGTGCGCGACGCCTTCAGCCGCCTGCCTGACCCGTTCAAGCTCCTCAAGGATGTGTTCCCGGGACAGCGTCCTCCCGGCACCTGATTTCAAGCTCCACCGTTTTTCCCGCGGGATTACGCCATGCGCGTTTCATCCATAGTCATCATTGTTGTGATTGCCCTGGTTAATGCGGCCATGATGGCGGCACTGCATCGTCCTTACGGCGGCGCGGTCGCCTGGGACGGCACCCTGCGCGGCGTGTCCTTCAGTCCCTACACGCGCAGCCAGAGCCCCTTCACCAACACCCACCCGACGCCGGCCGGGATCGAGAACGACATCGCGACCTTGGTGGGCGCGACGCGCGGCCTTCGCACCTACACGGTCAATTACGGCTTTGATGCCATTCCGGCGATTGCCGACAGGTACGGCATGAAGGTGACGCTGGGCGCCTGGCTCGGCAAGGACCAGAAGGCCAACGAGGAAGAAGTCCGCAAGCTGATCCTGACCGCGTGGCGCAACCGCAATGTCGAACGCCTGATCGTCGGCAACGAAGCGATCCTGCGTACCGACCTGACCGTGGAGCAGCTCGTCACCCATATCCGGGCGGTCAAGCGCCGGGTCAAGATCCCGGTCTCGACGGCCGAGCCGCCCCATGTCTGGCTCAAGTATCCGGAGCTGGCGCGCGCGTCGGACTTCATCGCCTTGCAATTGCTACCCTACTGGGAGGGGGCGCCGATCGAGAACGCGGTGGCCCATGTGCTCGACCGCTTCAACGAGATCCAGAACACCTACCCCGACAAGCCCGTGATGCTGAGCGAAGTGGGCTGGCCCTCCTTCGGCAAGGCGGTGGGCAAGGCCGAATCCGGGGTCGTCAACCAGGGCCGTTTCCTGCGCGAATTCCTGACCGTGGCGCACCGCAGCGGCATCGACTATTTCGTGATGGAGGCCTTCGACCAGCCGTGGAAGGTGAAGATCGAAGGTACGGCAGGCGCCTACTGGGGCCTGTTCGACGTCGACCGCAAGCCCAAGTTCCCGCTCGAAGGCGAAATCATCGAGCGCCCGCACTGGATCACGCTGGCCATCGCGAGCGGCCTGATCGGCGGGCTGCTGCTGCTGCTGGTACTGCCGCGCGCCGGCCATATGCCGCGCGGCGCGCGCATTTTCCTCGCCTTCCTGTTCCAGGGCGTCGTCACGGGTTTTGTCCTCGGCGCCGACCGCATTCTCTACCAGTATCTGCAACCGCTCGAGGTCGTGGGTCTCGTCTGCCTGCTGCTGTCCCAGGTGCTGCTGTCGTTCACACTCGTGTCCGAGGGCTTCCAGTTCGCCGAGTTGAGTTGGCCGCGCGCGCTCGCCCGCCAGTTCGCCCATCGCGCCCGCCCGCCCACCCGTTACGGCAAGGTGTCGCTGCATCTGCCGATCTGCAACGAACCGCCCGATCTCGTCATCGAGACGCTGGAAAGCCTCGCCGCCCTCGATTACCCGAATTTCGAGGTTTTGGTGATCGACAACAACACCAAGGACCCGGCCGTCTGGCTTCCGGTGGAAGCGGCGTGCAAGAGGCTCGGAGAGCGGTTCCGTTTCTTCCATGTCGACGTCATGAAGGGCTTCAAGGCGGGCGCGCTCAACATGGCGCTGCGTGAAACGGCGCCGGACGCCGAATTCATCGGCGTGGTCGATGCCGATTATCTTGTGTCGCCCGATTGGCTGTCGTCGCTGATGGGTTATTTCGACGAGGACCGCGTCGGCTTCGTCCAGGCGCCCCAGGACCACCGCGACTGGTCCAATCATCCCTTCCACGAGATGATCAACTGGGAGTACGCCGGGTTCTTCCATATCGGCATGGTTCATCGCAACGAACGCAACGCGATCATCCAGCACGGCACCATGACCCTGATCCGCCGCGCGGCGCTGGAAAAGGTCCGCGGCTGGGCCGAGTGGTGCATCTGCGAGGACGCCGAGCTCGGCCTGCGCCTGCTCGACGCCGGTTATTCCAGCGTCTACGTCAACCATCCCTTCGGGCGCGGCGTCGTTCCCGACAGTTTCGCGGGCTTCACCCGCCAGCGCTTCCGCTGGGTATTCGGCGCGGGCCAGATCCTGCGCGGGCACTGGAAGAAGCTGCTGTTCGGGCGCGGCACGCGCCTGAGCTTCGCCCAGCGCTATCATTTCGTCGCGGGCTGGATGCCGTGGATGACGGACCTGCTGCATGTCGTCTTTACGGCTGCGGGGCTTCTGTGGTCGCTTGGCCTCATCGTCGCGCCCAAGCGCTTCGACTATCCGCTGGCGCTGTTCGTGGTCCCGGCGTTGACGCTGTTCGGGCTCAAGGTCTTTGCCTCGCTCTGGCTCTATACCCAGCGTGTGCCTTGCACCTTCCGCCAGCGCATCGGCGCGGCGATTGCGGCGCTGGCGCTCAGCTACACGGTGGCGCGCGGCGTGATGTCCGGCCTCCTGTTCAAGAGCCTGCCGTTCCACCGCACGCCCAAGCGCGCCAACGCGCCGGCGCTGATCGAAGGCATCCGCATGGCGTCGTCCGAAGCGATGTTTGTCCTGCTGATCATCATGGCGGCGGCAGGCCTGATCGCAACGGGTGCGCTCGATACCGTCGAAGGGCTCCTGTGGGTGCTGATGCTGGGTGCCCTGTCGCTGCCTTACGTGGCGGCGGTGATCCTCGCCGTCACCGCGGCGATGCCTGCCCGTGCCGTGGAAACGCCCGCGAACCCGACGGCGCTCGCCGCCGAATAGGGACGTTCAGGCCGGATCCCTGGCGCCGCTGCCCTTGGGGAACAGCCAGTTGACGTGGCCCATCTTGCGGCCTGCGCGAACTTCGCCCTTGCCGTAAAGGTGGAGCTTGGCGCCCGGATCGCGGATCAGGGCGTCGAAGCGGTTCACTTCATCCCCGATCAGATTCTTCATCGTCGCATCCGAATGGCGCGACGGATCGCCGAGCGGCAGGCCGCAGACGGCGCGCACGAACTGCTCGAACTGACTGGTGACGCAGGCATCCATCGTCCAGTGGCCGGAATTGTGGGGCCGCGGGGCGATCTCGTTGACCAGCACCCGGTTGTCACGGGTCACGAACATTTCGACCGCGAGCAGCCCGACAAGGTCGAGCGCTTCCGCCACGCGCCGGGCAATGCGCTGGGCCTCCTCGGCGACTGCTGCGGGAATCCGGGCCGGGGCCAGCGTCACATCGAGGATGTGGTTGGCGTGGCGGTTTTCCACGACATCGAAGGCCGCAATGGTGCCATCGGCGCCGCGCGCCAGCACGACCGAAACTTCGCAGGTGAAATCGACGAAACCTTCAAGGCAGCCGATCACGGCGCCCATCTTCGTATAGGCGTCGGCGGTGTCGGTATGTTCGTGGATCTTGACCTGTCCCTTGCCGTCATAGCCCATGGTGGCGCTTTTCAGCACCGCTGGGCGGCCGATCTCGTCAAGGGCGCAGGCGAGCTCGGCGGGGGACGCGATGCGTGCAAAGCGCGCCGTGGGTGCGCCGGCGCCGTTCAGGAATGTCTTTTCCTTGATACGGTCCTGGGCGATTTCGAGGCAGCGCGCCGACGGGCGCATCGGCACCCGTGCCGCCAGCCGTTCGGCGGTTACGGCGGGGACGTTTTCGAACTCGAAGGTGGCGACGTCGATGTTGGCGGCGAACTCGTCGAGCGCCTTTTCATCGAGGTAATCGGCAATCACCGTGCGTTCGGCGACCTGTCCGGCGGGGCTGTCGGTTTCCGGCGTGAACACGTGAACGCGATAGCCGAGGCGGGCCGCCGCAAGGGCGGTCATGCGGCCGAGCTGGCCGCCACCGACGATGCCGATGGTCGAGCCGGGAAGAATGACGG
>JAURLI010000046.1 GCA_030831315.1 Alphaproteobacteria bacterium
GTTGCGTTCGGCGAGCGTCGCCAGCATCTCGCGACCGACGTTGCCGGTGGCACCTGCAACTGCGACCTTGTAACCCATGATATCTGGTCCTTATGGGCCCCTTAGGGCCCGTTGAAAACGCGTTGATCTAGCGCCAATGAGGCGGCGGTTCAACCGCCGCCTACTTGCCCCGCTTGGCCATGGCCTCGACCACGGCGGCGCCCATGTCGGTGCAGGTAAGCAGCTTCTTGCCGTCCTGCATGATATCGGCGGTGCGGTAGCCCGCGTCCAGCACGTCGCGCACGGCCGCTTCCAAAAGATCTGCTTCCGAGGCGAGGTCGAAGGAATAGCGCAGCATCATGGCGTAAGACAGGATGGTGGCGAGCGGGTTGGCCTTGTTGGTACCCGCGATGTCGGGCGCCGAGCCGTGCACCGGCTCGTAGAGCGCCTTGCGCCGGCCGGTCGCATCGGCGGCGCCGAGCGAGGCCGACGGCAGCATGCCGAGCGAGCCGGTCAGCATCGCTGCGCAGTCGGACAGCACGTCGCCGAACAGGTTGTCGGTCACGATGACGTCGAACTGCTTGGGCGCGCGCACCAGCTGCATGGCGCAGTTGTCGGCGTACATGTGGCTGAGCTTCACGTCGGAATATTCGGCGGCGTGCAGCTTGGTGATTTCCTCGCGCCACAGCACCCCCGATTCCATGACATTGGCCTTTTCGACCGAGCACAGGCGGCCGTCGCGCTTGCGCGCCAGCTCAAACGCCACGCGGCCGATGCGCACGATTTCGTGGGTGTCATAGACCTGGGTGTTGACGCCGCGGCGCTCACCGTTGGGCAGCTGGGTGATGCCGCGCGGCTCGCCGAAATAGACGCCGCCGGTCAGCTCGCGGATGATCAGGATGTCGAGGCCGGCGACGAGGTCGCGCTTGAGCGTCGAGGCATCGGCCAGTGCGTCAAACACGATGGCCGGGCGCAGGTTGGCGAACAGCTCCATGTCCTTGCGCAGGCGCAACAGGCCGCGTTCGGGCTGCGAAGCGAAGGGCAGCTTTTCCCACTTCGGGCCGCCGACGGCGCCGAGCAGCACCGCATCCGCCTTCATCGCCTTGTCCATGGTGGCGTCGGCGAGCGGGGTACCATGCTTGTCGTAGGCGCAGCCGCCGACGAGGTCCTCGTCGACGTCGAAGCTGACGGCGCTATGGCCGTCCATCCAGTTGATGACCTGCTTGACCTGCCCCATCACTTCGGGGCCGATGCCGTCGCCGGCGAGAATGAGAAGTTTCCTGTTCGCTGCCATTTTCCGTGTCTTGCTTTTGCGTCTTGTTGGGTCGTCGCGGCCGCTCTAGCGGAACAGCCAGGGGGTCGACGACTTGTGCTGCGATTCGTAGCCCGAGATGGCGTCCGCCTTCTGGAGCGTGAGGCCGATTTCGTCCAGCCCGTTGAGCAGGCAGTGCTTGCGGAACGGGTCGATGTCGAAGTGCACTTCCTCGCCGTCCGGGCGCACGATGACCTGGCGTTCCAGATCGACCGTGAGCCGCGCATTGGCGCCCTTCTCCGCGTCCGACATCAGCTTGTCCACCGTCTCCTGCGGCAGCTTGATCAGAAGGATGCCGTTCTTGAACGAGTTGGAATAGAAGATGTCGGCGAAGTCCGGAGCGATGATGCAGCGGAAGCCGAAATCGAGCAGCGCCCAGGGCGCATGCTCGCGCGAGGAGCCGCAGCCGAAGTTTTCGCCCGTCACCAGGATCTTGGCGTTGCGGTACGGTTCCTTGTTGAGGATGAAATCGGGATCCTCGGAACCGTCCTTCTTGTAGCGGATGGCTTCGAACAGGGCCGGGCCGAGACCGGTGCGCTTGATCGTCTTGAGCCAGCGGGCCGGAATGATCTTGTCGGTATCGACGTTGATCATCGGCAGGGGCGCTGCGATGGCGGTGAGCGTCGTGAACTTTTCCATTTTTCTGTCCTTCCCTCGGGCCTAGTCGAAGTCGCGCACGTCGGCGATGTGGCCGGCAATCGCGGCAGCGGCGACCATGGCCGGGCTCATCAGGTGGGTGCGCCCGCCGGGGCCCTGGCGGCCTTCGAAGTTGCGGTTGGAGGTCGAAGCCGAACGTTCGCCCGGCGCCAGCTTGTCGGGGTTCATGGCGAGACACATGGAACAGCCCGCCTCGCGCCACTCGAAGCCCGCTTCGGTGAAGACGCGGTCGAGGCCTTCCTTTTCGGCCTGTTCCTTGACGAGGCCCGAACCCGGAACCACCAGCGCGCGCACGCCGGCGGCTACCTTGCGGCCCTTGGCGATGGCGGCGGCCTGGCGCAGGTCTTCAATGCGGCCGTTGGTGCAGGAGCCGATGAAGGCGGTCTGGATCGCGATGTCGGTCATCTTGGTGCCGGCCTTGAGGCCCATGTACTCAAGCGAGCGGATCATGGCGCGGCGCTTGTTCTCGTCGCGCGCCGTCGCGGGATCGGGAACCGCGCCGGTGATTTCCACGACGTCTTCCGGGCTGGTGCCCCAGGTGACGATCGGCGCGATCGAAGCCGCATCGAGGGTCACTTCGCGGTCGTACTTGGCGCCCGCGTCGGAGGGCAGCGTCTTCCAGTAGGCGACGGCCTTTTCCCATTCCTCGCCCTTGGGCGCCATCGGGCGGCCCTTCATGTAGGCGTAGGTCTTTTCGTCCGGCGCGACGAGGCCGGCGCGCGCGCCAGCCTCGATCGTCATGTTGCAGACCGTCATGCGGCCTTCCATGGACAGCGCCTCGATCGCGGGACCGGCGAATTCGACCACATGGCCGGTGCCGCCGGCGGTGCCGATCTTGCCGATGATGGCAAGGATGATGTCCTTCGCGCCGACGCCCGCATGCGGCGTGCCTGTCACGGTGATGCGCATGTTCTTGGCCGGCTTCTGGTAGAGCGTCTGGGTGGCCAGAACGTGCTCAACTTCAGAAGTGCCGACGCCGAATGCAAGCGCGCCGAAGGCGCCGTGGGTCGCGGTGTGGCTGTCGCCGCAGACGATCGTCATGCCCGGCTGGGTGAAGCCCTGTTCGGGGCCGACAATGTGCACGATGCCCTGGCGCGCGTCGGTCAGCGGGAAATACGGGATCCCGAATTCCTTGACGTTGCGCTCCAGCTCGGCGACCTGGATGCGGCTGTCTTCGTCCTCGATGGGCTTGCCGCGGTCGGTCGTCGGAACGTTGTGATCGCAGACCGCCAGATTGGCCTCGGGCCGGCGCGCCTTGCGGCCGGTAAGCCTAAGGCCCTCGAAGGCCTGGGCGCTCGTGACCTCGTGCACCAGCTGCCGGTCGATATACAGCAGGCAGGTGCCTTCTTTCGAGGTCTCAACGACATGGCTGTCCCAGATCTTGTCGAACAGGGTCTTAGGTTGGGCCATCGGGCGGGCTCCTTCACACACTTGAGTTCCAACGACGCGGGGCACGGCGGCCCCGCGGGACGATCAGTTCTGGCCTTCGGTGTTGCCGGCAGGGGCCTCAGCGGCGGGGGCGGCGTCGCCCTCGACCGGAACCTCGGCGCCCTTGGTCGCACGCAGGCCGGTGGTCTCGGCGATACGCGCCGACTTGCCGCGGCGCCCGCGCAGGTAATAGAGCTTTGCGCGGCGGACAGCACCCTGGCGCTTGACCTCGATGGAGTCGATGTTGGGCGAGTACAGCGGGAACACGCGCTCCACGCCTTCGCCGTAGGAAATCTTGCGCACGGTGAAGGACGAGTTCACCCCGGCATTCTTGCGGGCGATGCAGACGCCTTCGAAGGACTGCACGCGGCTGCGTTCACCTTCGACGACCTTGACCGCGACGCGCAGCGTGTCGCCGGGGGTGAAGTTGGGGACTTTCCGCTCGGCGGAGAGGCGCTCCATTTCCTGCTTGGCGATCTGTTCGACGATATTCATGTCTTTCTTCCTCAAGTGTGCGGCAGTGCCGCTGGTTTCAAACTGTTACTCAGGCCCGTCCGGCCTTGCGCGCGGCGTAGCGGTCCCAAAGGTCCGGCCGCCGCTCGCGGGTGATTTTCTCCATCTGGTCGTGCCGCCAGGCACGGACCTTTTCATGGTGACCGGAGATCAGGATCTCCGGCACGGCGCGCCCGTTCCACTCCTGCGGGCGCGTGTAAAGCGGGTACTCGAGCAGGCCTTCGGCAAAACTTTCCTCGGCGAGGCTTTCCTCGTTGCCGACGACGCCCGACAGAAGGCGCACGCAGGCATCGATCAGAACCAGCGCCGCCGGCTCGCCCCCCGACAGCACGAAATCGCCGATCGAGACTTCTTCCAGGCCGCGCGCCTCGATCACCCTTTCGTCGACGCCTTCGTAGCGTCCGCACAGGATGACGACGCCGGGACCGGCAGCCAGTTCCCTGACGCGGGCCTGATCCAGCAGCCGCCCGCGCGGGCTGAGATAGACGCACGGCGCATCGGGACACTGGGCCCGGGCCGCGGCGACGGCGGCATCGACTACGTCGGGCTTCATCACCATCGAGGCGCCGCCGCCAAACGGCGTGTCGTCCACGGTGCGATGCCTGTCGGTGGCGAAGTCGCGGATGTTGACGGTCGCAAGACGCCAGCGACCATCCGCCAGCGCCTTTCCGGCGAGCGAATGACCGAGCGGCCCCGGAAACATGTCCGGGAACAGGGTGGCGACCGACGCCGTCCAGACCTGCGTTTGCGTGCTCATCACCGGCCTACTTGCCTTCCTCGTCTTCCATCAACTCCGGCGGCGGATCGAGCGTGATCCGTCCCGCGTCCAACTCCACTTCCCGCACCACCTCGGCAGTCAAAGGCAGATAGAAGGTCTCTCCCTTCGTATCCTCCAGCACCAGCACGGGGCCCGCGCCGAAGTCCTCTACCGCCGCGATGCGGCCCAACTTCTCTCCCGCCACATCGAAGGCCGCGAGGCCCGCGAGATCGTGGTGGTAGTACTCGCCTTCCGCCGTTTCCGGCAGCGCAATACGGGACACGAACAGTTCCTGTCCCGTCAGGGCCGCCGCTTCGTCCCGGTCATTGATCCCGGCAATCCGGGCGGTAACGTCCGCCCCGGTTGCCCGCAAGACCTCGACCGTCAGCTTGCGGCCCCCGGCCGTCTCGACCGGACCATAGGCGGCGATGTCCTCGGGCCTTTCGGTGTAGGACCAGATGTGAATCTGCCCCCTGACCCCGTGCGGCCGGCCGATCTTGCCGACCGCGACCCGATCGCGCCCCTGGCCAGATGACCCGGCCACCGGCGCGTTACTCCGCCTTCGCTTCCTCGGCCGGAGCAGCGTCCGCAGCCGGTTCGGCGGCGGCCGCGGCAGCGGCTTCGGCGGCATCGGCCGCGGCCTTCAGGCGTTCCTGCGCCTTGGCCTTGGGCAGATGCTTCTTCGACTGCGTCGGCACGGCGGGCTTTTCGGCGAGGCCCACCGTGTGCAGGAAGCCCTGCACGCGGGTCGAGGGCGTCGCACCGGAAGCGAGCCAATGCTTGATGCGGTCCTGGTTCATGACCAGGCGCTGCGGATGATCCTTTTTCAGCATCGGGTCGAAATGACCGACGCGCTCGATGAAGCGGCCGTCACGGGCCTTGCGCGATTCGGCGATGACGATCCGATAGAACGGACGCTTCTTCGCGCCTGCGCGCGAGAGTCGAATTTTCAATGCCATGCGATGTCTTGTCCTTTCCGTGTACTCGAAACGTTGGTTGTGTGTGTCGAAACTAAAAAACGCAAAAAACGAATTCCGAATTCCTAGCGCGGCCCGAACCCCGGCGGCATGCGGCCGCCGCCGGGCGGCATGTTGCCCAACATCATCCCGGGCATGGAGCGCATCAGGCCCGACTGCCCGAGCTTGCCCGCGCGTTTCATCATCTTGCTCATTTCCATGAACTGCTTGACCAAACGGTTGACGTCGGGAACGTCCATGCCCGCACCCTGGGCGATGCGGCGCTTGCGCGAGCCGTTCAGCAGCTTGACGTTGCGCCGCTCGGACTTGGTCATCGAACGGATGATGGCAATCTGGCGCGCGATCATCTTGTCGTCGAGATTGACGCCCTTCATCTTCTGCTGAAGCCCGCGCGCGCCGGGCAGCATATCGATCATGGCGGCAAGGCCGCCCATCTTGGAAAGCTTCTCGAGCTGTTCGGCCATGTCGTCGAGGTCGAACTCGCCCTTCTTCATCTTGCGGGCGAGTTTCTCGGCCTCTTCGCGGTCGACCTGCTCGGCCGCCTTTTCGACGAGGCCGACGACGTCGCCCATGCCGAGGATGCGCGAGGCAATGCGGTCTGGATGGAAATCTTCCAGCGCTTCGAGCTTTTCGCCGGTGCCGATCAGCTTGACCGGAACCTCGGCCACGGCGCGCATGGAAAGCGCCGCGCCGCCGCGCGCGTCGCCGTCGACGCGGGTCAGCACGATGCCGGTGACGTTGACGCGGTCCCTGAAGGCGCGCGCCACGTTGACCGCGTCCTGGCCGGTCATGGCGTCGGCAACCAGCAGGGTTTCGACGGGATTGGAAAGAAGATGGATGTTCGCCGCCTCGTTCATCATTTCCTCGTCAACGGCAAGGCGGCCGGCAGTATCGAGGATGAGCACGTCGTAGCCCTGCACGCGGGCGGAAGCGAGCGCGCGGCGCGCGATGTCGGTGGCAGCCTGCCCGGCGATGACCGGCAGCGTTTCGACGCCCGTCTGTTCGCCGAGAATGCGCAGCTGTTCCTGCGCGGCGGGACGCTGGGTATCGAGCGACGCCATCATCACGCGCTTCTTGTCGCGTTCTTTCAGGCGGCGGGCGATCTTGGCGGCGGACGTCGTCTTGCCCGAACCCTGCAGGCCGACCATCATGATGACGGCGGGAGGGGCGGCATTGAGATTGAGGCCGAGGTTGACGCCGCCGAGCAACTCGACGAGCGCATCGTTGACGATCTTGATGACCATCTGGCCAGGCGTGACCGAGCGGATGACCGCCTCGCCCACTGCCTTTTCGCGCACGCTCGCGAGGAAGTCCTTGACCACCGGCAGGGCGACGTCGGCTTCGAGCAGCGCCACGCGCACTTCGCGCAGCGCTTCGTCGACGTCGCCCTCGCGCAGCGCACCCTTGCGGGTCAGGCGCGAAAATACATCGCCGAGCTTTTCTCCAAGACCTTCGAACATCGACCCTTCGGCCCCTTCGGACCGACCATGCAAACAAACGAAAATCGCGCCAGTGCGCGAAACTCGCGGGCTGGCGGACCTCCCGGCGGGGCCGGGAAGCTCTCAGACGGCTTGTGTGAGAGCGGGCGGAATTTAGGGGCGGCTCGGACCCGAGTCAAGCAAATCCGCCCCTTTCGGCCTGCCCGGGTCCGGGACCCCGCCCCGAATCCCGTTGCTTTAGGGCCGTTTCGCGCCATATAAGCCCCCATGGACGCGATCCCCTTCATCAAGATGCATGGGCTCGGCAACGATTTCGTCATCATCGACGCCCGCCAGCAGCCCGTTTCCATCGGCCCAGACGCCGCCCGGCGCATATCCGACCGGCGGATGGGGGTCGGCTGCGACCAGCTGATCGTCCTCGAAAAGCCCAGAAACCGCGACGCCCAGGCCTTCATGGCGATCCGCAATGCCGACGGCGGGGCGTCCGCCGCCTGCGGCAATGCCACGCGCTGCGTGGCGGCGCTGCTGATGGGCGAATCGGGCTCCGACGAGGCCGTGATCGAGACCGAGGCCGGCCTGCTGCTGGGCCACGGCGAGGCTGACGGCATCACCGTCGACATGGGCCGCCCCCGCCTCAAGTGGGAAGAAGTCCCGCTGGCCGAGGACGCCGACACCCTGCACCTGCCGCTTTCCGCCGGGCCGGTGTCGGACCCGGCCGCCTGCTCGATGGGCAACCCGCACGCCACCTTCTTCGTTCCCGACGTCGCGGCCCTCGACATCCCGGCCATCGGCCCCGGTTTCGAACATCACGCCATGTTCCCCGAACGCGCCAACATCGGCTTCGCCCAGGTGCTGGACCGCGCGCACATCCGCCTGCGGGTGTGGGAGCGCGGCGCCGGGCTGACCCTTGCCTGCGCAACCGGCTCCTGCGCCGCCGTCGTCAACGGCGTGCGCCGGGGGCTGCTTGATCGCCGCGTGACCTGCCTGCTCGACGGCGGCACACTGATCGTCGAATGGCGCAAGACGGACGACCACGTGACCATGACCGGCCCCGTCGCCGTCAGCTTCACCGGCGTACTTGCGCCCGATCTCGTGACGGGCTCTGGCCGATGAGCGCCGCCGAAAAGACGCCTGCGCCTGCCCCGACCGCCTCCGAAGTGCTGACCTTCGGCTGCCGCCTGAATGCCTTTGAATCAGAAGTCATGCGCCGCCACGCGGAAGCCGCCGGCCTGGGCAATGCCATCATCGTCAACACCTGCGCGGTGACGAGCGAATCCGAGCGCCAGTCGCGCCAGGCCATCCGCCGGGCGCGCCGCGAAAATCCCGATGCGGTGATCGTCGTCACCGGCTGCGCCGCACAAGTCAACGCCGCCCGCTTCGCCGCCATGCCCGAAGTGGACCATGTCATCGGCAACACCGAGAAGATGAAAGCCGAGACATTTACCGATCTCGCCCGCGGGCGGATGGAAGCCCGCGTCGTCGTCAACGACATCATGTCGGTGCGCGATACCGCGGCCCACCTTGTCGAGGGTTTCGAAGGTCGCGCGCGCGCCTTCGTCGAAGTCCAGCAGGGCTGCGACCACCGCTGCACCTTTTGCATCATCCCCTACGGGCGCGGCCCCTCGCGCTCGGCCCTGCCCGCCGACATCATCGCCCAGACGCAGGCTCTGGTCGCGGGCGGCTACAACGAGTTGGTGCTGACCGGCGTCGACCTGACCGCCTGGGGCGCCGATCTCGCGGGGGCGCCGGTGCTCGGCGACCTCGTGAGGCGCATCCTTCTGGAGGTGCCCGACCTCAGCCGCCTGCGCCTTTCCTCCATCGACGTCGCCGAAGTGGATGACGAATTGTTCCGCTTGATCACGGATGAGCCGCGCCTGATGCCGCACCTGCATCTCAGCCTTCAGGCGGGCGACGACATGATCCTCAAGCGCATGAAGCGCCGCCACTCGCGCGGCCAGGCCATCGACTTCTGCGCCCGCGTGCGCGCGGCGCGCCCCGATGTCGTCTTCGGCGCCGACCTGATCGCCGGTTTCCCGACGGAAACCGACGCCATGTTCGAAAACACCCTTCGCATGATCGATGAAGCGGGCCTCACCTGGCTGCACGTCTTTCCCTACTCGGCGCGCCCCGGCACGCCTGCGGCGAAGATCCCGGGCCTGCCTGGCGACATCGTGCGCGAACGCGCGCGCGCCCTGCGAACGGCTGGCGAAGCCTCGCGCAATGCGTTTCTCGAATCCTGCGTCGGCGGCATCGAAGACGCACTGGTCGAGCAGCCCGGCCTTGGCCGCACCGCGCGCTATGCCCATGTCACGCTGCCTGATGATGCCGCGACGGGCAGCGTGCTCCGTGTACGCATTACCAATGCCGCCGACGGCCGCCTCGCGGGAATCCCGGCGTGAGCGATGAAGCGCCCAAAGGCTGGCTCGCGCGGCTCGGCGCGGGGCTGAAAAAATCCTCCGCCGCTATTACCGGCGGGCTTACCCGCATCTTCACCCACAAGAAGGTCGATGCGGCGACCATCGACGAGCTGGAAGAGTTGCTGATCACCGCCGATCTCGGCCCGGCGACGGCGGCAAAACTGGCCGATGCCATTCGCGCCCGGCGCTTCGAGGGCGAAGCCGATGCGAACATCGTCGCCGAGGCGCTGGCCGGAGAAATCACGAAAATTCTGGCGCCGCTCGCGCGCCCGCTCGACTTCGATGGCGCCGTAAAGCCTCATGTCGTGCTCGTCGTCGGCGTGAATGGCAGCGGCAAGACGACGACCATCGGCAAACTCGCGGCCGAGCTGAAGTCGCGCGGCAAGTCGGTGATGGTGGCGGCGGGCGATACCTTCCGGGCGGCCGCCATCGAGCAGCTTCACGTCTGGGCCGAGCGCGCGGGCGCCGCCTTCTTTTCGGGCGAGAGCAAGGATGCGGCGGCAATCGCCTTCGATGCGCTGGCGGCGGCGCGCGCGGCAAATGTCGACGTGCTGCTGGTCGATACCGCCGGACGGCTGCACAACAAGGCCGACCTGATGGCGGAATTGGAAAAGATCGAGCGCGTCCTGAAGAAGGCCGATGCCGCGGCCCCGCACGCGACGCTGCTGGTGCTCGATGCCACCACGGGACAGAACGCCCATGCCCAGGCGCAGACCTTCCGCGACATAACCCATGTCACGGGGCTGGTGGTGACGAAACTGGATGGATCCGCCAAGGGCGGCGTGGTGGTGGCGCTGGCCGACCGCCTGGGCCTGCCCATTCACGCCATCGGCGTGGGCGAAGGCATCGGCGATCTCAGGCCGTTCTCGGCCGAAGATTTTGCCCGCTCGCTGGTCGGGCTGCCGGCGCGCTGATTAAACCACTATGTTGATGATGGAGCCGCGCGGCAGGTTGCGCTGCGGTTGGGTCTCGGTGCCGGGCGCCGAGGCGGCGGCCTGCGCCATGGCGCGCGCGGCAAGCGCGCGTTCAGCCGCGGCGAGCGCACCGGTGGCGCGGGTCGCGGCGACGTTCTGGACGGGCTGCGTCGACTGAGCAGGCTGCGCCGGACGAACCGGTGCCGTCGGCATGGTCGAAAGGGCGCGAAGAAGGGCTGAGGTCGGCGGAATCTGCATGGCACGTCTTTGGCGTCTGGTGATCCGGCAACGGGAGACCTGCCTGGGCCCGCAACCAACGCGATGGCGCCGCCGTCCTGTAGCGCCGGTCCTGGCCCTAGCCCAAGCCGGTTAAGAGACGCTTAATCCGCCCGCAGATCGGGCCAAAAGGGCACGGTCCGATAAGTGGCGCTTGACGTACTCATTTATGCTCAAATGCAAGCAATACCAGCTTGGTAGAACCGTCAGAACGGGTCGATATTTACCCTCGGTTAATCGAAAGAACCTTATCAATGAACGGCTGGCCATTCCCATGCGGGGAACCTGGGGCCGTGGTTTGCGTATCTTCGCTTCGCGGATTTCTTTTCGCGTAATTTTAAAAGGGGACGGCTTCGGCTCGGTTGACATGAGCGACAAACCCGAATCAAACGATTTCGAACTTCTGCTCGCCATGGCGCGCGACAAGTCCTCCGTGGGCCGGCGCACCCTGGTGTCTGCCGTCAGCGACCTGTTTTTCAACAAGGGCGAAGTGCTGAGCGACCGCGAACGCGCGCTCATGTCCGACATCCTGCGCCAGATCATTCACGATGTGGAAATGTCTGTTCGCCGCGAACTGGCGAGCCGCCTGATCAAGGCCAAGGACGCCCCCCATGAACTCGTGGTGACGCTTGCCAACGACGACATCGAAGTCGCCCATCCGATCCTGCTCGCCAGCGAAATCCTGCACGACACCGACCTCGTCGAGATCATTCAGCACCGTACCATGCAGCATCAGCTCGCCATCGCGATGCGCAAGAACCTGAGCGAATGCGTGACCGACGCGCTGGTCGAGACGGGCAATTCGGACGTCATCAAGACGATGCTCGAAAACCCGAACGCGCGGCTGTCCAAGACCACGATGGAATACCTGGTCGAACAGGCCAAGCGCATGGACACCTACCAGAACCCTCTCCTGCGCCGCCCCGACCTCGAGCCGGAATTGGCCAAGCGCATGTACTGGTGGGTGTCGGCAGCGCTACGACAGCACATCGTGGAGCATTTCGACGTCGATCCGTCGGAGCTCGACGTAACGATCGAATCCACGGTCAAGGACATCATGAGCAGCGAGAGCGGCGGCGGGCTGAACGGGTCCAAGCCGACCGAACTTGCCGAGCACCTTGATCACGACGGCAAGATCACCGCCGACCTTATGGTGAAGGTTCTGCGCTAGGGCGAGGTGCCGCTGTTCGAGGCGATGTTCGCGCGGCGCAGCGGTTTGCGCCTGCGCCTGCTGCGCCGTCTTCTGTTTGAGCCGGGTGGCGAAGCCCTGGCTGTCGCCTGCAAGGGCATCGACATCCCGAAGTCCGATTTCGCCACGATTTTCATGCTGACGCGGAAAGCGCGCTCGAGCTCCAGCGTCATGAACCCACGCGAGTTGACGCGGGTGCTGGCGCTCTATGACCGCGTAAGGCCGGAAGCCGCCCACGCGATGATCGCCCGCTGGCAGCGCGATTCGGATTTCCTGAATGCCGTGCGCGTCCTGGAAAACAACGGCGGCCTCGAGGCCGAAGCCAACGAACGACGCGCCGGCATTGAACGGCGCGATACGACGGGCAGCTAGGACTCTTGCGGTGACCGTTATGGGGATGCGGCGCAGGACAGGCGCAGGACTTACCGGCCCCGGCAAGGGGCAGCCGGTATTGACCGCGGTCCCGTCCGGCACCAGCGCACCGGCACCGGCCATGACCGGCGAAGACGCCCTGCGCGCCTTGGCGCAATTCGGCCCCGCCAGTTACGTCGCCAACCTCGACGGTGAAATCGTTTACGCTTCGCCGCGCTACATCCAGTACGCCGAAGACGCGCATGGCAAGGACCGGGACCCGCTCACGCCCGCTTTCCCCTTGGACGAAGAAATCACGAACATCATCGCGGGCGAGCCCGAGGTGAGCAAGCGCGTCGGCCTCAAGATCAACGGCGTCGAAACCTATTTTCACGCTCGCCATTTTCCCATCTTTGCTGCCGACGGAGCCCTGACCGGGATAGGTGGCATTTACCGCGAATCGTCCCGCGAATGGGACGAAATGCGATTCATCAAGGATCGTTATGAGGACATTTCCCGGCTGTCGTTCGACATCATCTGGGAAACCGACGTCGATTTCCGCATCACCTATATTTCCCCGCGTATCACCGAAGTGCTGGGCTTTCATTCTCGTGAAATGATCGGCCAGAGCCTGATAAGCCTGGGCACCGCCATGCAGGGGTCTTCGTCGCTGACCGCCGATCGGCGTTCGCCGTTTCGCAATGTCGCCATGTCGGTCACCCATCGCGACGGTCGCATTCGCAAGCTACGGCTGTCGGGCCTGCCGATCTTCAATGAAGACACCGGCGCCTTTACCGGATTCCGCGGCACCGCCACGGACACAAGCGCTGAACATGAAGCCCGCGCAAGCGCCATCATGTCGCGCGACCGCCTGACGATGGCGATCGAAAATATCTCGGAAGGCTTCGCGCTTTACGACGACCATAACCGCCTGCTGCTGTGCAACAGCCGGTTCCGGGAATACCTGGGCAGCGCGAAGAAAATGCTGTTCCCGGGCGTGTCTCTCAACGGCATCCTGCACGGCCTCGCCGATCGCAACATTCTGGCGGCACCGGAAGAAACGCTGGACGCTTGGCTCTCCCTGCGGGAAAAAGCCGAGCGCGATGGCGAGGCGACGATCGAGGTCCGCCTGAACGAAGGCCGGTGGCTGCGCGTCACCGACCGGCCGACCGAAGGCGGCGGCATCGTCAGCATCGTCTCGGACATCACCGAGACCCACGAACGCGAAGACACCCTGCGCAATGCAAAGGAACTGGCCGAACAGGGCAGCCGTTCGAAGTCCGAGTTCCTCGCCAACATGAGTCACGAGCTGCGCACCCCGCTCAACGCCATCATCGGCTTTTCCCAGATCATGCGCGCCGAGACCCTCGGTCCCATCGGCAGCCCGCGCTACATCGAATACCTGAACGACATCATCGAATCGAGCGAACACCTGCTCGGTGTCATCAACGACATTCTCGACGTCGCCAAGTCGGAAGCGGGCAAGATCGATCTCTACGAAGAACTGGTCGATATCGGCGCTGAAGTCCTGCTGACCGGGCGGCTCTTCGCCGAACAGGCGACAGAAGCAGGCGTGACGCTGATTGCCGAGCCGTCGCGGGGCTTGCCCAAGCTGTGGTCGGACCAGCGCAAGATCCGCCAGATCCTTCTCAACCTCGTCTCCAATGGGATCAAGTTCACGCCGAACGGCGGACGCGTCAGCGTCACCATCGAACCCGGGGCTGACGGCGGCCTTGTGCTGGCGGTGACCGATACCGGCATCGGCATCCGCAAGGAAGACGTCGCGCGCGCCATGGCGCCCTTCGGCCAGGTCGAAAGCAGCCTGTCGCGGCGTTACGAAGGCACCGGCCTCGGCCTGCCGCTGACCCAGGCGCTGGTGGAGCGCCACGGCGGGCGCCTCGTGCTCGACAGCGAGCCCGGCAAGGGCACCCGCGTCGCCGCTTACTTCCCGGCCGAGCGCGTCCGCGCCTGATCCGGAAACGAAAAGGGCGGCTCGCGCCGCCCTTCGCCATCTTTCCCTGAAAGAGCTATTTCGCCGCGCGGCCAAGCGCCGCAACGCCGGGCAGCACCTTGCCCTCGAGCCACTCGAGGAACGCGCCGCCCGCGGTCGAAACATAGGTGAACGCATCGCCGACGCCGGCATGGGCCAGCGCCGCGACGGTATCGCCGCCGCCCGCCACCGACAGGATCTTGCCTGCGCGCGTCTGTTCGGCCACCGCGCGCGCGACCGCATTGGTGCCGCCGTCGAAAGGCGGAAATTCGAAAGCGCCGAGCGGGCCGTTCCACACCACCGTGCGGCATTCACCAAGGGCCGCGATCAGGCCGCGCACGGTTTCGGGGCCGACATCGAGGATCATGTCCTTGTCGCCGACCGCATCGATGGCAATGGTGCGCGCCGCATTGCCTTCCTTGATCCCCGGCGCGACGACGGCATCGGTCGGCAGCAGGATGTCGCAGCCGTTCGATTTCGCCTTGGCCAGGATATCGCGGGCGGTATCGGCCATGTCGCGCTCGCAAAGCGATGCGCCGACGTTCACGCCCTTGGCATGCAGGAACGTGTTGGCCATGCCGCCGCCGATGACCAGCTTGTCGACGCGGCCCGACAGATTGCCGAGGAGATCGAGCTTGGTCGAGACCTTGGCGCCGCCCACCAGCGCGGCAACGGGACGCGCGGGCTTTTCGAGCGCCGCACCAAGGGCTTCCAGCTCCGCCTGCATCAGCCGTCCGGCATAGGCCGGTAACAGGTGGGTGATGCCTTCGATGGAGGCATGCGCCCGATGCGCCGCGGAAAACGCGTCATCAACGTAGATCTCGCCCAGTTCCGAAAGCGCGCGGGCAAAATCCTGATCGTTCTTTTCCTCGCCCGGATGAAAGCGCAGGTTTTCCAGCACCGCGACATCGCCATTGCCGAGCGCGCCGACGACGGACATCGCCGCCGCACCGACGCAATCGGCGCCAAACGTCACCTTGCGCCCGAGCGAGCGCCCGAGGGCATCCGCGATCGGGGCAAGCGACATTTCCTTTACGACCTTGCCGCCCGGCCGGTCGAAATGCGACAGCACGACGACACGCGCGCCCTTGTCCGCCAGTTCGCGGATGGTGGGCGCCACGCGCTCGATGCGCGTCATGTCGGTAACCTTGCCATCGCGCACAGGAACGTTGAGGTCGACGCGGACAAGCACCCGCTTGCCCGCAACGTCAACGCCGTCGAGGGCATTGAAGGCGATCGCTCCGGCCATGGATTGCGAACCCTGTATCAGCCGAGCTTACCGACGAGAGCGGCGACGTCGACCATGCGGTTCGAGAAGCCCCACTCGTTGTCGTACCAGCTGAGAATGCGCACGAGATCGTCGCCGATGACCTGGGTTTCAAGGGAATCGAAAATCGAGCTGGCCGGGTTGTGCATGAAGTCGCCCGAAACCAGCGGCTCATCGATGTATTCCAGCACGCCCTTGAGCGGACCATTCGCCGCCTTCTTCACCGCCGCGTTGACCTCTTCCTTCGTGGTCTTGCGCTTGGCAACGAAAGTCAGATCGACCATCGAGACGTTGATCGTCGGCACGCGTACGGCAGTGCCGTCGAGGCGGCCCTTCAGCTCCGGCAGCACCAGGCCGACAGCCTTGGCCGCGCCGGTCGAGGTCGGGATCATGTTCATCGCCGCGGCGCGGGCCCGGCGCAGGTCCTTGTGCAGGGTGTCCTGGATGCTCTGGTCGCCGGTGTAGGAATGCACCGTGGTCATGAAGCCGCGGTCGATGCCGACGGTCTTGTGCAGGGCATAGGCAACGGGTGCCAGGCAGTTGGTCGTGCACGAGGCATTCGAAATGATGCGGTGCGACTTCTTCAGCTTCGTGTGATTGACGCCGCGCACGACGGTAATGTCTTCGCCGGTCGCCGGCGCCGAAATCAGCACGCGCTTGGCGCCCGCTTCGAGGTGCTTGCCCGCCCCTTCGCGGTTGACGAAGATGCCCGTGCATTCAAGGGCGACGTCGACCTTGAGGTCCTTCCACGGCAGCTTGGCGGGATCGCGCTCGGCCAGCACCGGCACTTCGCCGCGGCCGAAATCGATGCCCTTCTTGCCGGCCTTCACATTCGCCGGGAAACGGCCATGGGCGGTGTCCCACTGAAGCAGATGGGCGTTCGTGGCAATCGAACCGAGATCGTTGATGGCAACAACCTGAATGTCCTTGCGGCCCTGTTCGACGATAGCCCTGAGAACGAGGCGGCCAATGCGCCCGAAACCGTTGATCGCGACCCGTGTCGGCATGATCCTGTCTTGCTCCTTTGCTTGAGACGCCCGTAACCGAGTTCAGCCCGCGAGAAGGTCCTTCGCCTTCTTCGCTGCCGCTTCGGCAGTGATGCCGAAATGCTTGTACAAGTCTTCCGCCGGCGCTGATGCGCCGAAAGTAGTCATGGCGACGGCGGCGCCGCGCGCGCCGAGCCAGCGTTCCCAGCCGAAGGCGATGCCCGCCTCGATGGCGATGCGCACGCAATTGCCACCCAGCACCTTTTCGCGTGCCGCGGGCGTCTGCTTGTCGAACAGTTCCCATGACGGCATGGACACAACGGCAGCACCTATGCCGTCGGCGGCCAGCAGGTCGCGGGCCTTCATGGCGATCTCGACCTCGGAACCGGTGGCAAGCAGCGTCACCTTGCGCGCGCCCTTTTCCGATTCGGCCAGCACATAGGCGCCTTCGGCAGAACGGTTGGCCTTCCAGGCTTCGGTACGCAGCGCCGGCAGGTTCTGGCGGGTCAGCGCCAGGACGGAAGGCCCGTCCTTGCGTTCGAGCGCCAGCGCCCAGCATTCCGCGGTTTCCACCGCATCGGCGGGACGGAACACGGCGACATTGGGCATCGCGCGCAGGCTCATCAGGTGTTCGACCGGCTGGTGGGTCGGCCCGTCCTCGCCGAGGCCGATGGAGTCATGCGTCATGACGTAAATGACGCGCAGGCCCATCAGCGCAGAAAGCCGGATCGAGGGACGGCAGTAATCGGTGAAAACAAGGAACGTGCCGCCGTAGGGAATGATGCCGCCGTGCAGCGCCATGCCGTTCATGGCCGCGGCCATGCCGTGCTCGCGCACGCCGTAATGGATGTAGCGCCCGCCGTAGTTGGCGCGGTCGAGCACCGACTGGACCTTCGACTTCGTGTTGTTGGAGCCGGTGAGGTCGGCCGAGCCGCCGATCATTTCGGGCACGGCCGGGGTCAGGGCCTCGAGCGCTTCCTGGGACGACTTGCGCGTCGCCCAGTTGGGCTTCTCGACGGCGATCTTGTTGATGTAATCGGACAGCGCCGCGCCGAAGCCCGCAGGCAAGTTGCCCGACAGCGCCGCATCGAAGGCGGCGCGATTGGCGGACTTGGCATGGCGTTCGGCCCAGGCCTTGCGCGCGGGAGCGCCGCGTGCGCCGGCAGCCTTCCACGCGGCCGCGACGTCACCCGGGATTTCAAAGGGTGCGGCCGTCCAGCCCAGCTTTTCGCGCGCGCCCTTGATTTCGTCGGCGCCAAGCGGCGAGCCGTGGGTGGACGCGGAGCCCGCCTTCTTCGGCGCGCCGTAGCCGATGGTGGTGCGCAGCGCGATCAGCGACGGCTTGTCGGTCTTCTGCGCCGCCGCAATGGCGGCCGCCACCGCGTCCGGATCATGGCCGTCGGCGGCAAAAGTGTCCCAGCCGTAGGCTTCGAACCGCTTGCGCTGGTCGTCGACGACGGTCAGTTCGGTCGGCCCGTCGATGCAGATGTGGTTGTCGTCGAACAGGACGATCAGGCGCGACAGGCCGAGATGGCCGGCGAGCGAGGCCGCTTCATGGCTGATGCCTTCCATCAGGCAGCCGTCGCCCGCAATCACGTAAGTGTAGTGATCGACCAGATCGGCGCCGAAACGGGCGGCCATGTGACGTTCGGCGATGGCCATGCCGACGGCATTGGCGATGCCCTGGCCAAGGGGGCCGGTGGTCGTTTCAATGCCGGCGCCGTGGCCGAATTCGGGATGGCCCGCCGTGCGCGCGCCGAGCTGGCGGAAATTCTTCAGCTGCTCGATCGGGAAATCGGCGTAGCCGGTCAGGTGCAGCAGGGAATAAAGCAGCATCGAGCCGTGACCGGCCGAAAGGACGAAACGGTCGCGGTCGGGCCAGGCCGGGTCGGCCGGGTCGAATTTCAGGAACCGGGTAAACAGCACCGTCGCCGCGTCGGCCATGCCCATGGGCATGCCGGGGTGACCGGATTTAGCCGCCTCGACCGCATCGGCAGCCAGAAAACGGATGGCATTTGCCATGCGGGAATGGAGTGCGTGATCGATAGCGGGAATAGCCGCCTCCGGCGCAGACCTGTTGGACACGCTTGACGCCCCCATTCGATGAAATCAGCCAGCAGATGAGCCGCCGACGACACTGGTTGATAAGCAATCACGCGCTAGGAGTCCATGCCGAATCGGCGGCATTGGGAAAAATGCTGTCCATTCCCGGAACCAATCGCCGCGGGTGATGCAACGGCGCTCGCCTTGCGCGCCGTCATGGGCTATACGGGGCCCGGACTTTCCAGAATTATCCACAGCCCCGGAAGGGAGTCGCAGGCCGCCCATGAGCGAGTTTTCCAACCTTCGCCAGCGCCTGCCCCGCATCCTGATCGCCCTTGCCATCGGCATTCCGGCGGGCGCCCTGTTTTCGTGGCTGGACACCCCGATCCCCTGGATGATCGGGCCGATGATCGCGGTCGCCGCCTGCAACCTGATGGGCGCCAAGCTGCAATCGGTACCCTTCGGCCGCCAGACCGGGCAGGTCATCCTGGGCTCGGCCGTGTCGCTCTACTTCACGGCGACGGTGCTGGCGGCACTCGCCTCGCATCTCGGTGCCATCATCGCTTCGACCGTTTCGGCCTTCGTCATCGGCGGGGTCGGCGCGCTGATCCTGAGCCGGGTGTCCGGCGTCGACGGCAAATCGACCTTCTTCGCCTCGATCCCCGGCGGCGCCATGGCCATGGCGGTGCTGGCGGAACGCTACGGCGCCTCGATCCCGGCCGTCGCCGTCGCCCACAGCCTGCGGGTGTCCTTCGTCGTCATCGCCGTGCCTTTCGCCGTGACCTACAGTGGCATCCCGCTGGAAGGCTTCGGCCCCGTGCGCCCCGAGGTGCCCTTCGATCCCGTGATCCTCGTGTTGTGGCTGGCGGCGGGATTCCTGATCGGCGGCGTCGCGGAAAAGTTCAAATTCCACAACGGCTACCTGCTGATGCCGATCTTCTTCGGCGCCATCCTGACCGTCAGCGGCGTGCAGCTTTCCGGCATCCCGCACTGGATGACCGACTTCGCCCAGCTCATGTTCGGGCTCATCCTGGGGGCGCGTTACGACCGCGATTTCTTCATCCGCTACAAGCTGTTCGTGCCTTTCGCCCTGGTCAACGCGGTCCTCATCCTCGTGCTGTCGGCGCTGGTCGGCATCCTGCTGTCGTGGATGTTCGCCCTGCCCATCGCCACCATGCTGGTGGCGACCGCGCCGGGGGGCCTTGCGGAAATGACGCTGGCGGCACAGGCGCTCGGCATCGGCGTGCCGCTGATCGTCGCCTTCCATTTCTTCCGCGTCATCATCGTCAACATGGGCGCCCAGCATATTTTCGTCGTCGGCTGCTGGATCGGGCGCAAGCTGCGCCCGGCGGCGGGCGCCGACAACGCGTGAGGCAGGCATGGCGACACGCCTCAAGGACGAACCCGAACACGATCGCGAACCGCCGGTGAAGCCCGCGCCGCTGCTCAAGGGCCTGCGCGTGGTCGAAGGTTCGGCCTTTGTCGCGGCACCGCTCGGCGGCATGACGCTCGCCGAGCTCGGCGCCGACGTCATTCGCTTCGATCCCTTGGGCGGCGGGCTCGATTACGCGCGCTGGCCTGTGACCAAGGAAGGCCGCAGCCTGTTCTGGGCCGGCCTCAACAAGGGCAAGCGTTCCATCGCCATCGACCTGCTGCGCCCCGAAGGCGTCGAAATCGCGACCCGGCTGATCGCGGGTGAAGGGCCCGATGCGGGCCTGTTCCTGACCAATTTTCCGGCGCGCGGCTGGCTTGATTACAAGCGGCTGAAAAAATTCCGCGAAGACCTGATCATGGTCAACGTGACCGGCGATCACGAAGGGCGCAGCGCCGTCGATTACACGGTCAATGCCGCCATGGGCTGGCCCTATGCCACCGGCCCCAAGGGCACCGAAGGTCCGGTCAACCACGTGCTGCCGGCCTGGGACGCGGTGTGCGGCATCTGGGCAGCGACGGGCATGCTGGCGGCCGAGCGCCACCGCAGGCTGACCGGCGAGGGCCAGCTGGTGACGCTGCCGCTTTCCGACGTGGCGCTGGCGGTGACCGGCGCGCTCGGCATCTTCGCCGAGGTCGCGATCAACGGCGAAGAGCGCGCGCGCCACGGCAATGATCTGTTTGGCGGCTTCGGCCGCGATTTCGAGACGAAGGACGGCCGCCGCGTCATGGTCGTCGGCCTGACCGGACGCCAGTGGAGCGGGTTGGTCAAGGCCACCGGCATCAAGGACCAGGTGGCGGCACTGGAAAAGAAACTGGGCCGCGATCTCACGCGCCAGGGCGAACGTTTCGAGGCCCGCGCCGAGCTTGCGGAACTGGTGGCGCCATGGATCGCCGGCCACTCGCTGGCCGAGGTCGCCGCCGAATTCGAGATCTACGGCGTCTGCTGGGGTCCCTACCAGAGCTTCCGCGAACTGGTCGAGACCGACCCGCGCTGCTCGCCCGCCAACCCGCTGATCTCGATGCTCGACCAGCCCGGCATCGGGCGCTATCCGGCGGCGGGCTCGCCGCTCGATTTCGGCGCCTTCCCGCGCCCGCCCGCCCGCCCGGCGCCGCTGCTCGGCGCCGATACGGACGCCATCCTGGCCGAGGTTCTGGGCCTGCCCGACGGCGAAATCGGCCGCCTGCACGACGCCGGCATCGTTGCCGGACCGGACACAATTTCGACATAGTGGCCCGGCACCCTCCATCCCCTTATAAAGTTAACGAAATCTGCCTCTTGAAATCTCTCATTCAGACCCTAAAAAATAACCGCGGCCCCGGCCGCAATGGCCGAAAGTGGACGGAGCAAGCCGTTCCAGCCAAACCAGGGAGTTCGTGACACATGGCAGCGATGATCGAGGTTGCCGGACTGGCCAAGCGCTTTGGCGCCATCCAGGCGGTAGACGGCATTTCGCTCGAGGTCAAAAAAGGCGAGGTGCTCGGCTTTCTCGGCCCCAACGGCGCCGGCAAGTCGACGACCATGAAAATGATCACCGGGTTTCTCGAGCCCGACGCGGGCACGGCGCGCGTCTGCGGTTTCGACATCCAGAAAAACCCGATCGAGGCCAAGCGCCATTTCGGCTACATGCCCGAAGGCGCGCCCAGCTACCAGGAGATGACGCCGCTCGGATTTTTCGGCTTCATCGCGGGCGTGCGCGGCTTTTCCGGACAGGAAGCGGACGACCGCATCAAGATCGCATCGAAGCGCACCCAGCTCGAAAGCGTCATGTACCAGCCGATCGATACCCTGTCGCGCGGCTACAAGCGCCGCGTCGGCCTCGCCGCAGCGCTGCTGCATGATCCTGACGTGCTGATCCTCGACGAGCCGACCGACGGCCTCGACCCCAACCAGAAGCACGAGGTGCGCACCCTGATCCAGGAGATGGCGCCCAACAAGGCGATCATCATTTCGACGCATATCCTCGAGGAAGTCGACGCGGTCTGTTCGCGCGCCATCATCATCGCACGCGGCCGCATCGTCGCCGACGGCACGCCCGGCGAACTCGAAGCCCGCTCGGCGACACACAACACGGTTTCCATCACGGCGACGGCGGAAACGCTGGCGCAACTGCAAGAGCCGGTATCATCTCTCAACAAGATCATGCGCGTCGATATCGACGGCAACCGGCTGATCGCCGTGCCGGCAGCGGGCGCGGACGCCCTCGACGACGTGCGCGCGCTGGTACGCCAGAAAGGCGTGTCGGTGCAGGACATCCGTCTGGAACGGGGCCGGCTGGAGGACGTCTTCCGCGCCGTCACGACCGGTCAGTCCGCAGGCAACCAGTCCGCGGGAGGTGCACGATGAGCACGGCCATGACCCTTTTCCGCCGCGAGTTCCTCAGCTACTTCGTGACGCCCGTGGCCTACGTTTTCATCGTCATCTTCCTGGCCCTGCTGGGCGCGATGACGTTCTTCCTTGGTGGGTTCTTCTCGCGCGGGCAGGCCGATCTGGCGCCGTTCTTCGCCTTTCATTCATGGCTTTACCTGCTGCTGATTCCCGCCGTCTCCATGCGGCTGTGGTCTGACGAGCGCAAGACCGGCACCATCGAACTGCTGCTCACCCTGCCAATTTCGCCGACCACCGCGGTGCTGGCGAAGTTCTTCGCCGCATGGGCCTTCGCCGCGGTCGCGCTGGCGCTGACCTTCCCGATCTGGATCACGGTCAATTACCTGGGCAATCCGGACAACGGCGTGATCGTCGCGGGCTATGTCGGCAGCCTCGTCATGGGGGGCGCGTTCCTCGCCATCGGGTCGTGTTTCTCGACCGCGTCGAAAAACCAGGTCATCGCCTTCGTGCTGGCGGTGATGGTCAGTCTGATCTTCACCGTGGCCGGCACGCCGCTGGTGCTCGAATTCATTTCGGGATGGGCGCCGCAGGCGGCAATCGACCTGGTGGCGAGCCTGTCGTTCATCGCCAATTTCGACGCCATATCGAAGGGCGTGCTCGATCTCGTGAATCTCGTCTACTTCGCGTCGGTGATCGTGCTGTTCCTGTTCATCAACGTCGTCCTCGTCAACACGCTCAAGGCGCGATAGGAGAAGACCAATGGCGAATTCTTCCTTCCTCTCGTCCCTCGCTGGCCGCCGTTCGCTCGCGGTCTGGGCGATCGCGCTCGGCATCGTGCTGTTCGTGTCCGCCAACATCATCGCCCGCAGCGCGCTGGTGGGCGCGCGCGCCGACCTGACGTCGGACAAGCTGTTCACGCTTTCGCCCGGCACCTACAAGGTGCTGAGCCAGATCGACGAACCGGTGACGTTGCGCCTCTATTTCTCCGCCGCGCTCGGCAAGCAGCTTCCCGCGCTTTCAAAATACGCGACACGGGTACGCGACCTGCTCAAGGAATATGTCGCTAATTCGGGCGGCAAGATCCGCCTGCTGGAAGTCGATCCCGTTGCCTTCTCCGACGCCGAAGACGAAGCCGTCGCCGCCGGGCTTCAGGGCCTGCCGCTCGATCGCACCGGCGAGATGGTCTACTTCGGCCTTGCGGGCACGAATTCGACCGACGAGAGCGAGGTCATCTCGTTCTTCTCGCCCGACCGCGAAGCCTTCCTCGAATACGACCTGACCAAGGTCATCTACCGGCTGGCGAACCCGGAACGCAAGGTGATCGGCCTGATGAGCTGGCTGCCGGTGCGCGGCTTCCCCGGCTCGATGATGGCGCGCATGTCGGCGATGGGCCAGCCCTGGCAGATGCCGACGCAGCTCGCGCAGCTGTTCAAGGTCGAGGATGTCTCCACCGAGGCCGCGGAAATCCCTGCCTCCGTCGATGTCCTGTTCGTTTTCCATCCGGCGGGCATTTCGCCCCGCGCGCTTTATGCCGTCGATCAGTTCCTGATGCGCGGCGGCCGCGCGCTAATCTTCGTCGATCCGCTGGCCGAGGTCGCCCAGCAGGTCCCCGGCCCCACCGGCAAGTTCGTCGATACGTCTTCCAGCCTGAAGCCGATCTTCGACCAGTGGGGACTTGAATACGACCCGACCAAGGTCGCCGCCGACATGGTCGCGGCCTATCGCGTCAATGCGGGCAACGATTCGCGCCCCGTGCCCATCGCCTATCCGGCGTGGTTGCGGCTGGACAAGTCGAATGCCGTCGGCAACGACCTGATCACCACCGAAATCGACAACATGGTCATGGCGACGGCCGGCGCCCTTTCGATGAAGGCCGGCACGGGCATGAGCTTCACGCCGCTGGTTGCGACGTCGGAACAGTCGATGCTGCTGAACGCCGAGGAACTGAAAGGCGGGCGCCCCGATTTCGAGGGCATCGTGCGAAACTTCAAGCCGACCGGCAAACGGCTGGTGCTGGCGGCCCGCATCAGCGGCCCGTCCAAGACCTCCTTCCCGAAAGGACCGCCGGCGGTCGAGGAATACATGAAGGACGACCCGGAAGGCGAGCGCAAGCGCCGGGCCGAAAACGACGAACTGCCTCGCAAGAAGACAGATGCGGAAAAACGCAAGGAAGCGGAAGACATCCGCGCCCGCCTTGCCAAGTCGCACCGCGACCAGTCGGCGCAGCCCATCCATGCGGTCGTCGTCACCGACGCCGACATGCTGCAGGACCGCTTCTGGGTGCAGGCGCAGAACCTGTTCGGCCAGACCATCGCCGTGCCGGTGTCCGACAACATGAACCTGACCACGAACGCGATCGACAACCTGACCGGCTCTAACGAGCTGATCGGGCTGCGCTCGCGCGGCGTGTCGCGCAGGCCCTTCACCCTGGTCGAGGATCTCACCCGCAAGGCGGAGCTGAACCTGCGCGCCAAGGAACGCGAGTTGCAGAAGCGGCGCGAGGAAACTGAGCGTAAGCTGGCCGAACTGCAGACGCCGGGCCGTGGCCCCCAGCAGGGCGCAGGGGCCGAACGCACGATCCTGAGCCCGGCGCAGGTTCGCGAAATCAACAAGTTCAAGGCGGAACTCCTGTCCATTCGCAAGGAACTGCGCGCAGTCCAGCTTGGCCTGCGCAAGGACATCGAGGAACTGGAAGGCCGCCTGTGGCTGTTCAACATCGGGATGATCCCGCTTCTGGTGGCACTGGCCGCGATCGGCCTTGGGCTTGCGCGGATGCGCCGGCGCCGCCAGCGCATGGAAACGGAAGCGAGGGGCTAAATCATGTCCATTAAATCCTTCGCCAATCTTGTTATCGTCACCATTATCGCGGCGCTGGTCGCCGGATGGATCGTCATCGGCCGCGACACGGGCTCGGGCCTGCGCGGCGACGGCACGGTGATGTTCCCCGACCTCGCCCAGCGCGTGAACGATGTTCGCTCCATCAAGACGACGCGCGGCACCTTTACTTCGACGCTGGAAAGCCGCGAAGCGGGCGGCAAGATCACCTGGTCGCTTAAGGAGCTTTACGGCTACCCGGTGCCGATCGAGATCGTCCGCGCTGTCGCCGCCGGCATGGCGCAATTGCGCCAGATCGAGGCCAAGACTGCGCGCCCGCGACTTTATGGGCGCATTCACGTTTCCGATCCGCACACCGACAAGGCGTCCAAGGGCGCACTGGTCGAACTGTTCGACGCCAAGGGCGGGAAGATGGGCGAGTTGATCGTCGGCCTCGACAAGGGCAGCGTGCTCTCCATCGGCGACATCTACGTGCGCCGCCCGGGCGAAGAGCGCGCATGGCTCGCCCGTGGCAAGGTGCCGGTCCCGGACAAGCAGGTCGGCTGGCTGAACCAGATGATCGTCGAGGTGGACCTGCCGCGGATGCGCGAGACGACGCTGTTCGTCCCCGGCGAAAAGCCGTTGCGCGTCTACAAGAACACGCAAGACGACCGCGACTTCATCCTCGAGGGGATGCCGAAGGACCGTGAGCTTAAGGAACTGTTCGGGGCCGAGGACATTCCGCGCGCGCTGCAGAGCCTGAATTTCGAGGACGTCAAGCGCGACAGCGATATCGGCATCGATTACGCGGCAACGCCGCGTGCCCGCCACTTCACCTTCGACGGACTGATCGTCGAGGTCTGGGCCAAGACCGTCGACGGCAAGCTGTGGGTCGCGATCAAGGCGCGCCCCGATCCCGCGCCGAAGGATCCGGCCAAGGTGGATGCCGCCAAGATCGCCGCCGACGTTGCCAAGATCAACGGCGTGGTCGGCGGTTGGGCCTACACGCTCAACGAGTTCGAGACAAAGAACCTGAACAAGACCATGGCCAACATGACGCAACCGCGTGATGCGGGCGGCGATCCGTCGAAGAAGAAGAACTAGGTGAAGGCCCGACCCTAGCGCAGGGTATTGCGGTAACGCAGCCGGTCGGTGGGAAAGCGCATGCGGCGGGTTTCCGCGGGCGTGCCGTCGAGCGCATAGGAAATACGGTGAACCCCGAGCAACGGCGTGCCTTCGGCAATGTCGAGCTGGGCCGCGTCCTCTGCATCGGCGGCGACCGCCTCGATCCATTCCTCGGCGCGAACGACAAGAATGCCGAAGTGCTTCTCCATGATCAGGTATGAATTCATCCGCACCGCATCGCGCATCAGCTCCGGCAGGCCGGGGAAGCGCTTGCTTGAAACGACAATGCGCTCGATCAGCGCCGGACGGTTATCGACCGGGCGAATCCGGTAGATACGATAGACGGGCTCGTCTTCGGCAAGGCGCAGGTCGCGGCTTTCGCGCTCGTTGGCCTCGCCTTCGGTCCAGGCGAAATGGAGCGCCTTGCCCGGCGAGGCAATGCGGTTGTCTTCGGTGACGATGGAAAAGAAATGCAGCGCCGATTCGGAGCCGCGCGCCGACACGAAAGTGCCCTTGCCCTGATGGCGGATGACGAGGTGATCGGCGGCCATCTCCTCGATGGCCTTGCGCACGGTACCCTGGCTGACCCGGTATTCGGCGGCAAGCTTCGCCTCGCTGGGCAAAACCTCCCCCGGCTTCCAGTCGCCCGAAAGGACGCGCTGGATCAGCAATTCCTTGATCTGCTGGTACAGGGGGTGAAAACCGAGCCCCTGATTAGATTCCGACATCTGCGCGGAATACCCGACCGATACCGAGGGGCGGCCTCCCTTGCCGCCCGTTGCGACTTTTTCACCTGATTTTGCAGCAGTATACCGCCCGCCCATGAAGGTGATCAAGCGGCGCTAAACCTCGAAACGCGGCGATCACGGCAAATAAGCGCCGCCGTTGACGTGAATCGTCTGGCCGGTGACGTAACGGGCATGGGGACCGCACAGGTGACGCACCATGCCCGCGACCTCGTGCGGGCGGCCCTGGCGGCCGACGATCGCCTCCAGATGGCCATGCGCGTGCGGCACCGCACTGTTGCCGTCGCGGGTGGTGTCGATCAGACCCGGCACGACGCAATTGACGGTGATGCCGTGGGGCGCCAGCTCATGGGCAAGGCCCTTGGTCAGCCCGACGATGCCCGCCTTGGCCGCCGTCACATGGCAGCGCTCGGCGGCGCCGGCATGAGCGGTCAGGCCGCCCATGGAAATGATGGCGCCGGACTTCTGGGCGATCATGTGCGGGGCCACGGCGCGGGCGCAGAGGAACGCGCCATCGAGGATGATCGCCACCACCTTGCGCCATTCTTCGAAGGACATCTCGGTCAGCGGCGAGCGCAACCGCACGGCAGCGTTGTTGACGAGGATATCGACCCTGCCGAAGGCCTTGATTGTCTGCGCGACCAGGTTCTGGACATCGGCTTCCTTGGTCACATCGCCCTGAACAGCGATGGCTTCGCCGCCCGCGTCGCGGATTTCCTTCGCCACGCCTTCAGCAAGGTCCATGGACGCGCGGGTATTGACGACGATCCGCGCGCCGCCTTCGGCGAGCGCCAAGGCCATGGCGCGGCCGATGTTCTGGGCCGAGCCGGTGAGGATGGCAACCTTGCCGTCGAGTTCGCGGGCGGTGGTCATGGGTCTGTCTCCGTTGGTTAGTCACGAAAGGCCGAGAGCGCGCCGAGATCACCGAGCGCGGGCAGGCCTTCGAGAAGCGCCAGCAGGCGGTCGGCACGGTCTGCCGTCATGCCGCCATAGGCGAGGTTGGCGCGGAATTTTTTCACGATGTCTTCGCGTGTCAGCGGCTGGCGCACGCCACCGCGCAGGCAGGGCTGGAATTCCTCGCGCACGCTGCCGTCTTTCAACACGGCACGGACATGGCCGGTGTAGTTCGCGGGATATTCGTTTGCGGGATCGACCTCAAAGGACACCTTGGCGGCAAGCGCCAGAACGTCGGGCGCCTGTACGCGCGTGTCGGTGAACTGGGCAAGGCCGGCATCGCCGTCGAGGAACCCGACGGCGACACAATAGGGACCGGAGAACTTGCCGCCATAGGCCGATGGCGGACGGCGCTTGAGCTCGATCGGCGCCCACAGGCGATGGACAGTGCCCTCGCCCACCTTGCAGGTGATCGCCTCGATGTCATCGGCGCGCACGCCAGATGCGGCAAGGCGCACGGCGCAGTCGATATAGGGCTGGCACATGGTGCCGCAGGCATAGGGCTTGAACGACAGGCGGCCCGCCTCCCATCGGGTGCCGAGATCATCGACCAGCGGGCTGCAATCGGGCGCCTTGTCATGGGCGAAGGCAAAGTAGAAACCGTGGGTACCCTCGAACACCGAGGACGGCCCGCGGAACCCGGCACCGGCCATGCGCCCGGCGCGGATGCCGGCCTGCGCCGCCCAGCCCGCGTGCATGCGCTTGGTCCAGGACCCGTCGGCAAGGTATTCGATGATGCCCGAGGCCATCGACCCGGCGAGGCCGAAGGCGTTGACCAGTCCCGCGCGGTCGAGGCCGAGCGCGACACCGGCCGCCGCGGCGGCCCCCATGGCGCCGATCACCGCGGTCGGGTGATAGCCCGCCTTGTGAACGTTGGTGCCGGCAATGAGGCCCATGCGGCACATGATCTCGATGCCCGCCGCCATGGCGGTGAAGGCACGCGCGCCGGAAATGCCCTTCTCCTGCGCCAGCGCCAGAACCGCAGGCACGACCACCGCGCCCGAATGCACCGGGCAGCCTTCGTAGGTGTTGTCGAAGTCCTCGCCATGCGCGCCGGTGCCGTTGATCATCGCGGCGGTAACCGCGTCGGCATCGCGCCCGTGGCCGAAGACGGTCGCCTTGCCGGGCCCGGCATCCCAACCCACCGCCAGCATCTTCATGTAGTCTTCGATGCGGGCCGCGTAAGACAGGCCGACGGTGTCGATCAGGCTGAACAGCGTGCCTTCATGGGCGCCTTCCGGCAGCTTCACCCCATCGAGCCCGACCAGCCAGTCGGCAAGCGTTTCGGCGACCGTCGCCATCAGTGCGCGGCCTCGGTCTGGATGACGCGTGCAAGCTCCGAGGCGTCCGCCATGTCTTCGACGCCCCAGGCCGCGGCGATCACCGCGCCCTTGCGGTCATCGTTCATAAGCCCTGCGACACAGGCCGCGACCTTGCCTTCAAGATCGGCGTCGGTCATCGGGTTGTCGGGACCGCCGCGGTACCGCAGGTCGGCCTCCTGCACCAGCTTCTTGCCGGACTTGGTGATCAGCTCGATGCGCGAACGGATCAGGTCCATGCCCTGGGCCTCGATCGCGGGATCGAGCTTGCAATCGACGCGACGCTGCATGTCCTGCATGGCGGCGGACTGGACGAATTCGTCGGTGAATTCGGCACGGCCCGCACGGCGCGCGATAACGATCATCGACAGGAGCGCCGCCATCGAGAACTTCGCCTGCAGGTGATCGGCAGCGATCGGGTAACGAATCGGGTTGAGGATGTTTGAGCCCGCGAAGAAGTCGATGCGCTCCACATCGCCGGGCTTCACGTCGTTTGCCGTGACCAGCTTGAGCATGGCATCCATGGACTGGTGCGTCACGATGCCGGACGGATACGGCTTGATCGACACGCCCGGGTCGGCGATGGAAAACGTCTTGCCGAAGCCCTGGGCGAGCTTTTCCGGATAATGGCCGCCGGCAGTCACCTGCATGAATCCCCAGGGACCGTCGATGGCGGCAGGGTCGGCTTCGAACCCGCGTGCGGCCAGCAGCGCTGCGGTGACGCCGTTTTCGGCCGCGCGCCCGACATGCAGCGGCTTGGTCATGGTGCCGAAGTTGCAGCGCAGGCCGGCAGCAAAACTCGCCGCCATGCCGAGGGCATTGAGCAGCGGGCGGCCCGTGAGACCGAGCAGCTTCGCCGCCGCCGAGACGGCGCCGAAGGTGCCGACGGTGGCCGACGAATGGAAACCCTTGCGATAGTGATCGGTCAGCATCCATTCGGAAATCTTGCTCTCGACCTCGACCCCGGTGACGAAGGCGTTGACGAAATCGCGCCCCGACACCTTGCCGAGCCGCTGGGCCATGACGAGGGAGGCGGCAAGCGGCGGGATGGTCGGATGGGTGAGAAGGCCATAGATGTGACGCGGATCACGCGATACCTGGGTGTCGTCCCAGTCATGGGCATGGCCCGCGGTGCCGAGCACGCGCGCGGCAAGGGGTGCCGGCACCCGCGCGGGACCGCGCGTCAGCACCAGCGCGTCGGGGCGGCCGCCCTGGTCGGTTACCTCGTCGGCGAGAATCTGGACCGAATGCTCCGCCCCGCCTGCGACCATGAGGGCAAGGCCATCAAGGATGCAGCGCTTTGCAACGCGCCGGGCTTCTTCGGGGATCGACGCGAAACCGGCCTTTTCGATAAAGGCCGCCGCGTCGGCGGTGATGTGGGTGGCTTCTGCCGCCGCCATTGAGGTCTCCATTTCGGGCTGCTGATCTGTTCGCGCCAAACAACCAAAGGGCGGGCCGCAGCGCAACTGAAAAAGTCGGGGACCGGTCCGTCGCTATTTGCAGGCGAGCCGCGATGCCTGCACGGCCATGGCGGATGGCTAGGCGATCTCGCAGAGCATTCCGGTACGCAGACCCGCCAGAGGTTCTTCGCTCCGAGACGCGGCCCCGGCGATCGTCACCTCGGTCAGTTCAGCATCGGCGCTGAGATCATGGATTTTACCGTCGAGGCCGAGATAGCGCAGGCGCCTGCCGCCGTCTTCGACCTCGGTCAGTTTGCCGCGCGTCTGCATTTCCGCGGGCGCCCCCGCCAGAACCGGCGCAACCCGCGCCGCCGCGTCCCACCACTGGCGCACGATGGGCAAAAGCTGGTCATGGGCAAGGCCGGCCGTATCGGGCGAGAGGTCGAGTTCTTCGAGGGCCTCCAGATAATCCTTATCGGCACGGGCAGCGTCGAGGGTGCGGCGCAACCGGTCGTGGCGCTCCGGGAAACTGTTGCGCAGTCCGGCATGCACCGTGATCGTGGCATACCCTCCCGCCGGCGCAGCGGGAACTCCCATCAGGGTGGAAAAAGTGACGACGTGACTGGCCGTCGCCGCATCGAGAACGCCGGCATGAGCCAATATGCGCAACGACCGCCGATGCTCCCGCAAAAGAGACATGCGGCCCAAGGCAAGGCGCACGGTCCCGCGCGAGGCAACACTGAAAAGCCCCTCGCCGCCGCCTGCGGGCGTCACGGCGAAACGCAGTCCAGCAGCCCGGGCGGCATCCTGCAGCACGATATTCTCGATCGAATCCCATGCACTGACGGCAACCGGATAGGGTTGACTGCGCGCCGCCGCCTGAACCTCTCCGAAATCGTCGAGGCCGCTCGACCGCGATGTAAACACAACAGCGGGATCGACAGCAAAAATGCCGATGTGTTCGAGACTGCGGGCCCATAACCAGTCGGGACGCGCGCGCGCGTAAGTGATCGCCAGGGCGCCGAGATCCCCCGCCACCACAAAACGGCCATCGCGCGGCTTGAGCATGAGTTCGCCCGCAGCGCGCAGCATGCTGGCCCGCCCGCGCGGCACGACCACGACGGGAACACCCAGATGCTTTTGCCAGGCAGCACCGAGCGCCATCGCGGCGCGGCCGAAACTGCCCGACGGCGCATGTCCCGAATAAACGGTGATCTTGTCGGGCCGCCAATCCTCCGCGCGCGCAACACCGGACGCCAACGCCGGGAGCATCGCGGTCAGGCATGCAACGAGGATGCGGCAGGAAACAAAATTCATGAGAGCGTTCTCAGCATGGCAGCCGCCGCCTGTCAATCTAGCGCGCGGCGGCGCGCGGCTTCCGACGGGCTTTCCTCTATCTCTTTTTCAAGCTCCGCCGCCATATCCCTTTGGCGCGTCGTCGCCCATGCCCACAGCAGCAGACAGAGGACAGCGCCGGCACCGACCGTCATGGGAAGACCGAAAAATTCCGACAGCCAGCCCATGACCAGTGCGCCGAGAGCCGGGCCGCCACGCCCGACGACGCCATAAATGCCCATGACGCGCCCGCGCATTTCCGGCACCACCGAGGTCTGCAGCATGGTCTGGATGGCGACCCCCTGAATGACGAAGCCGATGCCGGTCAGAAACATGATCGGCAGGGCCACCCAGTAGACATGCACGGTGGTGAAGATCAGCAGTGAAAGCGCCAGCAGCAGAAGGCTCGCCACGAGCAGGCGCGTGAAGCCGGCGACGCCGCCGCGCCCGGCCAGGTAATAGCCGCCGATCATGGCGCCGATGCCATGCAGGGCCAGCATCGTCGAATAGGCATCGACGCCGCGCCCGAAGACCTTGTCCGCAAAACCGGGCAGAAGATCGATGAATGGCCGCACGAAGATGCTGTCGAGCAACATGACGATCAGCAGGAACAGGATGCCGCTCTGCCCCAGCGCATAGCGCACGCCATCGACCGAATCGCGCCACAGGCCGGTCTTCTTCTTACCCTCGATGGTCGTCGGCGGAATCTTGATCATCAGCAGGATGACGACGAAGGCCAAGTAGGTGAAGGCGTTATAAGTGAAAGCCCAGCCCGCGCCGCCCAGCGCCGTCAGCGCGCCGCCCAGCGCCGGGCCGACGAAACGCGATGAATTGAAGATCATCGAATTGATGGCGATCGCCGAGGACAGATGCTCGCGCCCAATGATGTAATAGACCGTCGTCATGCGCGCAGGCCTGTTGAAGGCGACAAGAACGCCGCGCACCAGCGCAAAGAACAACAGCCACCACACCGTGACGATGCCCGTGAACACCGTCGCCGCCAGCGCCGCGACCTGGATGAACTGGAGAACCTGTGACCAGCGCAGAAGCCGCATCGAATCGGTGCGGTCCACCAGCGCGCCCGCCATCAGACCGATGACGAAGGTCGGGAACATGTCGGCGAAGGCGATCACGCCGAGCCACCCGGCAGAACCGGTCAACTCCCACGTCAGCCAGCCCATTGCCACCCGCTGCACCCAGTTCCCGGAGGTCGAGAACAGGTTGCCGATGACGTAGAGCCGGTAATTACGGTTGGCGAAGGTCTGGCGGATGACCTGAAAACCGCTCATTCGGCGGGACTCCGGGTTGGCCTCAAGATGGCGGGCCGATCAGGGCGAGGGCCGGAATCCGGCCGCATAGAGCGCGCCGAGATCGGTGCCGAGCCATTCCGTCGGGATCTGGCGGTTGGTGCCTTCCGCCATCACGCGGTCGTAAACGACGCGGCCGGCGGCCGCGAACTGGATAGCCAGGCCGGAATTGTTCTTGAAGTAGACGATGCCTTCGCCGCCCGAACGCACATCGGCCTTGCCGGCGACGACGTCGCCCAGTTCGACGATCTGGTCGCGGGAAACGACGCCCGCGTCCATCAGGTCGAGCAGCTCGCGCTGGTCGTTGTCGATGACGCTTTCCCAGTCATTGACGACGATGTTGCGCGCCTTGCGATAAGTCGCCTCGTCCACCTCGGTGCGTGTGCGGTTTGTCGAATCCGAATTGGCGATGGAGACGACGAGCTGGCCGTCAACGAGCCAGTCGCCGTCGAACACCGGCTTCATCGCCGTGGTGCAACAGACGATGACATCGGCACCCTTCACCGCCGCCTCGGGCGAGGCCGCATCGATGATCTCGATCTTGCCGCCTGTTTCCTTGCGCTTGCGCGCGACGAAATCGGCGCGGTGCTCGGCCGACGGGCTGTAGACGACGATGCGTTCGAAATCTCGCACGCAGTTGAGCGCATCAAAGGCTGAACCCGCCTGCTTGCCGGTGCCGAACAGGCCGAGCGTCTTGACCCCCGCGGGCGCGATCTTGTCGACGGCGAGCGCCGTGGTGGCGCCCACGCGCATGCCGGAAAGATGGAACTCGTGCATCAGGGCGAGCGGCTCCGCCGTTTCGATATCGAACAGGATGACGATGCCCCAGCAGAAGGGGCGCGGGTTTTCGTAAAGCCGCCGGTCATTGGTGGGCGACGGCGGCTTGATGATCTGCGAGCCGGCACGCACGCAGGCGAGTCCCGCCGAGGGCACCGCGCCGACATGGACATTGGCGAAGTATTTGCGCTCGGGGTCGGGGTGGCGGGCCTGGTAGCGCGCACGCGGCAGGTTGACGGCATCGCCCGCGGCGAAATCACGAAACGCGGTGTCCATGGCGCCGATGCAGTCGGCCATCGACAGGTGCCGGGCAACGTCGTCGTCGGTGATGATCACGGTCATGGTTCAGGCTCCCTTGCGGCGATGACTGGCGCCGGCCCCCGCCAAGGCCAATTAAGGCACCGGCTTTACAGAATAAAGTTGACAACTACCCCGATATATTGTGCGCTTTCCCCTTGGAACCACTATTCGTGGGTCCAAGGGGTGGTCCTTCAAAGTCATCTTCCACCTGCAGGCCGTCACGGGCCACCCGGAACACGATCAGGCGGCCGGGGGAGGATACACGAAGGAGGGGGATGCATGACATTCCTTGACAAAGTGAAGGGTTGGCTCGGCCAGATCGTCGAAGTCGGCCTCATGTTGATCGCCCTTGGCATAGTGGTTCAGGTTCTGATCGGCCCCAAGGTCGCCTTCATCGGCGATGTGGTGGCCAATCTCCTGGCCCTGATCAAGGCTCTCGGTGACAACGGACTCGTCGGGCTGATCGCCATCGCGATCATCCTCTGGCTGTTTGCCAAGAGAAGCCCTGGCTGATTGTTTCCTTCGTAACCTGCAGGTAGCACGCTTGAGTGAGGGCCGGGGCGATCCCGGCCCTTCCTCGTTGGGCATCAGAAATCGCGCAGCAGGCGCCCGTAACCCTCGATCCGGTCATTGACGCCGCAGCGGCGCAGGGTCTGCCAGACGATCGACTGCAACGGCTGGATGACGGTGACGCCAAGTTCCTTTTCCAGCGTGTCGATGGCGCCGATCATCGCGTAATGCGGGCACGAATAGTAGATCGTGTCGATGTCGGGATACTTGCGCTTCAGTTCGCGGCCGAGCTCGACGGCCTTTTCCTCGGGCACCATGCCGAGCTCGACGAACTTGGCGTAATGGCGGGTGCAGCCCGCGGCCTCGAGGCCGAACTCGCGGATATATTCCAGATGACGCTCGTCGTGGGATTCGTCATACGGATGCACCACGCCCGCCTTCCTGCCGCCCAGAACCTTGAACGCCTCGCGCTGGGCCGAAAACGACGTGGTGATGGGAATGCCGACTTCCTTTTCGGTTTCGGCGATCAGCTCGTCGACGTTGGAAAAACCGCGGCTGACGTTGATCGGCAGCCCGCCGAAGCACAGGATATCGACCTTGGCCCGCGCCATGACATGGGCGGCCCGCAGGGAGGCTTCATAGGAACGGTCCACTTCCTCGCTGTTGCGCTCGACCAGCGGCAGGGTATGCACCACCAGCGTCACCCCATCGGGCACGATCTTGTAAAATTCGTACGGGAAAACCTCGGTCGCCGAGGGCGGCGAGGTATAGCCGATTCGCGCGCGATGGCCGTACATGGGCATGGGGTCCTCCTTCGTTTTGTCTTTTTTCAGTTGGGCTCGGGCATCAAACCATGATCGCGCAGGAATTCGATCACCAGCGCATCGAACCCGGCCGGGTCCTCCATCATGCAGGCATGGCCCGCGCCCGCAAGAATGCGATGGCGCGCGCCGGGAATGAGGGCGGCGGTTTCCTCGCCGCGGGGGCGTGCGCCGTCGAACTCGCCGTTGATGAGAAGCGTCGGCGGCTTGTAGGTGGCAAGATAAGGGCGCGCGTCACCCGCCGACAGAGCCCGGAACACCGCGGCAATGCCCGCCGGATCGTTGAGCGGATCGCGTTCGGAAAACATGTCGTGCAGGTAGGCGCCGATGGGCGTGTCGCCGAAACCTTCGCGGTTGCCGAAGCGCATGTGTTCGCGCCGGTAGGGCGAGAACGGCTGGGACAGGTAGCCCTCGATCCGGTGCTCAAACGGCTGCGGGCCGGAATTGCCGCCGACCTGGATGACGGCGGAGAACTTTTCCGGCGCCATGCCGCCGAGCAGCAGGGCAAGCTTCGATCCGATCGAGCAGCCCATGACCACGGCGCGGTCCACCCCCTCGTCCCCCATGACGCCGAGGACGTCTTGGGCCATGTCTTCGAAACTGTAGGGCGTCGTCACCTTGGCGGAGCGGCGAAGCCGCGCAGATCGACCGAAATCACCCGAAAAAACGTGGAAAACCGGGCCTGCTGGTAGAGCCACAGGCTGTGGTCGAAGGGAATGGCATGGATCAGGACCATCGCCGGCCCGCGGCCCGCGACTTCGTAATAGATATCGACGCCGTTGGCGCGGCTGACGGGCATGGCTTCCCTCCCCGGTTCCACCCTTTTGGCCCCGCGCAGCAATCCGCGTGACAGGGTGTTTCCTTTCCGATTAGCCTTGTTGGCAGGAAACGGCAAGCCCAAGCTTGCCGGTCCCAATAAGAACGACACGACACCTTACAGGGAGAACCAAGATGGCACCGGGCAAATTGTTCTGGCTGCTTGCCTGCGCCGTGGCGCTGGCCGGAGCGGGCGCGGGCGGCGCGAAGGCCGACGCGGTCAGCGATTTCTACAAGGGCAAGCGTTTCAGCTTCATCATCGCGAGCGACGCGGGCGGCGGCTACGACACCTATGGGCGCGTCCTGATGCGCCACTACAACCGCCACCTGCCGGGCTCGCCCAACGTCGTTTCCAAGAACATGCCGGGCGCCAGCGGGTTGCGCGCCGGTGCCTATCTCTACAACACGGCGCCGCGCGACGGCACGGAGATGGGCATTCTCTACAACACCAATCTTCTCGAGCCGCTGTTCGGCAACAAGAAGGCCCATTACGACCCGATGAAGATGAACTGGGTCGGCTCGATGGGGAAACTGCAGAACATCTGCGTGACCTGGCAGACGAGCCCGGTCAAGACCTTTGAGCAGCTCAAGGGCGAAAAGCAGTTCACCGTCGCGGCCACCGGCGTCACCGGCAATTCGGCCCAGATGCCCTACCTGTTCAACGCGCTGCTCGGCACCGACATCAAGGTGATCGCGGGCTATTCGACCTCCGGCCAGCGCCTTGCGCTGGAACGCGGCGAGGTGCAGGGCATCTGCGGGCTGGGCTATTCGACGCTCACCGCGTCCAACCCCGAATGGTTCGAAAAGAAGAAGATCAACATCCTGATCCAGGTCGGCCTGTTCAAGGCCGACGCCATGCCGAGCGTGCCGATGGCGCTCGATTACATCAAGGACGACAAGAGCCGCAGGGTGATGGAGCTGCTGCTGATCCGCCAGGAATGGGGACGGCCCATCGGTGCCCCGCCGGCGGTCCCCGCCGACCGCATACAGGCGCTGCGCACGGCGTTTGATGCGACGCTGAAGGACCCGAAGTTTCTTTCCGAAGCCAAGCGCGTGAAGCTGGAACTGGAACCTCTGACCGGGCAGCAGATGCATGACCTGCTCGCCAAGGCCTATGGCTATCCCGCCGAGATCATCGCCGCGGCGGGCCGTCTCGTCACCGGCAAGGTCAGCTTCGACGACTGCGCGAAATTCGCGAAAGATTCGAAACAATGCGCGAAGAAGAAGAAAAAGAAGAAATCAAGCTGAGCGCATGGCGCCATCGAAACCCCCGGGGCGATCCCCCGGGGGTTTTTCTTTTCATATCCGACTGATTTCGCGCACGTTTTCCTAACGGGTGGAACCACCCGCCGGGATCGTCTACGATTTTTCCGATAGCGGCGCAAAAACAAAAGCATCGCCTCAAATCTCGATAACAACGTAACAACAAAAGGGAGACACCGCGTCATGATCAAAATCCGTTCATCAATTTTCATGGCTGCCGCAGGGCTGGCCGTCGCCGCATCGGGCGACGCGGCCAAGGCCGATACGATCAGCGATTTCTACAAGAACAAACAGGTGTCGATGATCATCGCGTCCGGCGTCGGCGGCGGCTACGACACCTACTCGCGCACTTTCGCCCGGCACCTCGAGCGCAAGATTCCGGGCAACCCGAACATCGTTGCCAAGAACATGCCCGGTGCAGGCGGCCTGCGCGCCACCAACTTCGTCTACAGCAAGGCCGAACGCGACGGATCGCTGTTCGCATCGACCTACAACACGATGACGCTGGAACCACTGTTCGGAAACAAGGGGGCCAAGTTCGACGTCTTCAAGCTCAACTGGCTGGGTTCGCTCGGCAAGTTGCAGGCGGTCTGCGTCAGCTGGCACACCAGCCCGATCAAGACCCTGGCCCAGGCCAAGGGCAAGACGCTCACCGTGTCGGCGACGGGCGCCACCGGCAATTCGGCCAAGATGCCGCTTCTGTTCAACTGGGCCGTCGACACCAAGTTCAAGGTGATCCTCGGCTATTCGACGACCGGTTCGCATCTGGCGCTTGAACGCGGTGAAGTCGACGGCATCTGCGGGCTGGGCTATTCGACCCTGAAGGCGGCGCGGCCAGACTGGATCGTCAACAAGCAGCTCAACTACCTGGCGCAGATCGGCCTCTATCCGCACCCTGCCCTGCCCGACGTCCCGATGGTGCTGAACGACGTCAAGGACGCCAAGACCAAGAAGGTGATGGAACTGATCCTCACCCAGCAGGAGCCGGGGCGCCCATTCATCGCGCCCCCGGGCGTGCCGAAGGACCGCGTGCAGGCGCTGCGCACGGCCTTCATGGCGGCGGCGAAGGATCCCGCGTTCCTTGCCGATGCCGAACGCGCCAAGCTGGAAGTGACGCCGATGAGCGGCGAGGAGATCGACGCCATCCTGCGCCGCGCCTACGACTATCCACGCGATGTCGTCGAGGCGGCGGCCAAGCTGGTCGGCCCGCCCGCCAAGGGCACGGTGACCAACTGCAACCAGTTCACCAAGGAAGCCAAATGGTGCCGCAAGGCCAAGAAGAAAAAGGCGCAGAAGAAAAGCTGACGCAGACCGAAACCCCCGGGGCCTTCCCCGGGGGTTTTCGTTTCAGCGCAGGCCTTCCTCGACGCGCCAATCGGGCCGGCTTATGCGCATCCGTCCGTAATCCGCCGCGAAGGTCGCGCAGTTTGGTAAGGGGAAACGCCCCTGGCCCATCGAGACCATCCATGATTCGACCCAGCCATCGACAATCAGGCTACCGGATGCGGTGTTGCCGTTGGAGAGTTTCGAATTTGCGGCGACACCTTCGAGCCGCGACACCACCGCCCCGGCGCGGTTCGTGAAACGGGACTTATCCGTCTCCGCGGTGCGGCACAGGATCATGTAAGCGACGATGCCGACACTACGATCATAAGCGGCATTGGCCGCAGCCTGGCGAAAGACCAGTGGCGGGGCCTGTGTCTTGGCCTTTGGCTGGGACTGGGCAAGTGCCACAGCGGACGGCAACATGCCGAGTGCAGCAATCGCATACGAAAATACGAACGCTCTGGTCCACCTACCCATGCCATCCTCCTTCAATGCGAGGTCAGAACTCGCGGAACAGCCGGCCGAAGCCCTCGATCTTGTCGTTGATGCCGGCGGTCCGCAGCGCCTTCCAGACGATCGCCTGCTGGGAGGTCATCACCGCGACGCCCAATTCGCGCTCCACCGCCTCGATGGCGAAAGCCGTCGGCCAATGGGCAGAGGCGAAATGGATGCAATCGGTTTCAGGCCACTGCTGCATGAGCTGGCGGGCGAGCTTGAGGGCTTCCCCTTCGTCGATCTTGCCGTAATGCAGTAGTTTATGACGTTCGGGCGACAGCACGCCAACCGATTCAAAACCCATGTTGCGCATCTGCTCGTGGTGGCGCTCGATGTGATGCGGCCCCGCCATGTGGGCCGTCGCCACCTTGCTGACGCCGAGTTTTTCCATCGCTTCTTTCTGGCAAAGCGTTGAGGCGATCACCTTGGTGCCGATTTCGGCGGCAAGGTCGGAACAGATTTTCGGCAGGTTTTCGATGCCGCGCGACTGGTTGACGGGGTTGCCGCCGAGCACGACGACGTCGGCCCCTGCTTCGCCCATGGCGCGGGCGGCGGCAAGGGAACGGTCATAGCTGCCGTCGAAGGCCTGCTTAGTATATTCGTTGCCGACCTCCAGCGTGGTGATCATCAGGGTCACGCCGTCGGGTACCATCTTGTAGAACTCGTAGGCGAACACCTCGGTGACGAAGGGCGGCGAACAGTAACCGATGCGGGCGCGATGGCCGTACATGGGGGCTCTCCTCAGAATTCGGACAGAAGACGGCCGTAGCCCTGCACGCGGTCGTCGACCCCGGCAAGGCGCATGGAATGCCAGGCGATGGCCTGCAGCGACGTCATCACGCTGACACCGAATTCCTTTTCCAGCGGCGCGATGGCGTCGATCACCGACCAGTGCGGGCAGCCGAAATAGATGGTGTCGGCATCGGGGTGCGCCTTGATCGCGGCGCGGCCCCATTCGAGGGCGCGTGCGGGCGGGAGCGTGCCGAGCGCGATCAGGCTGGACCCGCCCGCGTATTCGCCGACGGGCGTCAGGCCGAAAAATTCGCGCATGGTGCGTTCATGGCGCGGATTCTGGTCGGGAAGGAACGGATGCACGGTGACGACTTTCTTCGAGCCCAGGCACTTGAAGGCCGCGACCTGCGCCGCCGCCGATGACGACACCCGTACGCCGATCTCGCGCGAGAGATTGCCCATCAGGTCTTCGACCGTGCCCTCGCCCTTGGAAATATTGATCGGCAGGCCGCCGAGGACGACGAGGTTTGCACCCGCCTTCGCCATCGTCTTGGCCGCGTCGATGGAAATCTGGTAGCACTTCTCCACATCTTCCTTCGAGCGCGTGCCGAGCGGCAGGGTGATCATCATCAGCGACACGCCGTCAGGCACCACGCGGTACCAGTCGATGGGATAGACCTCGGTGGTGACGGCGGCGACGGTATAGCCGATGCGCGCGCGATAGCCCCGGATGCGGTTCATCTCGTCCATGATCAGAAATCCTTGAACAGGCGGCCGTAGCCGGAAATCGAATCCTTGATCCCGGCAAGGCGCAGGGCCTGCCACAGGATCGCCTGGATGGAGGACATGACGGTAACGCCAAATTCTTCCTCCAGCGGCGCGATGGCGTTGATCACCGGCCAGTGCGGCGAGGGGAACATGATGGTATCGGCGTCGGGGTGTTCCTTCATCAGCTCGCGCGCCATCTTCACCGCTGCGTCATCGGGAATGCCGCCGATGCGGTTGAAGGGAGAGCCCCAGGCGCGGGTGCCGAGCACCTCGGCCCCGAACTTCTGGGCGTAATCGTCGAAGCGGTGGTTGTCCTCGGCCTTGTAGGGGTGCGCCACCAGCAGCTTCCTGCAGCCGAGCAGGCGGAAGGCTTCCTTCTGGGCCGAGGCCGAGGTGGCGACGGGAATGCCCAGCTGCTGCTCCAGATCCTTGATCATGCGGTCGGCGTTCTCCACCCCCTTGGCGAGGTTGATGGGCACGCCGCCCAGCACGATGGAATCGCAGCCGGCTTCGGCCATCTGTTCGGCCGCCTTCATGGAAATGTCGTAGGACTGGTTGACCTCGGCGGCCGAGCGCACCGTGATCGCAAGGGTGGTGATCACCAGCGTCACGCCGTCGGGCACGACCTTGTAGAATTCGTATGGAAAGACTTCGCTGGTGAGCGGCGGCGAGGCGTAGCCGATGCGCGCGCGATAGCCGTACTTGTCTCCCCGGATCATGGGGCCCTCCCTGAAACGATTGTTGTTTGGATCAACAATCGCCCAGCAGGGAAGCGCGCGCAAGGGCGCCCTCAGGGCACCAGCGACCACAGCATGTTGAGGGCGGCAAGGCCGAGAAAACCCGCGAACACGAAGCCGAGCCCGCGCTGGGGCATGCGGTGCGCTAGGCGCGCGCCGATCGGCGCCATCACGGCTGTTACCGGCGCCAGCACGGCGAAGGCCGCGAGATTGACGTAGCCCAGCGAAAACGGCGGCAGTTCCGCCATGTTCCAGCCGATCATGGCGAAGCCGACGGCGCCCGGCAGCGACACCAGCACGCCGACGGCGGAAGCGGTGCCCACCGCCATGTGGATCGGCACCGAATAGAGCGTCAGGATCGCGACCGTCATGGCGCCGCCGCCGATGCCGGCCATGGTCGACACGCCACCGGTCAGAAGCCCGAGCACCCCCGAACCCGCTTTTCCGGGCATCGTTGTCCCCAGCCGGAAGGCGCGGTTGCCGCGCAGCATGTTGAGCGACACGGCGATGGCGGCGGCAGCAAAAACGATGGTCAGCACCGCACCCTTCACCATCGCGGCAATCAGCGTGCCCGCCAGCACGCCCACCAGTACGCCGGGCGCGTAGGTCTTGAGGATACCGACATCGACAGCGCCGTGGCGCCAGTGGGTGGCGACGGAGGTGACGGCCGTCACCATGATCACGGCAAGGGACGTTCCTACCGCCAGGTGCATGCGGTGGACATCGGCAACGCCGAGAAAACCTTCGACATAATAGAGTGCCGGCACGATGACGACGCCGCCGCCGATGCCGAGCAGGCCCGCCATCAGGCCGGCGAAAGCCGCGATGACGGCGAGGCCGACCGCCAGTGCGGCATATATCATCAGGTCTTCCATGGAACGGTCCGGGCAAAGAGGCGGTCGGGCGCCATCAATCCCCATCGGCCCCGGCCCGTCAAGCGTGCTAAACAGGGGCAACACCACAATCCGCCGGGGGAGGCAACCATGGCCGTCATGTCCGCAAAACAGGTCCGCACCATTCTCGATACCGCGCTGAAGGAGGCGCGCAAGCGCAAGCTGCCGCCGATGGCAATAGCGGTGGTCGATGCGGGCGGCCATGTGCTGGGCTACATGGCGGAGGACGGCTCTGCCCCTATCCGCTTCGAGGTTGCCCGCGGCAAGGCCTGGACCGCCGCCATGCGGGCCGAAGGCACGACGCGGCTTGCCGAACAGGCGGCCCGCAATCCCGTGCTGGTGGCATCATTACAGGCGATGAGCCCGCATTACTTTCCTGTGCGCGGCGGTGTGCTGGTGCGCGCGGCATCGGGCGAAAACGTCGGCGCCATCGGCGTCACCGGCGCCACGTCCGAACAGGATGAAATCTGCGCGCTGGCGGGCGCGCGCGCGGCAAAGCTGAAAGCCGTGCCCTGAGGCCTATTTCTTTTCGAGCTTGAGCGACGCCGAATTGATGCAGTAGCGGAGGCCCGTCGGCGCGGGCCCGTCCGGGAACACATGACCAAGATGCGCGTCGCATCGCGAACAGGTCACTTCCGTGCGGATCATGCCGTAGGACGCGTCGGTTTCCTTGTCGAGCGCGCCGTCGACGACCGGCTGGGTGAAGCTCGGCCATCCGGAACCCGAATCGAACTTGTGCGCGGCATCGAACAGCGGCGCGCCGCAGCAGACGCAGGTATACGTTCCCGCGTCGTGGCAGTCCCAGTAGCGTCCGGTAAAGGCGCGTTCGGTGCCTTTCTGGCGGGCGACCTGGTATTCGTCCGCAGACAGCTGCTTGCGCCACTCGGCATCGGTCTTGGTGATTTTCTCGCTCATCGCAGTCTTCCGGTCATGGTGTCTTGCATTACGGCTCAGCGCAGGTAAGGGGCGGTGCCTTCGGGCAGGCCCACATCGAATCCTTTTATCGAAACGGCAATCAGCGAATAGAACCCGAGCAGCGAAACCAGTTCGATCACCCCCGGCTCGCCAATGGCATCAATCGCCGCCTGGTAGATTTCATCGCTGATCCCGCCTGGCTCATACATCGCATGGGCATAGTCGTACACGGCGCGCTCGGCCGCGTAGGCAAATTCAGGCCGGCGATTTTCCGCTATGGCGGCAAGCGCCGCTTCATCGAGTCCCAGACGCCGGGCATGCTGAATATGGACATGCCACTGGTATTGCGATGTCCAGTGGCGGGCATTGACCAGAATGGCAAGTTCGCGCAGTCGCGCGGGGAGCGCGCGTTCATCCTTGAAATAAAGCGCGAGATCGTTGACCCGCCTGAGCAGTTCCGGGCTTTTCAGCCAGATCGGGAAAGGCCCCCGGGTCAGGCCGCTGCGCGGACCGGCGATTGCCGCCGACAGGCTTTTCTGCTCGGGGGTCATCTGCAACTCATCAAGGGGAGCGATGCGGCTCATGGTTCGTGCCTCGGAAAGTTGGAGCCTCCCAGAAAAGCGAGCAGCGTCCGGTTGAAGGTCTCGGCATGATCGATATGGGGATAATGATGGGCCCCGTCGATGATGTCGAGGACGGCGCCCGGGATGGCCGCTGCCAGCGCCCGCGCCGCGCGCCCGGGCACGCCGCCCGCAACGTTGCTGGCATCCTCGCCCCCCGTGACGACCAGCGTCGGCGAAGCGATACGGCCGAGGCGCGCGCAACTGTCGAAGCGGCCCAGGTCTTCCATGATCGCGACATAGGTTTCCGGATCATTGGCGAGGTAATGGCCGCGATACCAGTCCATCACCTGCGGATTCGCGGCGCAGAAATCGGCGGGAAAATGGCTGTCGATCTGGGGGCCGGCGGCAACCTTCATGCCGCCTGCGCGGATGGCGGCGTTGCGTTCGGCGCGCGCGCCCGAATTGCCTGCGGCAATGCGGCAGGCGGTGGAGACCAGCACAAGACGGTCCACCCGCGATGGATGATCAAGGGCGAGCATTTGGGCAACGAAACCGCCGAGTGACACGCCGACGACATGAGCATGGGCAATGCCAAGCGCGTCGAGAAAAGCGATGGCCGCGACGGCATAAGATTCGACGCCGGGGATGACATCACCGCGGGGCGAGCGGCCAAGGCCGGGAAAATCGAAACGCAGTACGCGAAAGCCCGCATCGGCCAGCGGCGCAACCTGTTCGCGCCAGCCCTCGCGCGTGGACAGGCCCACCGAATGCAGCAGCAAGACCGGGGCGCCGTTTTCCGGTCCATCGAATTCGGCCGCCAGCGCACCTGCGGCGGTGTCAATCATCTGTTCCATGGCACCTGATTAACGCGGGCGCGCGGGACCCACAAGCGAAACGGCGGGCTACATGCCCGCCGTTTCCCCCCTCCAGGCTACTGGTCTCAGGAGACCAGCGCCTTGACTCTTTCCGCCGTCACCGGACCACGGCGCAGGCGCCGCCCGGTGGCGTCGTAAACGGCATTGGCGATCGCACCCGATACCGGACGGGTTGCCGCCTCACCCGCGCCCGTCGCGGGCTTGTCGGGCCGGTTGAGCAGCACGCAGTCGATCACCTCGGGCGCATCCGGCGTTTCCAGGATCGGGTAGGTCGCCCAGTCCACGCTGGTTACGCGGTCGGCATCGAACATCACTTCCTCGTACAGCGAACGGCTGGCGGCCATCACGATGTTGCCTTCGAGACAGAGCTTGAGGGCTTCCGGATTGATGATCAGGCCGCAGTCGTGGGCGACCGTGAACTTGCGCGGCCACACCCGACCCGTGGTCTTGTCCACCTCGACCTCGGCGATGACGACGACGCGGGTGCCGTTGCGGTAGGCGTAGGAAATGCCGCGCCCCGATACCGTGGTCTTGCCGCCCTGGTCCTTGCGCGGGCCGACCCGTTCCTTCCAGCCCGACTTTTCGACCGCCGCCTTGACGAGATCGCGGTCGCGCGGGTCCTTCAGGTACTTGAGCCGGTAAGCCGCCGGGTCCATGCCGGCCACTTCGGCCATTTCGTCGTGGAACTGCTCGGATGCGAACTGGATCTGCGGGCCGAGCGGGTCGCGCAGATGCGAGGTGCGCAGCGGCGAGTAACGCGGGATGAACGGCGGGATCACTTCCCAACCGATCAGGCGGGCGCCGACGTTGTACATGTCTTCCGGCGAACGAAAGGTCTTCGCCGGACGCAGCTTGGCGCCGATCTGCTGGCCCGCGAGGTTGTCCTGCGGTTTCGATTCGTTCGAGCGCACGTCCTGGCGGTCGAAACCCTTGGACATGAATTCGAACGCAACAACATTGCCGTTGGCGTCCAAACCGCCGCGACAGCGATGGATCGACGCCGGGGACTTCGGATCCCAGGCAGTGCCTTCGTGGCGCATGCCCTGCACGCGCACGGGTTTGCCCACGGCCTTGGACAGCAGCGCCGCCTGCGCCGCCGCGTCGCCCGCGTCGTTGCGCCCGTAGGAGCCGGGACCCGGCACCCAGATGCCGCGCACGTCGTCGGCCTTGATCTTCAGGATCGCGGCGACGCCTTCGGCGGTGTAGTGCGGCTTCTGCGAGCCGGTCCACACCACGGCGTTCTTCGGGTTGGCATCGACGATGGCGCAGGCCGGGCCCATGGAGGCATGGGACTGGAAGGGCCATTCGTATTCCGCCTCGATCACCTTGGCCGCACCCTTGAGCGCGGCGGCAACGTCGCCTTCCTTGGTGTCGTGCTTCTTGGCGATGACCTTCGCCTTGCGGATGTGGTCATACAGGTTCTTCTGGTCGCCGAACGGGTTGCCGCCGTCGGACCACGTCACCTTCAACTCCTGGGACGCGCGGACAGCATCCCATTCGGTGTTGGCCACGACGCCGATGAAGCCCTTTTCATGGACGACGCGCGCGCCCTTGATGTGCTTGATCGATGAGGCGTCGAAGGCCTTCGGCATCCCGCCCGCCTTTTCCGGGTGGATGACGCGGCCATGCACCATGCCCGGCACCCTGACGTCGGTGATCATGGGCGAGGTGCCGTAGACCTTGCCCGGGATGTCGGTGCGCGGGAAGCTCTGGCCGACCACCTTGTATTCGGATGGCTTCTTGGGCTTCGCCTTGCCCTCGGAATAAAGCCCGTTGCCGTATCTCTTGTTCCACTTGAGCTTGTGGTTGAAGTAGCGGCCCTGAAGGATGTCGGCGTAGGAAATCTTCTTTGCCGCGTTGCCCTTGACGCTGACCACGCCGTCATCGACGACGAGATCACCGACACTGGCGCCGAGCCGCTTCGCGGCCTCTTCGACCAGCACCCGGCGCGCTTCGGCGGCGATGGCGCGCATCGCCTTGCCGCCGTTCTGCACGGCGGTGGAGCCCGAGGCCCCGCCCTGGTTCACCGAGGTTTGCGTGTCGCCGAGGATCGAGGTCACGCGCTCGTACTTCACGTCGAGCTCTTCGGCGACGATCTGGCTGATCGCCACGTCGACACCCTGGCCCATGTCCATCTTGCCGAAGAAGGCCGTGACCTTGCCGTCGGCGGTGATGGCGATGAAGCTGTCGAGCTGGTCGGGCTTGAGCGCCGGCTTGACGGCGGAGCCGAAGGCAGCCGTAGCGGCTCGCGCCTTCTTGGCGGCCACGGCCGGCGCAGCGGCGCTGACGACCAGCGCGCCCGCACCCTGCAGCAGCTTGCGGCGGGAAAAGGCGAAATCCTCTATCGAGATCATCTTGGTCATTGTTCTGCCCTCCCTCAGCTCGCCATTTCCTTGGCGGCACGCTTGACCGCCCGGATGATGGACATGTGGGTACCGCAGCGGCACTTGAGGCCGGCGAGCCCTTCCCTGATCTGCTTGTCGTCGGCCTTGGGGTTCTTCTTGAGAAGCTCCGCCGCCGTCATGATCCAGCCATTGACGCAGTAGCCGCACTGGGGAACCTGTTCGTCCACATAGGCTTTCTGCAGGGGATGGGGCTTTTCCGGGGTGCCGAGACCGGCCAGCGTCACCACCTTCTTGCCTTCGGCCTGGCCGACGGTGAAGGAGCACGAGCGCGTCGCGGCACCATCGACATGAACGGTGCAGGCGCCGCACTGGGCGAGGCCGCAGCCGAAATGCGGGTTATCAAGCCCGATGTCGTTGCGCAGCGCGTAAAGGAGCGGCATCTCCGGATCGGCCGTGACCGAATACGGCTTGCCGTCGACATTCAGTTTTATGCGTTTTGGTGCTGCCATTGCGGCCTCCCTGCTTTTGTCGGCCACAACTGGCGATGCAAACGCGGGGAGGGAAACCCCGCGCGACGACGACCATCCACCCCAAACGGGGGTGGCGAACCGTCGCACACCTACCGGTTACGGACCAAACGAATGAAGCTCCCCATACGTGCCGCGCATTCTTGTATTCGGGGCGCGGCGATTTGCATCATTTCGAACCCTCACGCCTGAACTGTCAAGCCGGATGCGCGGGGGCGGCGATGCTTATTGATTTTGCGTGCGATTATAGGCGTCGATTTCCGCTTCGGTGTCGAGGTCGGTCAGGGTCCCTGGGCCATCGAGCGGCACTTCGCGCAGTTTTTCCGGATGCGCCGCGATCAGGCGGCGCGCGCCTTCGTCACCCGAAAGCGCCATCAGGGCCGCGAACATTTCGCGCGCGAACAGCGCCGGGTTGCCGCGCCGCCCGCCCGCCACCGGCACGCAGATCGCCGCACCGCCCGCAGCAAACGCATCCATCAGCCTGCCGAGGTCAGCCGCCGTCAGTGCCGGCATGTCGCCGAGACAAACAAGCGCCGCCGATGCGTCTGCGGGCAGTGCGCCGATGCCGGCACGGATCGAAGTGCTGATGCCTTCGGCATAATCGGGATTGTGGACGAAGCACACATCGCGCCCGGCAAGGGCGGCGCGGACTTTTTCGGCTTCATGGCCGGTGACGACGATGACGGGGCGCGCCACAGACGCCAGCACCGCGTCTACGGCGCGGGCCACCATCGGCACGCCCGCGACCGGCGCTGTCAGCTTGTTGGTCTTGCCCGCCCGGGTCGATCGCCCGGCCGCCAGCACGATGGCCGCGACGGTCATCGCCTGCAAACCCGGGTCATGCGGATTTGACGCCCTTTTTCTTCGGGCGCAGGACGTCGATCATCTGGGCGACGATGGACA
>JAURLI010000047.1 GCA_030831315.1 Alphaproteobacteria bacterium
CCTGCTGGTGCGCGAGGCGGGCGGCTTCGTCAGCGAGATCGACGGCGGCAACAACATGCTGAATTCGGGCTCGATCCTCGCCAGCAACGGCCAGATCCACGCCGATATCCGCAGCATTCTCGCCAAATACCGCTAGATTGGGTCCGCCAAGGCGGTTGTTAGCCTACCCGGCGTTGGTTTATTGTTGCCATCGAGACCGATTAGGCCCCGGCGTCAAGGACTTACCCGAACGCCCGGGCCGCCAGGAGACACCGGCGCCATGATCATCCCCCGCAAGTTTTTCGTCCTCGGCGCGTTGCTCGCCTCCGCGCTCGTGTTCGCGGCGCCAAAAGCAAACGCGCAGGACGATACGGTCGTCGTCGGCAGCGTCGGCAGCAGCGTGCAGGTCGACCTTTCGGTCATCGATGACATCGAGCGCGGCTATGCTCCGAACGGACGGCGCTTTCCGGGCAGCGCCGTTGCGCCGGGCGAGGCCATTCGCCTGCATCCGCCGGGCAGCAGACCCGCATTGAAGCGGCCCGCACCGAAAAAGAAGGCAGTGCGCCGCAAGGCCCCCGCCAAGAAGAAAGCGGCCCCGGCGCCGTCCGACGTCGCCGCTGCGCCCGCACCCGCCCCCGCCATGCCCGCTCCGGAAGCGACGGCACCGCCGCGCGCCGTAACCGAAGCGCCCGCGGCCCCGCCGCCGCCCGCCATGGACCGCGCCGATGTGCCGCCGCCGCCCGCGCCAATCCCGCCGGAGCCGCCCAAGGCGCCCGCGTCGACCGCCACCGAACTGCCCCCCGTCACGCCCGCGCCGCGCGGCAGCGTCGATGCCGCCAAGGCCCCCGCGCAGACCGCTGTCCTGCCCAAGGCCCCCGACATCGCGCCCGGCGTCGCCGGCGCCACGCGCTCGATCGCCTTTACGTCCGGCGCGGCGAACCTTCCCGCCGATGCCGAAAAGGTGCTCGCCTCCGCGGTCGCGGAGTTGAAGGCCAACCCGGCGTTGCGCGTGCAGCTGCGTGCCTATGCCGCGGGTGACAAGTCGAACGAATCCCAGGCACGCCGCCTGTCGCTGTCGCGGGCCCTCGCGGTGCGCTCATGGCTCGTCGGCCAGGGCGTGCAGGCGACGCGCATCGATGTGCGCGCGCTCGGCAATAACGTGCCCGATGGCGCGCCCGACCGCGTCGACGTATCGCTCTCCGCGCGCTGACGCGGACAGGCCGGAGCCGGGGTAATACCCTGACCCCGCGCCTGCGGTCCGAGGTATCGTTTTCGTTCGGCGCCGCCATCCCCGGCGGCCAAGAAAGGCCATGACGCGCATGTTCAGTTTCGGCCCCTACCTTTTCCGCATGTCCATATTCCTTGCCATCGTTGCCGCTGCCTGCGGCGCGTTGAGTGGGCCGATCACCCGCGCCTTCGCCGCCAACCCGGCGCTCAACGGACTGATCCTCGGCGTGCTTGCGCTCGGCATTCTCTACGCGCTGCGCCAGGTGCTGAGCTTGCGCAAGGAAGCAGCATGGATCGCGGCCTTCCGCCGCGCGCGCGAAGGCGAGGGCCGCGAACGTCCCGGCGCCGCCACCGACGACCTGCCCCAGCCGCGCCTGCTCGCGCCGATGGCGACGATGCTGGCCGGGCGCGAGGGGCAGATGCGCCTTTCGGCGATCTCGATGCGCTCCCTGCTCGATTCGATCGATTCGCGCCTCGACGAAGCCCGCGCGCTGTCGCGCTACCTGATCGGCCTGCTCATCTTTCTCGGCCTGCTCGGCACCTTCTGGGGCCTGCTGCTGACCATCAATTCGGTTTCTGACGTCATCACCAACCTGAGCGTCGGCTCGGGCAATGTCGGCGAGGTTTTCGGCAACCTCAAGGCCGGGCTGGCCGCGCCGCTGTCGGGCATGGGCACGGCGTTCTCGACCTCGCTGTTCGGCCTTGCCGGATCGCTGGTGCTGGGTTTCCTAGACCTGCAGTCGGGTCAGGCGCAGAACCGCTTCTATAACGATCTCGAAGAATGGCTGTCGGGGCTGACGCGGCTGTCTGGTCCATCGCCCGTATCCGGCGGCGAAGGCACGGTGCCCGATTACCTCGAAGCCCTTCTGGAGCAGACCGCCGAAGGGCTCGAGAACCTCCAGCGCACCATCGCGCGCGGCGAGGAAAGCCGGATGTCGGCCAATACCGCCCAGATGCAGTTGAACGAACGCCTCGCGACGCTCACCGACCAGATGCGCGCCGAACAGGCGCTGCTCGCAAAGCTGGCCGAAGGGCAGCTTGAACTGAAGAACGTGCTGGGTCGGCTTGCCGATGCGCCGATGCGCGGCGGATCGGATGCGCTCGACGATGCGACCCGCGCGCATATCCGCAACATCGAGGTTTATCTCGCCCGCCTGCTCGAAGAAGTCTCGAGCGGCCGCGCCCAGTCGACCGAAGACATCCGCGCCGAAATCAAGATCCTGGCGCGCACCATCGCCGCCGACCGCACCGGTAAAGGCGGCTGAGCCCGATCATGGCGGGTTTGAGCCGGCGACGGTCCTCCAGTTCCCACAGCGACATCTGGCCGGGGTTCGTCGACGCGCTTTCGACGCTGCTGATGGTGATCATCTTCCTGCTCACCGTCTTCGTGCTGGCACAGTTCTTCCTGACCGACCTGCTGGCCGGGCGCGATCAGGCGCTGAAGCGGCTCGAGACCCAAGTCTCGGAACTCGCCGACATGCTGGCGCTCGAACGCCAGGCGGGCGCGGAACTGCGGGCCTCCATCGCGCAACTGTCGTCACAGCTTCAATCTTCGACCGCGGCGCGGGACAAGATGTCGGGCGAGGTGTCCTCGCTGACCTCCAGCCTCGAAGCCTCGCGGGCAGAACTGAATGCCTTGCGCGAAAAATCGGCGGCGATCGAAACGGAACTGGCGGCTGCCCGCAAGGACCTTTCCGCCCGCGAAGCGCGCCTTGCCGAAAGCCAGTCGGCGCTGACCGAAGAGCAGCGCGTGTCGGCCGCCCGCAAGTCCGAAGTCGACCGCCTGAGCCAGGCCATCGCCGCGCTGCGCACGGAGCTTGCCCGTCTCAACGCGGCACTCGATGCGTCCGAAAACAAGAGCAAGGAACAGAAGGCCGAAATCGTCAATCTCGGCCAGCGGCTGAACGCGGCGCTCGCCAGCAAGGTCGAGGAGCTCGCCCGCTACCGTTCCGAATTCTTCGGCCGCCTGCGTGAAGTTCTGGGCAATCGCTCCGACATCCGCATCGTCGGCGACCGCTTCGTGTTCCAGTCCGAAGTGCTGTTTTCATCGGGCAGCGCAACGCTGAACGATGCAGGCAAGGCGCAGATCCGCCGCCTCGCCTCGACGCTTCTCGATCTTTCGAAGAAGATCCCGCCCAGCATCGACTGGGTGCTGCGCGTCGACGGCCACACCGACGTGCGCCCGATCAAGACCCGCGAATTCCCGTCGAACTGGGAACTGTCCACCGCCCGCGCCCTTGCCGTCGTTCGCCAGATGGTGGCCGAAGGCCTGCCGCCCCAGCGGTTGGCGCCGACCGGCTTCGGGCCGTATCAGCCGCTGGATCCAAGCGGCAGCGAGGACGCGCTCGCCAAGAACCGGCGTATCGAGTTCAAGCTGACCGAGCGCTGAATTTCAGGAAACAGTCCCGGACGCCCGGGAGAGGTCGAACTGCAGTTCGGCGAGCCGCGCGTAGAGCCCGCCCGCGGCCATGAGATCGGCGTGCCTGCCCTGGGCGACGATGCGGCCCTCATCCATGACAATGATGCGGTCGGCTTCCAGCACGGTGGCCAGCCGGTGCGCAATCACGATCGAGGTGCGCCCCTTCATGAGCCGCGACAGCGCATCCTGCACCAGGCGTTCGCTTTCGGCATCGAGCGCGCTGGTGGCCTCATCGAGCAGCAGCAAGGCCGGGTCGCGCAGGATGGCGCGGGCAATGGCGATGCGCTGGCGCTGGCCGCCCGAAAGGCGCACGCCCTTTTCGCCCAGATAGGTATCAAATCCCTGGGGCAGGTCTTCAATGAAGGAAAGCGCCGCCGCCGCATCGGCCGCCGCGCGCACGTCGTCGTCGCTCGCACCGGGACGCCCGTAGCGGATGTTTTCCGCGGCCGAGGCCGAAAAAATCACCGGGTCCTGTGACACCAGGCCGATATGGGCGCGCAGGTCGGCAGGGTCGGCCGCGCGCAGATCGACCCCGTCGAAGGTGATGCGCCCGGCAGCAGGATCATAAAAACGCAGCAGGAGCTGGGATACCGTCGTTTTCCCTGCCCCCGACGGCCCGACGAGGGCGAGGCGCTCGCCCGGGCGCACATCAAGCGCGAAATCGCTGAGCGCCGCGCGGTCGGGGCGCGCCGGGTAATGAAAGGTGACGTTTTCGAAAGCCACCGCGCCGCGCGCGGGTGCGGGCAGCGCCACCGGATTGGCGGGCGCGGCGATTGCGGGCTTCGTCGCCAGAAGTTCGGCCAGCCGTTCGGTGGCGCCCGCCGCGCGCTGAAGATCGCCGATGACTTCCGAAACCGCGCCGGTCGCGCCTGCGACGACGACGGCATAAAAGACGAAGGCCGACAGTTCGCCCGCGCTGATGCGGCCCGACAGCACGTCATGGCCGCCGATCCACAGGATCGTGCCGACGCCGCCGAACACCAGCATGATGACGATGGCGGTCAGGATCGCACGGGCGCGGATGCGCTTGACCGCGGCGCCGAAAGCGTCCTCGACGCGCGACGCAAAACGGTCGCTTTCAAGGCCTTCATGGCAGAAGGCCTGGATGGTGCGCGCCGCGTTCAGGCTTTCCTCGACCTGGGCGCCGACATCGGCGATGCGGTCCTGGCTGGTGCGCGACAACGCCCGCACACGGCGGCCGATCAGGATGATCGGGGCCACCACCAGCGGCACGAACAGCACCACCATCAGGCTGAGCTTGGGGCTGGTCACGACCAGCATGACGAGGCCGCCCGCAAGCAGCAGGACGTTGCGCATGGCGACCGAGGCCGAAGACCCGATCACCACCTGCAAAAGCGTCGTGTCGGTGGTGATGCGCGACAGTATTTCGCCGGTGCGGGTAGTCTCAAAAAACGCCGGGTCAAGGCGCAGCACATGGGCGAACACCTTGGCGCGGATGTCGGCGACGACGCGCTCGCCGAGCCAGCTCACCAGCGAATAGCGGCTGTAAGTGGCAAACGCCAGGACGACGATGATGGCGAGGAGCACGAACAGCGCCCGATCAAGAAGCCCCGCGTCGCCCGACGAAAAACCCTGGTCGATCAGCGTGCGCAGGCCGACGCCCATGACCAGCACCGTCGCCGCGGCCACCACCAGCGCTGCGGCGGCGCCGGCAACGGCCAGCCGGTAAGGCGCGACGTGGGCCCAGAGGCGCCCCAGTTCCGCGAGCGAGCCGCGCGGGCGCGTCTCGGACTTTCCGGACTCCGGCTTGCCTGCGGGTTGCGACGAGGATTGGGATGCCATGCGATACGGCCTTTTGCCGGGTGGGGGAACAACGGGGCGGTAATTTACCCGATGCCCCCCGCCAGCGACACCCCTTGCAATCGCGCCCGCACGGCCCCATACGGACTTTTCCCGCCAGGCGCGATATAGTTCCCCCGCGCCGGTTCCGGCGGTTTCACCATAAGAAAAGAAGATGACGGGCACCACGGTCTCATCCATTCCCCTGCGCACGCGGCTCGGCATATACGGCACGGGGCTGTTCGCCGACGGGGCAAGCAACGTGGTGGTCCCGCTATGGGTGCTGCACCTCGATCCCACGCCGCTTGCCTTCGGCCTCGTCATCGGCGCCAAGTCCCTGCTGCCCTTCCTGTTTTCCATTCATGGCGGCGTGCTGATGGATCGTCTCGGCGCGCGCCGGGTGATGAAATTTTTTGCCGTGATCGGCATGATCGTGCCGTTCCTGTTTCCGCTGCTGCCGTGGATCTGGGTGGCCGGCATCCTCAACCTGATCATCGGACTGACCGCAACTATGAACTGGGTGGGCGCGCAAACGCTGGTCGGCCAGGCAATGCGCGGCAATGCCTCGCTCACGTGGCGGGTGTCTTTCGGCAACAAGTTCGGCCATTTCATTTTTCCGATCATCGCCGGGGCGACATGGGATGCCTTCGGCCCCTGGGGCGGTTTCGCGGTTACTTTCGCGGCGGCAGCGCTTTTCTGGCTGGCGCTGATGCTGCTGCCCAAGGGAGACGTCACAGGTGAACGGCAGGAACGGCGCTTCCGGCCGGGTGACCTGCTGCCCCGCCTTGAGGATCACACCCGGACCTTTGCTCTCCTGTCCATTCCGCTGGTCGCCGTTGCGATTGCGGGGTCGGTCCTGAACATTGCCGTCGGCGCAATCCAGGGCTCGTTCTTCATCGCCTGGATGCGCGAGATCGAACTGACAGGCACCCTGATCGGACTGATTTTCGCGGGCCTCAATCTTGCGGGACTGGCGGGAACGGCCCTGGTAACACCGCTCGCCAACCGCACGGGCGATGTGTGGATGCTGAACTTCACCGTGGTCGCGGCAATTGCCGCCATCGTCGTTACGCCGCTGTTCGCGGCCTTCCTGCCGCTGCTCGCCATTACGCTGGCGCGCGGCTTCGCCCAGGGCGTCAGCCAGCCGCTGATGATCGTCATACCGTCGAAGATGGTGCCCACCGAATTCCAGGGCGCCGTGGTCGGACTCAGGATCTCTCTCAACCGGCTGATGCAGACCGTACTGCCGCCCGTCATGGGCGGCGTGGTCGCGCTCACCGGGCTGGCAAACAGTTTCTACTGGGTCGGCGGCGCACTGCTGGTTCTGAGCTGTACGCTGTGGGCGATTTTTCGCCCGCCCGCCTCGACCGAGGGACATTGAAGAACAGCGATATTCCTGTTTTCCCCAATGCGCCTTTTTCCATTAATTTACCCGACTTAACGTCGTCTTCAGGGAGAACAACAATGGACGCCGCCGCCAAGAAAACCGCGCTTCGCATGATTCCCTATGGAATTTACGTACTGACCGCCAAGGGCTCCGAAGGCGTCGCCGCCGCGACGGTGAACTGGGTCACCCAGACGTCCTTCGAGCCGCCGCTGATCGTCGTCGGCATCAAGGCCGGCTCGGGCGCCCACGCGGCGGTGAAGGATTCCGGGCATTTCGCCCTCAACGTGCTGGGCAAGGGCCAGCAGGGTGCCGCCTTCGCCTTCTTCAAGCCGGTCAAGGTCGAGGGCGACAAGATTTCCGGCGAGCCGTTCCGCACCGGCACCACGGGTGCGCCGATCCTCGCCAATGCGCCGGCCAGCGTCGAATGCAAGGTCGTCGACTTGATCGAAAAGGGCGACCACCACATCGTCATCGCCGAAGTGATCAACGCCGAAGTGGCGAAGCCCATCGAGGGCCGCGCCGACGACGCCAGCCTGCACATGCGCGATCTCGGCGACACGGTTTTCTACGGCGGCTAGGCCGCGCGCGAGGCAACAGCAATGGCGACTTTTCTCTTGATTCACGGTTCGTACCAGGGCGGCTGGATTTGGAAACCCGTCGCCGAGCGGCTGCGCTCAGCCGGACATCTGGTTTTTGCACCCAGCCTGCAAGGTTGCGGGGAACGGGCACCAGAGGTTCATGCCGGTATCACCACGGAAAGCCAGGCAGAAGAACTGGCGCGCTTCCTGTGGTCCGAAGATCTGAAAGACGTCGTGCTGGTCGGGGCCTCGTCGGGTGGAATGGTCATGGCCAAGACGGCCGAGCTTTCGCGCGACAGGGTCTCCAGGATTTTTCTCATCGATGCGCTCGCCCTCAAACATGGCGAGCGGGTCCGCGATTTCGTCAAAAGCAGCAATTTCATCGAAACCGATGTTGCCGCCGGACCGAGCCGAGAACAGCGGCTGGAGCGATTCCGCCTCGACATGGACGAAAACCTCGCGCAATGGGCGGCCGAGCGTTCGACCCTGCACCCCAAGGCCACCTCGGAGCGCCCAGTGGTGCTTGAAAACTTCTGGAATCAGAAGTGGGATGCCACGGTGGTCTTCTGCCGCCAGGCGGGAAAGCCCGGCGAGGCCCACCAGCGGCGGGCAGCCGAGGGGTTGGGCGCGCGCTGGATAGAGCTCGATACCGGCCACTACCCCATGCTCAGCATGCCCGACGAGGTCGTTCGGCTCCTTCTGGAACCCTAGGAAGGGCAAGGCTTTCACGGCGCCTGCCCGGCCCCCTTGCAATCGCCGGCGGCATTGGATATAGAACGCCCTTCCGCTGGCCCGGGAAACCGGGCCCGACAACGATTTTCAGGACCGCGGCCATGAAGAAGGACATCCATCCCGACTACCATGAAATCACGGTAGTTATGACCGATGGCACCAATTACAAGACCCGTTCGACTTGGGGCAAGCCCGGCGACACGGTCAAGCTCGACATCGATTCCAAGTCCCATCCGGTGTGGACGGGCGTGCATCGCCTGATCGATTCGGGCGGCCAGCTCGCCAAGTTCAACAAGCGCTTCCAGGGCCTGGGGCTGAAGTCCTAGCCAGTTCCGCATTCCATGCAAAAAGGGCCGGTCCTTGGGACCGGCCCTTTTTCGTTGAGCGCGGGTTCAGGCGTCGAAGTCGCGGCGCACCATCTCGTCCAAGCGCGACACGCGGATGTAGAGCCGCTGGCTGCGATCGAGCAGGCTTTCGAGCCCCGGGGGCAGGATATCGGTCATCTTGCCCTCGCCCGCGAGTTCTTCGTTGCGATCGAGGATATAGGGCGGACGGGCGCCTTCTTCCGGGGAAATCTCGCCGGCATGAACCGCCTTGCGTGCAAGAAGCCAGGCCATGATATGGGTCAGACGCGCCGTGAGCCGCGTGGTCTCGACCGCCATGCGGGCACGGCTGGCGACATCAACGAAGTCGCGCTCGATCGGTTCCGTGCGGGCAATGTAGTCGCGCGCCTCGACCAGAAGCGCGAAAGCTTCATCATAGGTGCGGCCGAAAAAGGCCGTCGCCGCCTGCATGACACTCTCCCGTTACGCCCGTTATCGGATCGTTGCGCCAAGGATCGCCCATGCACCCCGTGGAGGCAAGCCCTTGGTTAGGAAAAGGTTACAATTTTTCATATGGTTAACGTGAAACAGGCGGGTTATTCGGCAGGCCTTGAAAGCACGGAAGACGATCCTAAATCCCTTGTGTGCGGCGCCCCTTGGGGGCCGCGGAACCGCCCCGTCCGGCCTGTCAGGCGCGCGGGGTCCGACAACTGAACCCATGTTGCTTCATTGGAGGATATGGATATGACCAGCTTCGACTTCTCGCCCCTTTTTCGCTCGTCCATCGGCTTCGACCGGTTGAGCCGGCTGATGGAAGGTACGTTGGCGCCTCACGGCGATAGCGGCTACCCGCCCTACAACATCGAAAAGACTGCGGAGACCTCCTACCGGATTTCGGTCGCTGTCGCCGGTTTCGGCGAGGACGACCTCGACGTGACGGTAAAGGAAAACACCCTCACGATTTCCGGCAAGCTCGCGCGCGACGAAGAGCAGGAGAAAAATCGCCAGTATCTCTACCACGGCATCGCCGGACGGGCGTTCCGGCTCGCCTTTGCGCTCGCCGACGCGGTCCAGGTCAAGGGTGCCCGGCTTGAGAACGGCCTGCTGCACGTCGATCTCGACCGGGTCGTGCCGGAAGCCGCAAAGCCGCGCCGGATCGAAATCAACTCCGCCGCTCCTCGCAAGATCATTGAGGAAAAAGCCGCCTGACCCAAAGG
>JAURLI010000048.1 GCA_030831315.1 Alphaproteobacteria bacterium
GCCTTGAGCGCCTGAAGCGCGGTCTTTCCGGCCTCAAGCCGCGGGCGCAGACGCTGGTGGAACTCGCCGACAAGACCATGATCTACGTCGCCGCCCGGCCCCTCGTTCCCGACGCCAAGGCGGCCAAGCTTCTGGCCGGCCCGGGCCGCGGTCACCTCGCGAAACTGCTGCCGATTCTCGATGGTCTCAAGGACTGGCAGGCCGCCATCCTTGAGCCCGCGGTAAAGGGCTACGCCGGCGATGCCGGGGCCAAGCTTGGCGAGGTCGCCCAGCCCCTGCGCGCGGCGCTGACCGGACGGGCAGAATCGCCGGGGCTTTTCGAGGTCATGGAGGCGCTCGGCCGCGACCAAAGCCTGGGCCGCATCCGTGACGCCGCCGGCCCGGATAATACGTAAATATCGGCGTCCAACCCCTTGCCGGACACCGTTTTTTAATCTCCATACCCTACCCTGCGAATTGATTAACCGGTCTCGTCCCTATAGGATGGCCGCTCAAATAGACAGGGTTAACGACGCCGGGCCCCGCGCCGCTTGGGAGCATGGGAAAGCCGGCAGGGCAGAACCAAGGATTACGCACGCATGGCCACCTCCAAGGGCAAAAACGAGACCGTCACCCTCATCGATAACGTCACCGGCAAGAAGGTTGAACTGCCGCTGATGACCGGCACCATCGGGCCGAAGGTCATCGATATCCGGCGGCTTTACGGCGAGACGGGCTATTTCACCTATGATCCGGGCTATACCGCGACCGGTTCAACCGAATCCAAGATCACCTACATCGACGGCGACAAGGGTGTGCTGCTGCACCGCGGCTACGCGATCGAGGACCTCGCCGAAAAAAGCGACTTCATGGAAGTCTGTTACCTGCTGCTGAAGGGCGAACTGCCCACGAAGGAGCAGAAGGAGAAGTTCGAGCGCGACATCACCCGCCACACGATGGTGCATGAACAGCTCAACTTCTTCTTCCGCGGCTTCCGCCGCGACGCGCACCCGATGGCCATCATGTGCGGCGTTGTCGGCGCGCTTTCGGCCTTCTATCACGACAGCACCGACATCAACGATCCGCGCCAGCGCATGATCGCGTCCTATCGCCTGATTGCGAAGATGCCGACCATTGCCGCAATGGCCTACAAGTATTCCATCGGCCAGCCGTTCATGTATCCGCGCAACGATCTCAATTACGCGGAAAACTTCCTGTACATGATGTTCGGCGTCCCGTGCGAGACCTACAAGGTCAACCCGGTGCTCGCCGACGCGATGGATAAGATCTTCATCCTGCACGCCGACCACGAGCAGAACGCCTCAACGTCGACCGTGCGCCTGGCCGGTTCCACCGGCGCCAATCCCTTCGCCTGCATCGCGGCAGGCATCGCCTCGCTCTGGGGTCCGGCGCATGGCGGCGCCAACGAAGCCGTGCTCAAGATGCTGGGCGAAATCGGCGACGTTAAGAACATCAAGCCGTTCCTCGAGCGCGTGAAGAAGAAGGACGGCACGATGCTCATGGGCTTCGGCCACCGGGTCTACAAGAACTATGATCCGCGCGCCAAGGTCATGCAGAAGTCCTGCCACGAGGTGCTGAAGGCGCTCAAGGTCAAGAACGAGCCGTTGCTCGACCTGGCGCTGGAACTCGAACACATCGCGCTGAACGACGACTATTTCGTATCCCGCAAGCTTTACCCGAACGTCGATTTCTATTCGGGTATCATCCTCAAGGCTATGGGCTTCCCGACCTCGATGTTCACGGTGCTGTTCGCCGTCGCCCGCACGGTCGGCTGGATTTGCCAGTGGAACGAACTGATTGAGGACAAGGAACAGAAGATCGGCCGCCCGCGCCAGCTTTATACCGGCGCCGACAAGCGCAAGTTCGTCGCCATCGGCAGCCGCAAGTAATTAGGCCCCGGCCGATAAAAAAAGGCGCTCCGGTTGGAGCGCCTTTTTTGTTGGTTCTATTTACCGGTTCACTGGGGACGCGGGCGCGTCAAAAGCTCGATCCGGTAACCGTCCGGGTCCTCGACAAAGGCAAGGGTATTGCCGCCCGGACCCGCCTTGGGGCCCACCGGCACCTTGACACCGGCTGCCGTCAGGCGCGCGCAGACGGCAGCAACATCGGGGACACCGATGGCGATATGGCCGTACCCGCTGCCGATCTCGTAGCCCTCTGACTGGTCCCAGTTGTAGGTCAACTCGATCGCGGCCGTTGTTTCTTCATCGCCATAGCCGACGAAGGCCAGGGTGAACTTTCCGTTAGGGTAATCCTTGCGCCGCAGAAGGGCCATGCCGAGATGACGGGTATAGAAATCGATCGATTGGTCGAGATTGCGAACCCGCAGCATGGTGTGAAGGATACGCGCCTTCTTCAGGGCATCGGTCGCGGTGTCGGTCATGATCTCGTCTCCCTTTTCGTTCCCGGCGCTCACAGGTCGCCGCGATGCATTTTCAGAATCTTCACGATCGCATCGGCCGCCACTTCCGACGCCGGCGGGCCGCCGCGACCGAGCGCCCGGGCGACCTTGTCCAGTTCGATCTTCTGGCGCGCGCGCGCGGCAGGATCGGCCAACAGGCGTCCGACCTCACGGACCAGAATGCCCTGGGTGCAGTTTTCCTGCAGGCATTCGGGCGCGACCTGGTGGCCCAGCACGATATTGACGACCGACGCATAGGGAATCTTGATCATCGCGCGGATGACCGCCGCCGAGGCAGCTGAAATTCTATAGGCGATCACCATCGGCACGCCCGCCATCGCCAGTTCGTAGGTCACCGTGCCCGACGCGGCGAGCGCCAGGTCCGATGCGGCGAAGGCACCGCGCTTGGCCTCCAGCCCTTCGGTCACGATGGTTTTGACCGGCCAGGAGGCGGCCGCGGCGCGAACCGTATCGGCGACAGTGGAAACCGTGGGTACAACGACGGCAAGGTCGGGAAAGCGCTGGCCAAGGCGGGCGACGACCTCGCCGAAGATGGGCAGGAGACGGGAAACCTCCGAGCGGCGGCTGCCGGGCAGAACGCAGAGCACGCGCTGGTCCTGGGCAATGCCGTGTGCCGCCCGGAACGCCTTGCCGTCAGCCTTGTCCAGTTGCATATCGGCAGTCGGATGGCCGACGAAAGTGGATGCGAGGCCCCAGCGATCAAAATAAGGCTGCTCGAACGGGAAAATGGTCAGAAGGTGATCGAGAAAACCCGCGATCATGGGCGCACGGCGCGGCCGCCAGGCCCAGACCGTCGGCGCGACATAATGGATATGCGGAATTCCCGAACCTTTGAGCTTGCGCCCGACACGGAATGCAAAAGCCGGGCTGTCGATGCTGAGCACCATATCCGGGCGCGATTCGCGCACGCGGGCCACGGTCTCGCCGATCCGCCGAAGCACCCGCGGAATGTGGGGAACGATTTCGAAGATCCCGGCAATCGCCAGTTCTTCCATCGGGAAAAAGCTCTCGAAGCCGTTGTCCCTTCCCTCGGCCAGCATTTCGCTGCCGCCGATTCCCGAAAACCTGACACGCGCGCCAAAACGCGACGTGAGCGCGCGCATCATCAGTGCACCCATGTGGTCGCCGGAATGCTCACCGGCGAGAATGCAGATATGGATGTCGGTCATTCGGGAACCTTTATGCCGACAAGAAAAATACCAGCGGCGTCGGCCGCCTCGATGGCCGCATCACGCCCAAGCAACAAGGTGTTGCCTGCCTCCACCGCGATGCCGCGCAAACCCGCAGCAGCAGCGGCCCTGACCGTTGCGATGCCGATGGTAGGCAGATCTGCACGGCGTTCCTGCCCCGGTTTCTTGACCTTGACGAGGACGCCGCCCGGTCCCTCGCGCGAAACAGCGGCCGAGCGCGCAATCAGGGCATCGGTGCCTTCGATGGCCTCGACCCCCAGCACGATTCCCTGCTGCACGACGACCCCCTGACCGACATCGAGCGCGCCGAGCCCCCGGGCGATTTCGGCGCCACGGTCAATATCGGCAAGGGCAACCTCGTCGGGTCGGCATCGCCCCATCACGCCTTCGCCCGCCAGAAGACAAGAGAGAAGATCGTCGGCGCCGACGACATGAAGCCCCTCGTCTTCGAGTTCCTTGATCAGGACCGACAGCAACTTGTCGTCGCCGAGCGCGGCCTTGCCGAGCTTGGCCATGAGCCGCGCCGCGCGGCCATCAAGGCCGAGTTTGAGAAGCGACGGACGGCGCACGCCACCCGCAAATACGACATCGGCCACACCCGCAGCCTTGAGAATATCGATGCCCCGTCCGACGGCACCCATGGGGATCCATGCATTTTCCGCCCCGGCAACCAGTTCCGGTGCGGTCTGCCCCTCAAGCGCCAGCACGAACACGGGCCGCCCTTCGGCGCGGGCCGCGTCGAGCACCAGTTGGGGAAGTTCGCCCCTTCCGGCGATCAGGCCAAGTTTGGATTTAGGCGGCACGCTTCGCCTGCGGCTGACATACCGCGCGGGACGAATCGGTCTGGATGAAATGGACGATCTCCATGACCGGGGCGTTGTTCTTGAACATTTCGGCGACGTCCTGCAGGCGTTCGGCCATTGTGCCTTCCTCGGCGAACATCAGCCGGTAGGCCGCGCGCAGGGCGTGAATATCGTCGCGCGAGAACCCGCGCCGCTTGAGGCCGATGATATTGAGGCCCGAGAGATAGGCGCGGTTTCCCATGACAGAGCCGTATGGGATAACGTCGTTTTCCACGCCTGACAGGCCGCCGACCATCGCATGATGGCCGATGCGGACAAACTGGTGCACACCGGCCAGCCCGCCGAGGACGGCGAAATCGCCAACATGGACATGACCGCCGAGGGTCGCATTGTTCGCCATCACGACGTTGTTGCCGACGTCGCAATCATGCGCGATATGAGCCGCCACCATGACGAGGCAATTGGCGCCGACCTTGGTCAGAAGCCCGCCCCCGTTGGTGCCCGGATGAACCGTGGTGTGCTCACGGAAGATCGAGCTCGCGCCGATCTCGATGCGCGACGGCTCGCCCTTGTATTTGAGATCCTGCGGCGGCAAACCGATCGTGGCGAAGGGATAAAATTCGCACCCCGCCCCGATATTTGTATAGCCCTCGATGACGACATGGGAGCGCAGCACGACATTGTCGCCGAGGCGGACATTGTCGCCGACGATGCAATACGGACCGACGGCAACACTGTCGGCAAGTTCGGCGCGCGGAGATACGATTGCTGTGGGGTGAATCTGGGTCATTTTGATCAATCGTCTAGGATCATGGCGGCGAACACGGCTTCGGCGCACAGTCGGCCGTCGACGATAGCCTCACCACGAAATTTCCATACATTTCTGCGGTTTTGAAGTTTGGTGACATGGACCTTTACGGTGTCTCCGGGCACGACGGGCTTGCGGAAACGCGCTTCATCCACGGTCATGAAGTACACGAGCTTGCCTTCGGAGTCCGGCCCAAGGGTTTCGACCACGAGGACGGCCGCGGTCTGGGCCATCGCTTCGATCAGCAGGACGCCGGGCATAACGGGGCGCGCCGGAAAATGGCCCTGGAAAAACGATTCGTTGACGGAGACGTTCTTCACGCCAATGGCGGATTCGTTCTTAACGACCGACTCGACGCGATCGATCATCAGGAAAGGATAGCGATGCGGGATCATTTCCATGATCCGCTCGATATTGATGACTTCGCTTTGTTCCTTGCCAGCGTCCATGGTTGTCACCCGTTTTTCTTGCCGGTAGCCAAGGCTTTCAGCGCCGCGACCTGCCGCCAGAACTGCTTGTGGGGCACGGCCGGCGATCCCAGCAGGGTCTCGCCCGGCGGCACGTTGCTGATGACCCCGGACTGGGCGCCGACCCGGACCCCCTGCCCAAGCGTCAGATGCCCAGCCACGCCGACTTGTCCACCGATTATCACAAAATCACCGAGGGTGGTACTGCCGGAAATCCCGACCTGGGACACGATCACGCAGCCCCGGCCGAGACGCACGTTATGTCCGATCTGGACAAGGTTATCAATAATGCAACCGTCACCGATGACCGTATCCGGTCCGGAGCCGCGGTCGATGGTCGTGTTCGCGCCAATTTCGACCCCGTTGCCGATCAGGACCCTGCCGACCTGGGGGATATGGGTATGACCCGTCGCATCCGAAGCATAGCCGAATCCGTCCTCGCCGATGCGCGCGCCCGCATAAATATGCACATGGTCGCCGATGATGGCGAACCGGATCGAAACAAGCGGAGCGATATCGCACCCCGTCCCGATCTTGACGCCCGGTCCGATGACCGCGTTGGCGCCGATCCGGCAATGGGCGCCAATTTCCGCTCCCGCACCGATGACGGCCCCAGGCGCGACTTCGGTGCCTGCGCCAATCTTCGCCGATGGATCGACATGGGCACCGGGCGCCACCCCCGCCGACGGAGCGGGATCGGGATAAAAGGCACGGGCGATCAGCGCGTATGCCTTGTAGGCATCATGCGCCACAAGGAGCGCCATCCCCTCCGGCGCCTTGGCCTTGAGATTGGAGCCTACGATGCAAGCACCCGCCCGCGAAGAGACGAAGGCATCGGTGTAAGCCGGATTGTCCAGAAAACTGATGTTTTCGGGACCGGCTGCCGAAAGCGGCGCGACGTCGACGATCTGACGAACGCCGTCCCCGACAAGGTCCGCTCCTGCGATTTTGGCGAGGACCGATAAAGTAAAAGGCCCGGCGGACCGATAGAAACGTGGATCGGCCATGAGCTCCCGGCCCTATTTCTTGGCCTTGGCCGCGAGCGCCGCAACATCCAGTTTCGGCAGGGCGGCATTCAGCCGTTTCATGACCTCGGCGGTGAGGTCGAATTCCTTGCGCGAAAAAACGAGGTCATCCTTGGCGATGATGATGTCGATGCCACGTTCCTTGATCATCTCCTCGAGGATAACCTCGAGCTTGGCATCCATGATCTTGCGCACCTCGGCCTGGGTCGCCCTCAGTTCCCGCGCAAGCTGCTGCTCGGCGACCCCAACCCTGCCGCGCGCCGCCGTTTCCAGATCGCGAAACGCGCGCTCGCGGACCTGAAATGCCTGCGGCGCCAGAATGGACCGCTGCCGGTTCAACTCATCCCACGCGGCCCGGACATTCTTTTCCTCGGCTGCGATCCGGTCCTTATGCTCCTTGCGTTTCGCGTTGTAATAATCCTGCCAGGTTTTACCGGCAACGGAGTCGCGAAGCACCGCCCGCATATCGAGCACCGCTGTCTTCGGCACCTTGCTCTGGGCGAAAGCGCCGGACGGGACCGTGACCCCGAACATCGCAGCGCAGATAAATGCCAGAATGAACCGTCGCAGGCTTGTCATGATTGCGCGCTAGAATCCTGTTCCAAGTTTGAAGCTGAAAACCTCGGTCCGGTCGAAACTCGCCTTGCGGACGGCCTTCGCAAAATCCAGACGAATGGTGCCAAGCGGAGTAACGAACCCGAACCCAATCCCTGATGCGACCCGCAGCATATCATCATCCTGGATGCCCGTTCCGCTTTCTCCCGAGTCGCTCAGTGAACCGACGTCCGTGAAAATGTAGCCCTTCGGCCTGAAACTGCCGCCACTGGTCAGGTTAAAACCAAGTTCGGCTGTTCCTGTCATGTACTGCAAGCCACCCAGCGCGTCCCCCGTTGTCAGGTCGCGGGGGCCGACGCCGCCGTTGGCAAAGCCCCTGAAGCTGTCGCCGCCCAGGAAGTGACGGTCATCGATGCGGACATCCTTGCCGATCCCGAAAATATACCCCACCTCGCCGCCGAGCTTGAGGATCGTCTCGAAAGGCATGCGGTGGTAGCTCGCTCCCGATACCGAGGTCCTGAGAAAACGGTCGTCGCCGCCCAAACCCGCCAGGACGTTGTTCAGCCGCGCAACATAGCCTTCGGTCGGCTCGACCTTGCTGTCGCGGACATCGTAGGCCAGCGTCTGGTTGACCGCTGATGACGTCGAAATTCCCTGTTGGCGCTTGACGAACAACGAAGCGGTGGATGCAACGTCAGAAATTTCTTTCTGCTCAAGCCTGTAACCGAGGCTCTGGGACAGACGGTCATTGTAGTTGAAACCGACCCGGAAACCGGCGCCCAGCCTTTCCTGCTGGAAGGTAATCGTATTGGTACGCTTGCGGATGGTCTTGAAAACGTCGACACCGGCCGACATGTCGCGGCCCATGAAATAGGGTTCGGTAAAGTTGACTTCGAAGTTCTGCGACTTGGTACCCAGTTGCACCTTCAAACCGAGCTGCTGGCCCTTGCCGAGCAGGTTGCGCTCGGTCAGAGAAAGCTGCGTGATCACGCCTTGCGTCGACGAAAGACCTGCGCCGATGCTGAGCGCGCCGGTGGACTGTTCCTCGACCTTGACCTTGACCACGGTCTTGTCCGGCGCCGAACCCGGGGTCCTATCGACCGTCACGTTCTTGAAATAGCGCAGGTCACGGACACGGGACTGGGACAGGCGGTATTTCGCGGCGTTGAAGGCATCGCCTTCGACAAGACGGAATTCGCGGCGAATAACGCGATCCTCGGTCCGCAGGTTGCCTTCGATTTCGATTCTTTCAACAAACGTTCGCGGACCTTCGCGAACGTCGAATTCCATATTGACGATTTTCTTTTCGCGGTCGCGAACCGGGTTAGGCCGCACTTCGACGAACGCGAAACCAAGGTTGCCGATGGCATCGGTCAGCTTGGTGACCGTGTTCTCGACCTCGTTCGCATCATAAGTCGCACCTTTCTTGAAGGTGACGTATTGCTGCAGCTTCTTCGCGTCGACCTGGCGCAGATTGCTGTTGATCTTTGCATCGCCGAATTTGTAACGCGGCCCTTCCTCGACCGTGAAGGTCAGGTAGAAGTTTTCGTTATCCGGGGTAAGTTCCGCCGTTGCCGACAGCACGGCAAACTCCGGATAGCCGTTCTTGAAATAATGCTTGCGCAGCTGTTCCTGGTCGTAGGCCAGCCGGTCCGGATCGTAGATATCGTCGCCGGTGAGGAAGCTGTACCAGCGCGTCTCGGCGCTTGCGATGACGCCGCGCAAGCGGCTATCCGAGTAGAGCCGGTTACCGATAAAGGTGATGCGCCGAATCTTGGTCGGTTCGCCTTCACGGATTTCAAAAATCAGGTCGACACGGTTCTGCGATCTCTGGATCACCTTCGGCGTGACCGTCACCGCAAAACGCCCCTGGCGCTTGTAGAGATCCTGGATCCGCTTGACGTCGGACTGCACGCGCGTACGCGTATAAACGATGCGCGAACGCAGCTGGACTTCTTTCGACAGGGCATCGTTCTTGATGACGTCATTGCCCTCGAAGGCGACCCTGTTGATAATCGGATTTTCCACGACCTTGACGATGACGACGGCGCCGTCGAGGCGGATCGATACGTCGGCGAAAAGGCCGGTCGCGAACAACGCCTTGAGAGAGGCGTCCACCTGCTGCGGGTCATAAACCTGTCCCGCGCGAAGCGGCAGGTAGGAGCGCACGGTTTCCGGCTCGATTCGCTCGATGCCCTCAACCCGGATTTCGCGGATGAGCGCGCCCGATGACTGTGCGCCAGCGACCGGAACGAAGGCCACCGCCGACACCGCCAAGACGGCGAGAAAGCCGCTCAGGCGTCGCAGGGGCGTCATCCCACCAACCCCCGGAAGAAGCGCGCGATCCCCTCGAAACGCGACAGATCCTGAACGGTCACGAAAACGAATAGCGCGATCACGAGCCCGAGTCCGACGCGAAATCCGATCTCCATGATGCGGTCACTGAGTGGTTTTCCGCGTACTGCCTCAAATCCGTAAAAAACGAGATGGCCACCGTCGAGCATCGGCACGGGGAACAGGTTGATCAGGCCGAGGTTGATCGACAGGACGGCGAGGAACCAGAACACGCTGGCAAGCCCCAACTCTGCCACCTGCCCCGACATCTGGGCGATGCGGATGGGCCCGCCCAGGTCCTGCGCCGAGCGCTCGCCGCGGATGATCTGGCCGACTGCCTGCAGGGTGTAGGCTGAAAGACGCCAGGTCTCGGCCACCGCCTCGGTGATGCCTGAAACGAAACCATGCTTCTTGTAGCCCATCCCGGTGCGGCTGACGCCGAGAAGCCCGATTTCGGAACGATTGCCGAAACGGTCTACCGTTTCCGTACGCGTCGGCACGACACGAAGGGTCACCGTCTCGCCACCCCGGCTCACCGTCACGCCAAGGGGCTTGCCCGGCGACAGGCGGACGATGCGCTGCAATTCCTCGAACCGCTCGATCGTCGTGCCGTCGATGGCCGTGATACGGTCGCCCGCCTTGAGCCCGGCAGCCTCGGCGGCGCTGCCCGCCTGCACGGTGCCGATCTCGGCCGGCGTATAGGGCTGGCCCGCGGTCATGAACAGCGCGGCAAGGATGATGATCGCCAGAATGAAATTGGCGATCGGACCAGCGGCCACCACCGCGGCACGCTGGCCGACGCGCTTGTGATGAAACGATTCGGCCTTTTCCTGTTCCGTCATCTCGCGCGGCTCGTCGCTGCTGCCTGTGACGGCGGATTCGCCGAACATCTTCACATAGCCGCCAAGCGGCAACAGGCAAACTTTCCAGCGCGTACCGCTTTTGGCGGTCCAGCCGAACAGTTCCGGGCCAAAACCGATGGAGAACACCTCGACCCGCACGCCGTTACGGCGCGCCACCCAGTAATGGCCGAGTTCGTGGAAGAAGACGATAACCGTGAGAATGAAGATAAACGCGGCGCCGTTGGTCCAGATCAGATCGAGGATGCCCATTCTATCCCTGCGCTACGTGTTTACTCTGCCGTCCGACCCGGAATACGGATTGTCAATGACGGGCCCGGATACGGGCCACCTGCCCGCGCGCGGCTTCCCGCGCAGCGGCATCGATGGCCACCACATCCTCCAGCGTCGTGACCGACCCCGAAGGCAACATTTCCAGCGTCTCCGACACCACCGCAACGATGTCGAGGAAGCCGATTTCGCCGCCAAGGAAGCCCTGAACAGCTATCTCATTGGCAGCGTTGAGGACTGTAGGGGCCGCCCCCCCGCTTTTCAAGGCTTGTCTTGCCACCGTAAGTGCCGGGAATCGCTCGGGATCCGGCGCCCGGAAGGTGAGTTGGCCGACCTGTGCCAGATCCAGCCGCGCGGCCGGCGAACCCGTGCGCCGCGGCCAGGCGAGGGCATAGGCGATGGGGGTCCGCATATCGGGGGTCCCCAGCTGGGCCAGCACGGACCCGTCGGCGTAGCCGACCAAGGAATGGACCACCGACTGGGGATGGATCAGCACCTCGATGCGCTCTTCGGGCACCGGAAACAGGTAGCTCGCCTCGATGACCTCAAGACCCTTGTTCATCATGGTCGCTGAATCGACGGAAATCTTAGCCCCCATGCTCCAGTTGGGATGGGCCACGGCCTGGGCCGGGGTGACGTCCTTCATGCGGGCAAGATCAAGATCGAGGAACGGCCCGCCCGATGCAGTCAGGATGATGCGCTCCACCTGTTCGACATTGTCGAAATCGAAAACCTGGAAAATCGCGCTGTGCTCGGAATCGACCGGTAGCAGGGTCGCGCCCGAGCGCTCGACCGCCTTCAGCATCACCTCACCCGCACAGACGAGGCATTCCTTGTTGGCAAGCGCCACTGTCTTGCCTCGTGCCACTGCCGCAAGGGTCGGTTTCAGACCCGCAGCACCGACGATCGCCGCCATCACCAGATCGGCATCCGCGGCCGCAGCCTCCTCAAGTGCCGCCGCACCTGCCGCAACCGCGACATTGGTGCCGCTCAACGCATCCTTGAGAGCGTCATAAAGGCTTTCATCGGCGATCACGGCCAGTCGCGGCTTCAACTCCCGCGCCTGCTGGGCCAAAAGGCTGACGTTGGAGCGGGCCGTCAGCGCCTCGACCTCGTAGGCGCCAGGGTCGCGGCGCAGAAGATCGACCGTGCTGCAGCCGATCGAACCGGTCGAGCCCAGAATGCTGATGCGCCGCGGCCGGTTACCGGTTGCGCGCAAACTGCGTTCTTGAAGCGTCATCGCCAGAGAAATCCCAGATCGCCCAGCGCGGCGGCCAGACACGCCAATACCGGCGCCGCCACGAGAAGCCCGTCCAGGCGGTCGAAGATGCCGCCGTGGCCCGGTATGATAGTGCCGGAATCCTTAACCGCAAAATGGCGTTTCACTGCCGATTCCAGCAAATCTCCAGCCTGCGACGCGATGCTGAGAAGGATACCGAACCCGGCCAGCTTCAGCCCCGCCCCACCCGCGAAGGGAACAAAGGCCGCAGCAGCGCCAGCGGCGAGCAGCGTGCCGCCGAAAAAGCCCGCCCATGTCTTGTTGGGACTGATCGATGGGGCGAGCTTCGGCCCGCCGATGGACTTGCCCGCCAGATAGCCGCCGATATCCGTCGCCCAGACTACGGCAAACAACCAAAGGACAGTCTTCGGCCCGTCGGGCGCCGCAGCGATCCACAGGAGCGCCGCCGACGGAAGCACGATGTAGGGCAACCCGGCCCCCAGCAGAAGACGGTCGCGCGGAGATCCGACCGCAAACAGCGCCACCACCAGCGCGCCGGCAATGGCGAGCGACACGGCCGGACGCAACTCACCCAAAACCAGAAGAACGAGCGCCGCCAGCGCCAGGACCACGAACCCCGCGACCGCGAGCGGCGGGAACGGACGCCACAACGGGCGCACGCCGCCACCGGCCACACAAAGCTCCGGCCATTCGCGGATCATCAGCAGCGCCGCCAGCACAACCAGAATGGAAAACGAAATTCCCCCCGACAGAACCGCGCCGATGGCGGCCGCCGCCAGCACGATGCCGGACACGATTCGCAGGCCAAGTCCTTGGAACGGTCCGGGATCAGGCACCGGAGGCGCCGTAGCGTCGTTCACGCCGGGAAAATTCGCTGATGGCCGCTTCAAGATCGCGCTTGGCGAAATCGGGCCACAGGATGTCGAGGAAAACGAATTCCGC
>JAURLI010000049.1 GCA_030831315.1 Alphaproteobacteria bacterium
CGAAAGTAGCCAAGCGTGCGATCTTCATGTGTGTTCTCTTCTCTAGAGTTGATACACGACCCCCCCAAAGCGGGAGGCCGGTGAAAAGAATACCATTTCCGTAAAGGCTTGGAAGTGGGACCTTTTAGGGAGGGGAAGGCCACGTTTCAGGGGGTGGGCGACCATGCCCGGCTGGCCGGATCCCTGAGTTCCAGAACCATGGAGCGCACCCGGTCGCGGACCTTTTCCCCTTCCGTGCGCATCAGGTCGGTCCAGGTAACGTCCCAGTCGAACCAGTCCAGGATGGCGGTCTTGTAGGCGGGCCGGGCCTTGAGGCGGGCATACCAGGCGGCCACCCGTGGCCGGTCCGCCCACAGGAAATCCATGGCGCAGCAGTTGAGCCGTTCCATGTAGGGGGCGAGCGCGATGTCGGCCAGCGAGTAGTCCCCCACCAGCCAGTCCGGCCCGCCGCCCGCCAGCGCCGCCCCCGGCCCCTTGCCCGACAGGGCCGCATCGATCTGGTCCATCAGCATGTCGTAGCGGCGCATCGCGGTGCGGAAATGGATGTTGTCGATGCCGTCCTCAAACGACGCGATCTTGCGCGCCTGCTTGTAGGGATCGAGCGCGCCCGCGATCTGGTTGCCGTGCGACGCCACGTGCCGATAGGCGACCGCGGTGGTGACGACGCCGGCAGCCGCATGGATATTCTCGTCGGTCATGCGGGTCCAGACCCGCATCTGGGCGAGCCTGTGGGGCTCCTTCGGGCGCAGCGCCGGGTCGGGGAAGACGTCGTCGAGGTATTCGTTGATGACGTTCGATTCGACTAGGGTATGGCCGTCGTGTTCGAGCATCGGCACCAGGCCGAAGGGGTTCTTGGCGAGATATTCGGGCCGGTGCTGGTCGCGCTCGCGCAGGCGGATGATCTCGCCCTCCCACTTGAGGCCCTTTTCAGCAAGCGCCAGGCGCGTCTTCGCCGCGCAGACCGATGTGTGGTGATGATAGAGATAGAGCATTGCCGCCTCCTAGTTTTGTTGCGCGCAGCATAGCAGACCGCGGTGGCAGGCAAGAAAAAGGGGCGGCCTTTTGGGCCGCCCCCGGTACGCGAGTTTTACGGAACGCTTACTTCTTCGGTTCGTCGAGGACCCAGCCGAACTTTTCGCGGGTTTCCTTGGCGAGCGCCGGCGACGGCATGTTCACGTGCGGGAACTGGTCGCGCCAGTGGAACGGACGGCACGCGTCGATGATGGCGCGGCTGTTCGTGAAGTCCTTGGTCTCGCGCTGTTCCGGCGTGATGCGCGGATCGAGCGGGGTGGACCAGGCGTTCTTGACGATGTCGATGGACGTCGCCGGGTCGGAGCGGGTCACGACGGCCCACATGACCTGTTCCAGGTTGGAGACGTCGATGTCGTCGTCCACCACGACCACGTACTTGCCCGCATAGGCGCCGACATGGCACTGGCAGGCGACGTGGCCGGTCTGGCGGGCATGGCCCGGGTAACGCTGCTTGATCGCAACCGCGACCATCATGCGCGAGGAGCCGCATTCGTCGGCCCACACGGCGGTCACGTCGGGCACGCCGGCGGCCTGGATGGCGCGCTTGAGCAGGGCCGAACGGGCCACCGCGCGATAACGGGCCAGCTCATCTGGCGGACGCTGCGGGGGGCACCCGAGGATGATCGGGTCGTTGCGGTGGTAGATCGCCTCGATGTGCATGACCGGTTCGGGGCGGGTGTCGGAAGCGTAGTAGCCGGTCCATTCGCCGAACGGACCTTCCTGACGCATTTCCTTCGGATCGATCCAGCCTTCGATGACCAGCTCGGCGTTGGCCGGGAACGGCAGGCCGGTGACCTTGCCCTTCACGCATTCCATCGCCTTGCCGCGGTAGCCGCCGACCAGGTCGTATTCGCACAGGCCGTAAGGAACTTCCGAGGAGGCCATCAGGAACATCATCGGATCGCCGCCGACGACGATGCATGCCGGCATCTTCTCGCCGCGCGCCATGTACTTGTCGCGGTGGATACGGCCATGCTTGCCCGGGGAGATGTAGAAGCCGACGGTCTTCTTGTCCTGGATCATGACGCGGTAGGTACCGGTGTTGATCCAGTTTTCGTCGGGGTCCTTGGTGACGTTGTAGGAGCCGGTGCCGATGTAGCGGCCGCCGTCTTCCTCATGCCACTTCGGCGTCGGGAACTTGGTGATGTCGATCTTGTCGCCCGTGAGGATGTTTTCGAAGATCGGGCCGGTCTCGACGATCTTGTGCGGGATCGGCTTCTTGGTCTCGGTGATCTCGGCCAGGCCATCGGTCAGCTCGAGCTTCGACATGTCGGCCGGGAAACCCAGCGTCATGCCTTTGCGCTTGCCGCCGAAGAAGTTGGTCAGCACGCGGTAGCTCGGGTCGCAGCCCGGGACTTCCGAAAACAGACCGCAGGGCGCCGGGTCGGTGTGGTGCAGAAGCTCCGTCACCATGCCGATTTCCTTTTCCCAGCTCAGGCCCTTGAGATAACGCATCTCGCCGAGCTTGTCCGCCTCTTCGATCCACTGGCGCAGATCTTCGTAGGCGAAACGATGCTGAACGTTCTTTCCTGTCATCATTCGCTCCGTTGGTTTTTCAGTTGAAAGTCACTATCAAGTTCACTCAGGTCATTCACGCGCTGGCGCGGCGGTTGCCCGCCCCGTTCAACGCGGAAATGGGATCGGCGCCCGACTGCTCGAGGTTGTCGAGCATGCGGACGATGAGGTCGCGGACATGCCGCGCTTCCTCGGGGCTGAAGCCCTTCATCAGGATGGTTTCGTAGTCCTTGAAGTAGACCGGCTGGTGCTGCAGCGCCAGCTTGCGGCCTTTTGCCGTCAGGCTGATGATCACCGAGCGGCCATCGGCCGCATCGCGGCGGCGCGCGATCAGGCCCATGCCTTCCATGCGGGTCAGCAGGCGCGACAGGGTCGAAAGTTCCACCCCCGTCAGCCGGGCCACCTCGTTCACCGTGCGGTCGCCCGCCAGCAGGCGGAACAGCACGCGCACGCCCTCGATCCTGAGGCCGAGCGGGCGCGCCCACTTGTTCACCAGCTCTTCGACCTGGCCGGTGATCAGATGCATCAGGAAGGGTATCGAGCGATCTTCGATATCGCGCATGGGTCCCCTGCGTCGCAAACCTCAAGGGCGGGGTTCGCCCCCGCGTTCGTGTTGGGGCGGAACATGACTCCATTTAGTTGCAAACGCAACAATTGAATTTGCAAGGAATCCCTTGGCCTTACCAGCGGTATTCTCGGTACCAGTTTATGGGAGCCTAGAAAATGCCGCGGCGGATGAGGTTGAGGCCGATCACCACCATCGTCACCAGCAGGATCTTGCGGAACAGATCCTGGTCGATCTTGCCGCGCAGCCACTGGCCGACGACGAGGCCGACCATGACCGGGGCAAGGGTGAGAAGGCCGGGAATGACGTGGCGCCATTCCAGCACGCCGAAAGAGACGAAGGAGAAACCGGCAGGCACCAGCGTCAGAAGATAGACGAGGCCGATGCAGCCGATGAACTCCTCTTTCTTCAGCTTCAGCGCGACGTAATACATGATCACCGGCGGACCGCCGATCAGCGCGAGGCCGCCGAAGAACCCGCCCGCCGCCCCCGCCAGCACGCCAAGCGGGCGTTCCCAGCGCGGTCCGATGACGAAACTCGGCCGGGCGAGCGAGGCGGCGGCAAACACCGCGATGGCGAGGCCGAGCACCACAGACACCATCGCCGTGTCGAGACGCACGAGGGAAAACGTGCCGACCCAGACGAACAGGCACAGCATCGTCAGCAGCAGCCAGAAGCGCTTGAGCGCCATCTTCAGGTGCCCGCCCGCGATGGCCTGGTAGAAATTGGTGGCGAGAATCGGGAAATAGAGCATCGCCACCGCGTCGCGGATGGGAATGACGCTCGACATGATGGGCAGTGCCACCATCGGCAGCCCGACGCCGAGCACGCCCTTGGAAAAGCCGCCGAGCGCGAGAGCCAGCGCGGCAACGGCAAGGGTGGTGGTGGTAAAATCGGACACGGGATTCCCCCGATAACGGAAAGACGCCGCCTTGTTCGGCCTTTGGCGTCGCGCCGTCAACTTAAAAAATGCGGGCGGCGCGCGGGCGCGTTTGCGCTATACAATGTCGAGCCTCAAGGGATACCGAGATGTCCAGCGAAGACAGCAGCGAAGATTTTTCCGACTGGGTCGGGCGCAGCGAAGATGTCCGTGACGTCATCGCGCCGATGCGCGTGGCGGAACTGAACGCGACGATCGATCGCGATGATGGCTTTCCTGTCCGTGGCGATGCCTTGCCCGCTCTTTATCACTGGATGTTCGGGGCGTTTCTCGGCCTCGCCAAGACTTCCGACCTCGGCCCCGACGGGCATCCCAGGCGCGGCCTTTTCCTGCCGCCGATCCGCCTGCCCAGGCGCATGTGGGCCGCTTCCGACGTGACCTTTCATGGACCCCTTTCGGTCGGCGATGAAATTTCCCGCCACGCTGTGATTGAGAAGATAGAGGACAAGGCCGGGCGGTCGGGGCGTCTTACCTTCGTCACGGTGCGTCACGACTATTCCGGGGCCGCGGGCCTTGCACTGACCGACCGCCAGACCATCGTCTACCGCGAAGCCCCCGCGGACTCCGAGCGCGGCAGGGAACCGCCGACCAAACCGGCGCCCGCTGATGCCGCCTTTTCGCGCCGCCTCGTGCCCGATGTGGCGATGCTGTTTCGCTACTCGGCGCTGATCTTCAACGCGCACCGCATTCATTTCGATCAGCCGTTCGTCACCGTAGAGGAAGGCTATCCCGGCCTCGTCGTGCACGGGCCGCTGATCGCCACGCTGCTCGCCGACCTGTTGCGCCGCGAAAGGCCCAATGCGGACATCGCGCGCATCCGTTTCCGTGCCGCCGTACCGCTGTTTGCCGCGCGCGAAATGACCGTCGCCGGGCGCGAGACGGACACGGGCTTCCGCCTGTGGGCCGCCAACGACGCGGGTGGTTTTGCCGCCGAAGCGGATATAGAAACAAGACGTTAGTTCGGGGAGTTTGCTCATGGACAGCATCGTCATCATCGGCGCGGGACACGCGGGCGGGCGCGCGGCCGAAGCCCTGCGCGCCGCGGGCTTTGCCGGGCGCATTGCGCTGATCGGCGCAGAATCCCACCTGCCCTACGAACGCCCGCCGCTGTCGAAGGAACTGCTCGCGGGCACGATGGAGGTGGAGAAGCTCACCTTCAATCCCGACAGTTTCTATGCGGAAAAGAACATCGACCTGCATCTCGGGATCGAGGCGCAGGAGATCGAGCTTAACCTCAAACGCGTGCGGCTCTCCGACGATACCGACCTGCATTTCGACAAGCTTTTGCTCGCGACCGGCGGGCGGGTGCGCCGCTTGTCGTGCCCCGGCGCTGGTCTTTCGGGCGTGCATTACGTGCGCGACATCAACGATACCCTGCGGCTCCGCCCCGAACTGGAAGACGGCCGCCGCGTCGTCGTCATCGGCGGCGGCTTCATCGGTCTGGAAGTCGCGGCGACGGCGCGCAAGCGCGGCTGCCACGTCACCGTGGTCGAGCTTGCCGACCAGGTGCTGGCGCGCGTTGCCGATCCGTCGGTGGGCGCGCTGGTGGCCGACATGCACCGCGCGAACGGCGTGCATATCCTTACCGGCGTTTCGGTCGAGCGGCTCGAGGGCGATACGGAGGTGGCCGAAGTCGTCTGCACAGACGGCGAGACCATCGATACTGATCTCGTCGTTGCCGGCATCGGTATCCTGCCAAACAAGGAAATCGCCGAAAAGGCGGGCATCGTTTGCGCGAACGGCATCACCTGCGACGAGTTCGGGCAAACCTCGGCCGCGGGCGTCTATGCCGCGGGCGACGTGGCGTTCCATTACAACCCGATCCTGAAGCGGCACCTGCGTCTCGAATCCTGGGCCAATGCCCAGAACGGCGCCATCGCGGTGGCGCGCAACATGGTGCTCGATCCGGTTCCTTACGCCGAGGTGCCGTGGTTCTGGTCGGACCAGTATGACCTGAACCTTCAGGTGGCGGGCGCACCGGAAAGCTGGGACCGGCTGGTGGTGCGCGGCGACCCGGCGGCGAAGAAGGGTATCGTGTTCTACATGGCCGCTGACAGCGTGGTCGGCGCCACCGCTTTCAACCAGGGGCGCGAGATGCGCTTCCTCAAACGCCTGATCGAAACCGGCAAGGCCGTCGCCGACGGTGATCTCGCCGACGAGGGCAAGAAGCTGCGCGATCTGGCGGGCTGAGGCCGGGAATCCCTACGCCCTTGCTGGGACTTGACAGGGGTTTCCGAAAAAAGGTAAGAAGTCTAAGTATTTAGTCGATTGGGGGCCGTCCATTTGGCCCCTAACTGCTTGACTTAAAAAGGCTTCGGCAGGCTTCCCGGTGACCCGGGGGCGAGTCCGGGGCATTGTCTTGTTCATGGCCGCGGTGCGCAATACCGGGGCCGATCACACGGGGAGAGGCATGGCAGCCCATCTTGTCGCGAAGACCAGCGAGATCGCCGAAAACGAGGCGAAGAAGGTCATCATCGGCGATCAGCACATCGCCATTTACAACCTCGGCGGCGAATTCTTCGCCTCCGACGACATCTGCACCCACGCCTATGCGTCGCTGGCCGAAGGCTACATCGAGGATGGCTGCGTTGAATGCCCGCTGCACGCGGGGCGTTTCGACATCAAGACCGGCAAGGCCCAGGGCGTGCCGGTGACCGAGGACCTCAAGACCTTCAAGGTGAAGGTCGAGGGCGACAGCATCTACGTCGAGGTCTGAGGACCCGGCGGGCGGAGACGGCATGGCGGACAATCCCGACACCATCGGCGCGGATATCCTTCCGCGCATCGACTTCGAAGCCTTCGAAGAGGAGCTTCGCGAATCGCTCCGCCCGAAGGTGGAGCGGCTCGGCTATTGCGGCGAGATCTGGCAGATCGGCGCCAATACGCCGAAATCCACGTTCCATTTCTCGGAACTGACCGAGGCGCTCAAGAACGAGATGGAGATGAAGACCGTGGAACTGGTCGCCCTTACGGCGGCCGGGGTCATGGGCAACGTCTATGAAAAGAACCAGCACGAACGGCTGGCCGACAAGCTCGGCTACGGGCGCGACTGGATTGCCCAGGTCAACGAGTTGCAGGCCCAGAAGGGCAAGCACATGACGGACGCCGAATGCGCCGTGCAGAAATTCGTGATGGCGGCGATCTATCGCCGTGGCCACGACTGCACGCCGCTGTTCAAGGACGTCATCGCCGCCATCGGCCCCGAACAGGCGGTCGGCGTGCTGTGGTCGGTCGGTCGCTGCGTCATGCACGCGGTGTTCCGCAATACTTTGGGGCTGGAACCGCCGGTCGGTTCGATCTTCGAGAAAAAGGCGGGCAAATGAGCGACAAGCTGCCGCGCATCGAGTTCGAGGATATCGAGCCCAAGCTCAAGGAGCTGTTCCGCCCGCGCGTCGAGCGGCTCGGTTATCTCGGCGAGTTCTTCCGGGTGATGAGTGCCACGCCGGAAACCATGACCGGCTTTTTCACCATCACCGAAAGCCTGAAGAAGGTTCTGCCCGACAACCTGACGGAGATCATTTCCCTCGCGTTGTCCTCGCGGCTCGGCAACCTGTACGAGCAGTACCAGAACGAGCGCCTGTCGCTGAAGCTGGGCTTGTCCAAGGAATGGGTGGCGGAAGCGATTACGCCGAAAACCGGCGCCGACAGCATCTTCAGCGCCGAGGAAAAGGCGGTGCAGGCCTTCGCCATCGCGGTGATGGAAAACAAGGGCCAGGGCGTGGAGGCCGAGCTTGAGGCCGTGATCGCCGCCATCGGTCCGGAAAAGACGGTGGGCGTCATGTGGCTGATCACGCGCACGGTCAGCCATGCGCTGATTTCCAACACGCTGCAGCTGAAGCCGCCCGTCACTTCGATCTTCGATTAGTTCAACAGGGAAAGACAAAAGGCGAAACACACATGGCCGAGATCAAGGTTCCCGATACCTTCCTCTGGATCAACGAAACCGACGTCTGCAATCTCATCGACCTGTCCGGCACGGTGGACGCGCTGGAAAAGGGCCTGATGATGGAAGCAGACGGCAAGGCCGTGAACATGACCAAGACCCAGACGGTCTGGGGCTACGGCTCGCTCAACGTCACCGGCGCGCAGTTCGTCGGCAACGGCCTCGTCGGCGCCAAGGTATGGTCGAACGCTAACCTCGGCGCGGCGCCGATCATGGTGCTGCACAATTCCGAAGACGGTCAGATCGCCGCCATCATCGAGGCTTTCTCGCTCGGCCAGATGCGTACCGCGGCGCTGTCGTCTGTCGCCACCAAGTGGTGCTCCGATCCGAAGGCCGACGAAATGGCGATCATGGGTTCGGGCCATCAGGCGCTGCCGCAGGTGGCCGCCATCATGTCGGTGCGCAAGCTCAAGCGCGTGCGCGTGTGGTCGCGCACGGCTGCCAACCGCGATGCCTTCGTCGCCGATCTGAAGAAGGAATATCCCTCGGTCGAGATCCAGGGCTGCGACACGGTGGAAGCGGCGGCGAAGAACTGTCCGATCATCACCACCTTCACCCGCGCCAAGGAGCCGTTCCTCGAGGCATCCATGCTGGCGAAGGGTACGCACATCAACGCCGGCGGCGCGATCATCCCGTCGAACGCCGAAATCGCCCAGGACGTGTTCAAGCGCTGCGACAAGATCGTCTGCGACAACCTGGCGCAGGTGAAGTCGGGTTCGCGCGAACTGATCGAATACGTCAAGAACGGCGGCAGCTGGGACAACGTGACGCCCATCTGCAACCTGGTGAAGGACCAGAAGCCGCGTCCCGCCGGGGCCGACCTCACCATCTACAAGTTCATGGGCATGGGCCTCGCCGACATGGCGTCGGCGGTGGAAATCCTCAAGCGCGCGCGGGAAAAGGGCGTTGGCACGGCCTACCCGCATCCCAAGCGCTCGCATCCGCGCCTGACCTAGTTTTCCCGTAAACGCGTATTTGTGACCAAAACAAACGGAGACCATCAATGGCTACTTTCGCCGACGTCCAGGCCAAGCTGGTAGACGCTTCCGGCCGTCAGACGACCGACAATCACAAGTGGGGCGATCACTCGCTCGACCTGTGGGAACCGTTCATCGTCAGCAAGGAACAGATCGATGCCGAGGTCGAGCGCCTCGCCTCGATCCCGCGCCCCAATAACGGCGTGCGCCGCACCCATTTCGTCCACCCGCGCGCCGAGGACGGCACGCTCAGCTTCACGCCGGGCATTTCCTGCTCGGTCGACGTCCTGCTGCCCGGCGAGGAAACCGCCTTCGTGCGCCAGAATGCGTCGGTGGTGAACTTCCCGATCAAGGGCAAGGGCAAGCTGGTCATGGACGACCAGACCTTCGCCTTCAGCCAGTACGACCTGCTGACGACGCCGGCCATGAGCGTTCACAAGTACATCAATGATTCGAACGAGGTGCAGGTCCGCCTGCGCTATTCGAACAGCCCGATGCTCGAGCGCCTCAAGATTCACTGGCTGGATGAAGATCCGCCGCTGCCGGGCCAGGCCGATTACGACGTGACCGAAGCGGCCGGCGAGGGCAAGGAAATGCCCAAGAGCCCCTACGGCACCTTCCAGCTCACCGACGACGGCGCTTACCTGCGCCCCTACGAAGAGCTGATCAACCCCGGCGCCATCGAGATCAAGCCGCATCTGTGGCCGTGGGACGGGGTCAAGTCGGAGCTCGACAAGCTCGCCGCCCTCGGTTCTTCCTACAAGGGCCGCCGGCTGTACCTGCTCTACGATCCGTCGACGGGCCGCACCAACGGCACCAACCCGAACTTCTTCTCCTGCATCACCATTCGCCCGCAGGGGATCGTCGATCGTCCGCACCGCCATGCGTCCGCCGCCATCAACTACTACTTCGGCGGCGAAGGCCATTCGGTGGTGCAGGGCAAGCGCTACGAATGGAAGGCCGGCGACCTGATGCTGTCGGCGCCGGGCTGGGCGATCCACAACCACGCGACCGACGTCGGCCCCGTGTACGAGATGACCATTCAGGACATGCCTTTCTGCATCAACACGGACAGCCTCCTGTGGCAGGAAGACCTGAAGGGCCCGATCTCGCTGCTCGGCTCGCACGCCGGTTTCGAAACCAACCGCGAAAAGGTAGCCTGACGTGATCAAGCTCAAGAAGGATTTCCTGAAGGGTTCCTACCCGCCGATCATCACGCCGTTCAAGCCGAACGGGGACGTGGATTTCGACTCGTTCCGCAAGTGCGTCGATTTCTCGATCCGCAACGGCAGCCACGGCGTGCTGATTTCGGGGACTACGTCGGAACCCTCGACGCTGACGATCGAAGAGCGCATCCAGCTCTACAAGGAAGCGATCGACGTGAACAAGGGCCGGGTGCCCGTGGTCTGCGCCACCGGTTCCCAGTCCGAGCGCGAGACGCAGATCCTGACCGACGGGGCGGAAAAGGCGGGCGCCGATGCGCTGCTCGTCGTGACGCCCTATTACATCCGCCCGCCCCAGCGCGGCCTTGCCCAGTACTACATCAACCTGTGCAAGCGCACTTCCCTGCCGGTGATGATCTATCACATCCCCGGCCGCACGGTGGTGTCCATGCAGCTCAACACGCTGAAGGACATCTGCGAAAAGGCGCCGAACATGGTCGGCATGAAGCATGCGGTCAATGACCTCGGCTTCGTCACCCACATGCTGGCGGAATTCGGCATGGAATGGCGCGTCTTCGTCGGGCTCGAGGATCTGTCCTTCCCGATGATGACGATCGGCGCCTGCGGCCTGATGAATGCCGTCGGCAACCTGCATCCGAAGAAGCTCTCCCAGATGTGCGAGGCGGTGTTCAAGGGCGACCTCAAGGCCGCCCAGAAGCTGCACTACGAACTGGCCGAGCTGAACGAGGCGGTGTTCTACGACACCAACCCGATCCCCATCAAATACATGATGTGGAAGATGGGCCTGATCGCCAAGAACAGCCACCGCCTGCCGATGGCTCCGGCGACGGCCGAACTCGGCAAGCGCCTCGACGGCGTGATGAAGCGCGCCGGCCTGAAGGCCAAGCGCTAGCCTGCAAGCGTTCAGTACCGCGTACCCTCCGTTTGGTCACGGAGAAAGGCCCGGCCCCCGCGAAGGGGACCGGGCCTTTTCGTTACGAAATTCGCGATTGTTTAAATCGGGTAGATGATCGAGGCGGGCACCAGCACCGAGTCGAACACGCAGATCTTTTCCTTGAACTTGAGGCGGCCGTTCTGGCGCACGATCTTGTCGAGGTAGCGCCCGGCGTTGAGGGTCTGGGTGTACTGGTTGGGCAGGGTTTCCATCACTACGTAATTGGCGCAGGTCTCGACCACGCCGTTCTTCTCGCCGAGCACGCGGGTATTGGTGATGAAGTGCTTGGTGTAGCGTTCGTGATAGACGGTGGTCTTCTTCACCGACACGACGCGATCGAGCAGGCCGCCGCGCTTTTCGGCGAACATGGTGCCGAGCGGCAGGCCGAGGTCCCAGTTCTCCCGGCTGACCAGCTTGTAGAGGCAGTCGTCGGTGAAGAAATCGGGCCAGTCGTCGATCGAGCCGTGATCGAGGGTATGGGCATAGGCCGCATGCAGTTCCTCGATCTCGAGCTTCAGCATCAATTCGTTGCCGATGCGGGCGCTGGCGACGGAGCGCGCGCCCTTCGTCTTCTTGGCGGACGCCTTGCGGGCGGGCGCCTTCTTCGCTGCGGCTTTCTTCTTCGCTGCCTTGCGGGTGGTCGCCTTTTTGGCGGTCTTCTTGCGGGTCTTCTTTGCTGCTCTTGCCATTGCTTACAGTCCCATGATCTGGCGGTAGGCCTTGTAGAAGGCGCGGATCGAGCTTTCGGTCACCATGTGCGGCGTGTTTTCGGTGTCGCGGCCGCCCATTTCGACGACGGCCTTGGCTTCCGGGTACCGCGACAGGCCCGACTGGCACGATTCCATCACTTCCGAATCGTCGACTGAAACGAAGCCTGCCGGGCCCATCAGGTTGGCCTGGCGCAGGCGGCGCATGGTCATCGCCTCGTCGTCGGTTTCGTAGCCGAAGAAGGTCCAGTGCAGTTCCATCTCTTCGGGCTTGAAGCAGCGGATCTGGCGCATGGCGACGGTGTTCGACTGCTGCTGGATGATCAGGTTCGGGAAGAAGGTGTGCATGACCACCGTTTCCGTACCCTTGGATACCCATTCGGGGAAGGGCTGCAGCATGTCGGGGTTCTGCAGCTTGAGATCGGGGTCGAGCTGGCGGATGTCGAGGTTCTCGCTCGTCACCTTCTGTTCGCCGCGGGTGGCCGCCTGGATGGCGTGGAAACCGGTCGGGTCGTTTTCGACCTTGGCCGGTGTGTCGGCCCGGAACAGGCCGAAGGACACCAGGAACACGTGCAGCAGGCTGGCGTGGTAGGGGTCCTTGATGTTCTCGAACTTGATCTTCCAGTTGGCGCGGATGCGCTGGCGCGAATAGCCGAGCACGTGCAGCTTGCGGCCGTCGAACACGCGGTTGAAGTAATGCATCATCAGCGGGCCGAAGTAGTCGTCGACGCTCGGCATGTCGTGGCTGAAGGAGGCGAAGATCACACCGTTGCGCACCTCCACCTTCATGGCCTGAAGGCTCCAGTCCTCCATGCGGAAGTCGGCGGGCATGCCGCCCTGCTTCTTCACGCCGCGGCGGAAAGGCACGCCGATCAGCTTGCCGTCGAGCTGGTAGGTCCACTGGTGATAGGGGCAGATGAATTCCTTGGTGTTGCCGTGCTCCTGATAGCAGAGCTTGACGCCGCGGTGCGCGCATCGATTGGCCAGCACCCGTACCGAACCGTCAGTGTCGCGGCAGAAGATCACCGGCTTGTCGCCGATGAAGGTGCGGCGGTAATCGCCGGGGTTCGGGATCTCGCATTCGAGGCCGACGAAGTTGTAGGTGCGCCCGCCGAAGATGACATCCATTTCCTTCTGGAAGATCTTGGGGTCGGAGTAGACCCAGTAAGGCACGCGGGTGAACCCTTCTTCGGGCCACTTGCGTTCGGCAGCGGGGGTATTGGAAAGCACGGTCGCCATTTTCGGTTTCCTGTCTGGAAGCGGGTTCGTGGACGAGGCTTCGTCCCTTGGGAATCCTGAATACGTAGATATCAAAGTATCGGATCAGCCGCAAGGCAAAGCGGCTTGCAGCGCCGGGGGTCACTCCACCCCGACGCCGTCAAGGCGTTGATAATGCGCAATGATCCGCTGGCGGGACCTGCCGTCAGTGTGCGCCCTTGCGCTTTTTCGCCTTCAGCCACATGCGGTTGGTGCTGATGGTGGCTGCCGCGATGGCGAGGCCGGTGAAGGTCGAAAGATGGAACGGCGTGATCATGAACAGGCCGGCGATGCCCATCAGAACGCGGCCCCACCATTCGGCGCAGATCGGCTCATAGCTCTCGATTGCCGCGGCGACGAAGATCAAGCCGATAGTCGCGGTGACGAAGGTGATCGCCGTCTGCCACAGGGGCCCGATCCACAACAGCTCCGGCCCATAGACGAAGGTGAAGGGCACAAGGAATGCGGCCAGCGCGAAGCGCGTCGCGTGGCCGGCGATGGACAGCGGGTTGTCTCCTGATATCGATGATGCCGCGTAGGCCGCCACCGCCACGGGCGGGGTCAGGGCGCTGAGCACCGCGAAATAGAGCAGGAACAAGTGGCCTGGCAGGGCGTCGATCTTGAGGTCGACCATCAGCGGCCCCATCAGCACCGCCGCCAGGATGTATGCCGACGGCGTCGGCATGCCCATGCCCAGCACGATGGTGAGTGCGGCTGCGACCAGCAGGGTCAGCAGCACCTCGGCGCTGGTGATCATGTAGACCACGTGGGCGAACTTGGCCGCGAGGCCGGTCATGGTGATGCCGGCGATGACGAGGCCGGCTGCCGCGGTGGCGCCTGCCACGGGTACCGAGCGCATGGAGGTTTCCGCAACCGCCTTGTAGGCCTTGACCAGGTTGATGCGCGTGTCCTTGCGTAGCGCCGCGACGGCGATCACGGCGAGGGTGCCGTAAACGGCGACCATGCTCGGCGAATAACCCTCGAGCAGGGCCCAGACGAGGACCACCAGCGGCACGATGAACATGCCGCCGTTCTTGAGGGTAGCGAAGAATGCCGGGATCTGGTTGGGATCCATGCCGCCGAAGCCGAGGCGCACGGAGCGGAAATGCACCTGCGAATAGACGCCGACGTAATAGAGGATCGCAGGCAACAGCGCCGCGACGGCGATTTCCGCGTAATCGATGCCGGTATATTCCGCCATGATGAAGGCGGCCGAACCCATCACGGGGGGCATGATCGAACCCCCGGTGGAGGCCGCCACCTCGATACCGCCGGCAACCGCGCCGGTGTAGCCGACGCGCTTCATCACCGGGATGGTGACGGAGCCGGTGGTGACGACGTCGGACGTCGGGCTGCCCGAAATCATGCCGTACATGCCTGACGATACGACGGCCACCTTGGCCGGGCCGCCCGGCCGCTTGCCGGCGATGGAGGCAGCGAAATCGTAGAAGAAATCGGCGCCCTTGGCGGCATAGAGGAACGTCCCGAACAGCACGAACATGAAGGCATAGGTCGCGGCCACGCGCACCGGCAGGCCCATGATGCCATCGGTCGTGTAGACCATGATGTCGAGGAAATGGTTGTAGTCGATGTAGCCGTGCTTCAGCACGCCCGGCAGCAGGTGGCCGAGGAAGTTATAGGCGACGAAAATCAGCACCACGACCGTGAGGCCGAGGCCCGTCGTGCGCCGCGTAATTTCGATCGACAGAAGGAACGCGACCGTGCCGAAAAACATTTCAATCGGCGTCAGCGCCCAAAGGAGCGAAATGCGGTTGGCGATATCATCGGCGACGACGAAGAAGTAGGCACCGGTCGACATGGCAAGCCCGAACAGGATCCAGTCGATCACCGAAGGCTTGTTCGGATCGGAGTCCGGCCTTGCGCCGACGGTCAGGAAGGCCAGCGCCATCATGCTCAGCAGGAACACCGCGGCGAGAGGCCACGGGTCGATGATGATGAACGTCGCCGCCGATATGACGTAGACGCCGATGATGAAGGCGAAGGGCGTAATCAGCCCCCAGTTGAGCCATCCCTTGGGATCGCGGCGGCATCCCACCGAAAACCAGGTTCCGGGATCGAGGAGTTTGTTCTTTTTCCGGGCCATGACGGGTCCAGTTTCTTGTCCGAGGGGCTATAGGGAAACGGGGAAACGGCTCGGGCCGTTTCCCCGTCGGTATGTCTCAGGCGATTCCCGCCCGATTACTTTGCCAGACCGGCTTCCCGGTAGGCCTTGAGCGCGCCCGGATGATGCGGTGCAACGCTGCCTTCGGCAAGCGACTGCGGCGTCGTCGCCTTCTGGAGCGCGCGGTGTGCGCTGCGGAAGGTATCGATATTTGTAAGCACGCCCTTGACGATCTTGTAGGCGGTCTCATCCGGCATGTCCTTGTGGACCATGACCACGCCGCCCACGCAATGGGACAGCTTGTCTTCCTGGATGAACTTGTACTCGCTTGCCTTGATCGTGCAGGCCTTGCCACCGAAGTCCGCGATCATCGCGTCGACGGCCTTCTGGCTCAGTCCGATCATGTTGAGCGGGATGCCCTTGTCAAGTTCGCGGATGCGCGCATGGTTGAAGGAGATGCCGAACACCTGCATGTCGATGCGGCGGTCCTGCATCAGCGACGTCATTTCCTGCGACGCAGCGCGCACGGCCTGCTTGAACGGCTTAATGTCGACGCCGCTCTTGGTGAAGGACGCGATGCCGATTTCGCCGTCGATATTGCCGGGGCGGTTGAAGGCAACGCGCAGGTTCTTCTGGTGCTTCTTAACGTCATCCATGGTCTTGATGCCGTACTGCTTGGCGACATCGCCGTTGATCAGTACGTGCATGTACTGGAAGCGGCTTTCGGCCGAATAGACGCGCAGCAGAACGCGCAGGTCCTTCTGGGGCTTGCCCTTGTAGGGGCCGATACCGCGGTAGCCCCATGCCAGTTCCGGATCGACGGCGAGGCCCATCGGCACCTTCTTGTCCTGCACCAGCTTGGCATTGGCGAGACCGCCGCCGCCCGTCTGGTAGGTGACCGTGGAGCCCGGATAGGCCTTGGCGAGCGTCTTGTCGAGGCCGGCGCCGAGCGCGGACCACAAGCCGCCCGGGCTGGCGCCTGCCAGCGTCAGGTTGAACTTGTCCTGGGCGACGGCCGGGGCCGCGGCGAAAGCGGTTGCGGCGAGTACGCCGATGAACAGTTTACGCATATCAGTCTCCCTGATTTGGTTTGCTTGAGACGGGGGTGGTTGGAGTGAGTACTTCTGCTCCGGAATTTCTATATTTTGCTGCGCTCAAGGGTGGAGGGTACGAAGATTTCCTCCGCCGTCAGGCGTCGTGAAGCAAGTCCCTGATCGAAATGATACCTTATAAAGGCCTCGACAGTCTTGCGGTTTTCGTCCAGCCCGTAGGGCCAGAAATCGTTGCCCATCAAGGCCTTGGCTTCCGCCGTATAGGCTTCCATCCAGGGGTTGGTGGCGCGCGGGCTGTTGTCGTAGGCGACCTCCTGATAGGCCAGCGCCTTGGCCTGTTCGAAGGCCTTGAACACGCTGTCGGGCAGCCACGGGTTCTCGGCCACCATTTTCTTGTGGATGCCGACCAGGTGCATGATCGGGAAGATCCCGGTGCGCTTGAAGTAGTCCTGCTCGGTCTTGATGAAGTCCGGCCACAGGCGCGCGACGTCCGGGTGGCCCTTGACGTAGCAGGTGGGTGAGCGCGGCGCGATGATGGCGTCCAGTTCGTTGTCGGCCAGCATCTGCTGCAGCGTCTTGCCCTTGGGAATGGCTGTCAGGCTGAGACCCTTGGGCGGGGTGAAATGCGTCTTCTGGGTACGCCCCGCCTGTTCGAGGCCGCCCCAGCGCCAGTCGACGTCCGACGGCTTCACGCCGTATTCGTCTTCGAGCACGCCGCGCACCCAGGTGACGGCGGTCACCTGGTATTCGGGGGTGCCCACCCTCTTGCCCTTCAGGTCCTTCGGCTTCTTGATGCCGGACTTTTTGTTGATGAACACGCCCGAGTGGCGGAACTTGCGTGCCGGAAAGGCAGGGATCGCGATATAGGGGCAATCGCCATCCGCCGTCATCGTCAGGTAGTTCGAGAACGACAGTTCGGTGACGTGGAACTCTTCGTAATGGAGCGCCCGGTGGAACATTTCTTCCGGTTCCACTTCGAGCACCGTCGCATCGCAGCCTTCGATCCTCACCCGGCCGTCGAGAAACGGGCGGGTGCGGTCGTACAGCGTGACCGCGACCGTGAGTTTCAGCGTCATGGAAATAACCCCCTGATTTACTTGGATTTTGTTGAATCCGCCTTGGGCTGGAGTATCCCTTGGCGGATGGGATGGGTCAAGCCGGGGAACGGCTCTCGAACACGCACCAGGCGAGCAGGCCAAGCAGGGTAATGGCCCCGGCCTGATGCAGCGCGCCGAGCGGCACCGGCACCACCATGATCAGCGTGGCGATGCCCAGCGTCATCTGGACAAGGGCCATCACCAGCACCGACATGGTGGCCGCCAGGGCACGGCCCTGCAGTCCTGAACCCGCGGCGTGGACGGCGAACCAGCACACGCCGGCCACCAGCGCGATCGCCAGCACGCGGTGGTCGAACTGGACCGTGGCGACGTTCTCGAAGAAGTTCCGCCACGCGGGCTCGAGCAGCAAAAGGCCCTCGGGCACCAGCATGCCGTCCATCAACGGGAAGGTGTTGTAGCTCATCCCCGCATCGAGACCGGCGACGAAGGCCCCGGACGCGACGGTGAGAAGGGCGAAGGCGAGCAGCGCGCGGGCCGGACGGGCAAGCGTTGCGGCACCGGACGGCCGCAGGGTCCGCCCCAGCACCAGCCAGAGCAGTGCCAGGAAAATGACGATGGCGAGCAGCAGGTGCGCGGCGAGGCGGTAGGGGCTGACGCGCGGATCGTCGACGAGGCCCGATTTCACCATGATCCAGCCCATCAGGCCCTGTAACCCGCCCAGCACCAAAAGCCCCGTGAGCTGCCAGGCGAAACGCCCGCGCACCTGTCCGCGCAGGGCAAACCACGCAAGCGGCAGTGCGAAAGCAATGCCGATCAGGCGGCCCCACAGGCGGTGGAACCATTCCATCAGGTAGATCGCCTGAAACTCTGCCAGGGTCATGCCGTAGTTGAGGCGCTGGTACTCGGGAAATTTTTTGTAGGCGATGAAGGCATCCTGCCATGCGGCGTCGCTGAGCGGCGGCAGCGCGCCCATGATCGGGTTCCAGTCGACGATGCTCAGCCCTGACTGGGTCAGGCGGGTAACGCCGCCCAGCACGACCATGACATAGACCATCACCAGCACGGCAATCAGCCAGATCGTGATCGCATCGAAGCCGGGCAGGGCGGGCGGCATGGGGCGGGAAGCGGCGGGACTGGCGGGACTGGCGGTCATGGCGGACCTCCGGGGGTTCAGCGGAAAACGATGGTCTTCATGCCGTTCAGCAGCACGCGGCGCTCGGCATGCCAGCGTACGGCGCGGGCCAGCACCGCGCATTCGATGTCGCGGCCGATGGCAATCAGGTCGTCGGGCGTCATGGCGTGATCGACGCGCTCGACCGCCTGTTCGATGATCGGCCCCTCGTCGAGATCGGCGGTGATGTAATGCGCCGTCGCGCCGATGATCTTGACGCCGCGCTCGTGGGCGCGGGTATAGGGCTTGGCGCCCTTGAATCCCGGCAGGAAGGCGTGATGGATGTTGATGCAGCGCCCGGCGAGTGCGGCGCAGCTTTCCGGCGTCAGCACCTGCATGTAGCGCGCGAGCACGAGAAGTTCGGCACCGCTCTCGTCCATGATCGCGCGGATCTTTTCTTCCTGCCGTGCCTTTTCGCCGGGTGCGACGGGCAGGTAGTGGAACGGAATGCCATGCCAGCGCACCAGGCTTTCCATGTCGGGGTGGTTGGAGACGACCGCCGTCACCTCGACCGGAAGTTCCTGCCAACGGTTGCGATGCAGCAGGTCATTCAGGCAATGGCCCATCTTCGATACCGCGATCACCACCTTCATCGGCGCATCGGCATCGTGGAAATGCCAGTCCATTGCGAACTTGCGGGCGACCGGTTCGAAGGCGCGGGCGAAATCGTCGGCCGCGGCGATCGCCGGCGGGGCCTCGAACACGATGCGCTGGAAGAATTGGCTGGTGGCGCCGTCGCCGAACTGGGCGGCAGCCAGAATATTCGCACCATGCCCGGCAAGACAGCCGGACACTGCGGCGACGATGCCGGGTCCGTCCGGGCAGGTAATGGTCAGGGTGCGGCGGGGCCGGGCGACAGGGGACATGCGGATAAGCGGTTTTCTGCGGTTCCTGAGGGCTTCCCTCTTATAGGAGGCGGCGGCCCCGTGCCACCCCAAAAGGCCCGGGCGCGGTGGGATAATTTTACACAATAATAATTGACAAATAATCTAATCACACTTAGAAATTGTTTTTAGAATTAAACAACGTGTTTATGATGTAATTTAGGAGGGTCGGCCGCGAGGCCGGCGTCTGTCATGTCCGAAGGTCTCGCCACTACTCTGCGCAAGGAAGGCATCGGCGCTTTTTCCGGCATTGGGGCCGACGCCGAGCCGCTCGCGCGCGCCAGCGACATCGCCGAATTCCGTGCCGCCTATGCCAAGCTCAAGGGCGGCGAATGGGATGCCGGCAAGTGGCAGGGCTATCGCCTGCGCTTCGGCGTCTACGGGCAGCTGCAGCCGGGCGTGCACATGATCCGCATCAAGGTGCCGGGCGGCATCCTGCCGTTCGACTGGGCGCGCTGCGTGGCTGAGGCCAATCGCCGCTGGGCAGGACAGCACATCCATGTCTCTACCCGCCAGGACCTGCAAATCTATTTCGTGAAGCCCGATGACGTGGCCGACTGCCTTGAATTCCTGGCCGAGGCCGGCCTGACCACGCGCGAGGCCTGCGGCAATACCATCCGCAACCTGACGTCTTGCCATCTGTCGGGCGTCTGCCCGCGCGAACATGTCGATGCGGGCGCCGTCGCCGACCGGCTGGCGCGTGCCTGGATCCGCCATCCCCTGGCCCAGCACATGCCGCGCAAGTTCAAGTCCACGGTATCGGGTTGCGAAACCGATTGCGCGTCGTCGCATATCCACGACCTTGGCCTTGTCGCCACGTGGAAGGACGGCAAGCCCGGCTTCAAGGTCTATGCGGGCGGCGGCACCGGCGGCCAGCCGGTGGCGGCGACGCTGGTCGCCGATTTTGTTACCGAGGACGAATTGCCCGCGGCGATGGAAGCGCTCCTGCGCCTGCACCAGCGCTATTCCAACCGGCGCGACCGCAACAAGGCGCGGCTCAAGTTCGTCAACCAGCGTTTCGGCGCGGAAAAGTTCCGGGCACTTTTCGAAGAAGCCTTCGCTGACACGCGCAAGCTGGCCCAGCGGCCGTGGCCGGCGCTCGATTGGCGCAAGGGCGATGCCTCCGCTCCCGAGCCCGCTTCGCCCGGCGGTATCGTCGCCGCCCGTGACGGCAGCGAGGCGGTGGTCGTCCACCAGGGTCTCGGCCTCTTTACCTCGGACGAGATCGACGCGCTGGTGACCCTCGCCGAAAAGGCAGGCGCGCGCGAGTTGCGTACGACGCGCGATCAGAACTTCGTCATCGTCGGATTGAAGCAGGACGCGGTCGCGGGTGTCGTTGCCGGCGTGCGCGCGCTCGGCTTCGATGTCGAAAACCACGTCGGCGATGTGCCCAACGTAGTGAGCTGCCCGGGCACGTCCACCTGCGGCATCGGCATCACCAATTCACAGGCCTTCGGCGGCACCATCCAGGCGCTGGTGAAGGACTACGCGCCCAAGCCCAACGTCACCGTGAAGATCTCGGGCTGCCAGAACGGCTGCGGCCTGCATCATGTTGCCGACTTCGGCTTCCGCGGCATGGGCAAGAAGGTCGAAGGCCGCAACGCGCCGCACTACCAGCTCTACATCGGCGGCGATGAACGCGTGGTCGGCGCCATCGGCCTGTCGGGCCCGGTGGTTCCCGCGCGCCTTGCCGAAGACACGCTCAAGCTTTTGCTCGACGGCTACCGCGATGGCCGCAACGGCGAAGAAGGCGTGCGCGACTGGGCGCTGCGTATCGGCAAGGACGGCATCCGCGAGCTGGTGAAACCGATCCAGGGCCGCGTCAATGCCGCCGACGAAGGGCTGTTCTTCGACTTCGGCCATGACTGGGAATTCACGCCGCCCGCGGGCCGTTCGCCCGAATGCGCGGCGGGCACGCTCGACGACGACCTGCAGAAGGACCTCGCCGACGACGCGCTGATCAACCTCGACCGCGCGCTGGCGGCGGGCACCGATGATCTTGCGGGGCGTTTCGCCGATGCCGGATATCGCGCCGCCGCCCAACGCCTGCGCATCCGCGCGGGGCTGCCCGGCGAGGAGACGGATACCGACGAACAGGTGGCCTCGACCCTTCGCATGGCTTACGGCGCCGAGGCCGACGTTATCGCCGCGCTGGAGCGCATCGATGCCGCGCGCAACGGTGTGGTGGGAGCTTCCCTGCGTGAAGCGCTCGCTTACTGGATCGATCTTGCCGAGGAACAGGTGGCAAAGCCCGTCTCCTTCGGCGGCTTCGACATGGGCGCGCTCGGCGATTCGGACAGCGTCGTTGCCAGTCTTCTGAAGACCGGCAGCTAGCATCGTGTATCCCGTCGTCTTTCCCGCGGGGAGCTTCAGGGCCGTCCTCGTCGGGGCGGGCGAGGCCGCCCTGCGCCGCCTTGCCGGTCTCGATGCGGCGGGCGCCTCCGTGCGTGTCTTTTCACCCGATGCAAATGGCCTGCTCGCGGAAGTTGCGGCGGATCGTCTTTCGATCGGCCTGCCCAAGCCGCGCGATCTCGCCGGGGCGACCCTCGTCTTCGTCGCGGGGCTCGACGATCTTGCTGCGGGGTCCATCGCCGATGCGGCGCGGGCCAGTGGCGTGCCGGTCAATGTCGAGGACCGCCCCGCACTTTGCGATTTCCATGTTCCCGCCGTCCTGCGCCGGGGCGATCTGCTGCTGACCGTCTCGACGGGCGGTGCAGCACCCGGTCTTGCCGCCCGCCTGCGGGCGAAGCTCGAGGGCGATTTCGGTCCCGAATGGGGCGAGCGCCTCGCCGCCCTTGCCGCCGAGCGTGTCCGCTGGAAGGCCGAAGGCGCCGATATCGCGGAGCTTTCCCGGCGCACGCGGGAATGGTTGGACCGGCAGGGCTGGTTCGACTAAAACTCGCCAATCCCGGCGCATCATTTTCTCATCCTTTCTGCGGCTTTCACCGATGACGTCCTTTTCCCCAGGCTTCGGCCTTGCCTTCGATGACCTTTATTCCGATGCCGGTCTCGCGCGCGTCGACGGCGCCTTTGCCGACCATCTGAAGGCCGCCGACGTCGCCCTTTACAACCGCCTGATGGCGGCGCGTGCCAATCCGGCGGCACTCGCCGAAAAGGACGCCTCGCAGCTCCTGATCGACATGGGTCCCCATGTCGAGGACTTCATCGGCGCGCTGTTCGGCATCGAGGCCGAGATCCGCAAGCTGCACGACGCCCATTCGGAACTGGCGCCGCTTTATCGCGTGAAGCGCCTGTTCGTGCAGCGCCGCGCGGTCAAAAAGCACAAGCCCGACGCCATCGAAGGCATCGACGGACCGACCCTGGAAGTAAAACTGACCAAGACCTTCGGCCCGTTCTCCGAGCTCACCTTCGCGCGCGCCGTCGAGGGCTGGATGGCCGACGAAGCGGCCAATGCCGATATCCTTGGCGTGGCCGAGGACTTCGCTGCCTGGGCGACGCTGTCACAGATGGGCCGCTTGCGCTTCAAGGCGGGCGTGCTGTTCAAGGTGCCGGGCCGGCCGGATCCGATGAACCTCGTCCCGGTCGATACGGAAGTGAAGGACGGCGTGCGCATGATCCGCTTGGCGAAAAGCCATGCGCTGCGCCATCGCGAGGGTTTCGCGCTGACCGATGCGGGCATGGACCTGACTCATGCCCTCGATCACGCGAACTACTGCATTTTCTGCCACAATCAGGGCAAGGACAGCTGCTCGCGCGGGCTTGCCGACCGCAAGGCGGGCGGCTTCCAGAAATCGCCCTTTGGCGTCAGCCTCGCGGGTTGCCCGCTCGAGGAAAAAATCTCGGAGATGAACACGCTGAAGGCGGACGGGCTGACGCTCGCCGCACTCGCGGTCGTCACCGTGGACAACCCGATGACGGCGGCGACAGGGCACCGCATCTGCAACGATTGCATGAAGTCGTGCATCTACCAGAAGCAGGATCCGGTCAATATCCCCGAGGTCGAGACGCGCTCCCTCAAGGATGTGCTGGCGTTACCCTGGGGCTTTGAAATCTACGGCCTGCTCACGCGCTGGAACCCGATGAACCTCGCCCGCCCGGTGCCGAAACGGGCTTCGGGATACAAGGTGCTGGTCGTCGGCCTCGGCCCCGCGGGCTTCACCCTGTCGCACCACCTGATGAACGAGGGCCACGCGGTCGTCGCCGTCGACGGCCTCAAGATCGAACCGCTGGCCGCGGAAATCTCGGGTGTCGCGCTGGACGGCGCGCGCGTGCCGTTCAAGCCGGTGCGCGACGTCAACGAGCTCTACGAAGATCTCGACGACCGCGTCATGGCGGGCTTCGGCGGCGTTGCCGAATACGGCATCACCGTGCGCTGGAACAAGAACTACCTGAAGCTGATCCGCCTGCTGCTGGAACGGCGCCAGCGTTTCCGCATGTTCGGCGGCGTGCGCTTCGGCGGCACGCTCACGCCCGACAGCGCCTTCGCCGCGGGCTTCGATCACGTGGCGCTCTGCGCGGGCGCGGGCAAGCCGACGATTCTCGGCATGAAGAACGGCCTCGCGCGCGGTGTGCGCGCGGCATCGGACTTCCTGATGGCGCTGCAGCTGACGGGTGCGGCCAAGGAAAGCTCCATCGCCAACCTGCAGGTGCGCCTGCCGGTCGTCGTCATCGGCGGCGGCCTGACCGCCATCGACACGGCGACCGAGGCGCTCGCCTATTACCCGGTGCAGGTGGAGAAGTTCCTCTCCCGCTACGAGGCGCTCGTCGCCGACAAGAGCGAGGCCGCCGTGCGCCGCGCCTGGGGCAAGGAAGAGGCGCTGATCGCCGACGAATTCATCAATCATGCCCGCGCCATCCGCGCCGAGCGCGAGCGGGCCGCGAAGGAACGCCGCGCGCCCGATATCATCAGCCTGCTGCGCGGCTGGGGCGGTTCCACCATCGCCTACCGGCGCTTCATGGTCGAAAGCCCGTCCTACACCCTGAACCACGAGGAAGTGGAAAAGGCGCTGGAAGAAGGCATCTCCTTCGCCGAAGGCCTGTCGCCGATCGAGGTCGATCTCGATCCCTTCGGCCATGCGCGCGCCCTCAAGCTCACGCGCATGGAAGAAGGCGATGGCGGACGCCTCCTCGATTCGGGCGAGATCGTAACTTTGCCCGCGCGCACGGTGCTGGTCGCCGCCGGCACCCAGCCCAACACGGTTCTGGCGCGCGAGACCGAAGGCCTGTTCCAGCTTCACGGCAAGTGGTTCACCACCCTCGATGAAGACGGCAACGCGCAGGAACCGGTGTTCTCCGCCAAGCCCGAGGCGGCCAACGTGATTGCATCGGTGCAGGCGGACGGCCGCGCCATTTCGTTTTTTGGCGACCTGCATCCGTCTTTCGCGGGCAACGTGGTCAAGGCCATGGGCTCGGCCAAGCGGGGCTTCCCGGTCGTCGGCCGCGTGCTGGCGAAACGTGCGCCCACGGCGGTGAGCGTCGATGGCCTGTTCGAAACCATGCGCGACGACCTGATCGCCACGGTCGTTGCCGTCAACCGGCTGACGCCCACCATCATCGAGGTGGTGGTGAAGGCCCCCGCCGCCGCGCGCGCCTTCCACCCGGGCCAGTTCTATCGCCTGCAGAATTACGAAAGCCTGGCGCCGCGCACCGGCGACACGATCCTTGCCATGGAAGGCCTCGCCATGACCGGCGCCTGGGTCGATCGCGAGGCGGGACTGGTCGCCGTGATCGCGCTCGAGATGGGCGGCTCGTCGGATCTCTGCGCGCATCTGAAGGAAGGCGAGCGCGTCGTCCTGATGGGGCCGACCGGCATGCCCACCGAAACGCCCGCGGGTGAAACCGTGGCGCTGGTGGGCGGCGGGCTCGGCAATGCCGTGCTCTTTTCCGTCGGCCAGGCGCTGCGCAAGGTGGGGTCGAAAGTTCTCTATTTCGCGGGCTACAAGGCCATCATCGACCGCTACAAGGTCGAAGAGATCGAGGCCGCCGCCGATGTCATCATCTGGTGCTGCGACGAGGCCCCCGGTTTTGCGCCGACGCGCGAACAGGACAAGACCTTCGTCGGCAACATCGTCGAAGCCATCGCCGCTTATGGGAACGGCACCCTTGGGGTGCCGGCGATTCCCTTGGATCAGGTCGATCGCGTGATCACCATCGGATCGGACGCGATGATGGCGGCGGTGGGCCGCGCGCGCCACACGGTGCTCAAGGATTTCCTCAAGCCCGGGCATGTGGCGATCGGCTCCATCAACTCGCCGATGCAGTGCATGATGAAGGAAATCTGCGCCCAGTGCCTGCAGCTCCACGTCGATCCCGAGACCGGCGAGGTCACGGTGGTGTTCTCCTGCTTCAACCAGGACCAGCCGCTCGATGTGGTGGATTTCGCCGCCCTGCGCGAACGCCTCGGCCAGAACCGGGTGCAGGAAAAGCTGACGCGCCAGTGGATCGACCGTTCGCTGCGTTCGCTTGGCCTGCGCGAAGACGCCGACTAGGCCGCGAAAATTTATTTCGCGTGCGGGTAGTCCTTCATCCACGCGGGCTGGCACTTGCCGGCCAGCGCGTCGTCAAGGTCCTCGACCGTGCCGTAGGGATGCTCCAGGTCGCGCGCGCGCTCCTTCGGGCAGTTGATGTAGGCCTCGATCAGGTTGCGGTCGGGATCGAGGAAGTAGATCGAGTTGGTGATGATGTGATCGACGCAGTGGTGGATCTCCACCCCCAGCGCGTTGATGTGCCGCCAGAAGGCGCGCAGCACCTCGAAACTGTCGGGTTCCAGTTCGAAGGCGAAATGCTCCATGCCGATGAAGGGTTGCGGCTCGACGACGGGGCGCGAGCCGTTGGGGTCCTTCGCCTGTTCCAGCGCCAGCATGACGATGCCGTCGGCCCCCATCAGGGTGCGGCCCGCCTCGTCCTTGCCCAGTTGATCGAAGCCGAAGACGTCTTCATAGAATTTCACCGAACGCGCGATGTCGGAGGCGCGAAGGGTGACGCGGGTGGTGCGCAGCAGCGTGTCGCTCATGGTTCCCTCCTCAAGCCTTGCACCAGAATTCGTAGGGCAATCCGTCCTCGTCGCGGAAGCGGAGCGAGCGGCGGGTATCGTCCTCGTCCACCAGCACGCCGACGCCGCGCGCGTTCAGCCGGTCGATGATGCGGTCGAAGCCGTCTGCGTCGGTGATTTCATAGGTGACGCCGGCGAAGCCGATGGCGGAGCGGAAGTCGCGTTCCTCCGCGCCGTCCTTGGCCGGGCGCACCAGCAGCATGTGGTGGTTGTCTTCGAAGTCGGACGTCAGGAAATGCATGCCGCGCTGCAGCACGCCCTTGCGGTTGAAGCCGACGACTTCCTGGAAGAAGGCGGCGGTGGCCGCCGGGTCCTTCACCCGGATGACGAGATGCCCCGCCTTGCGGACCTTGAAACCTTCGGGTTTTTTCCCCATGCGCGCCTCCCCGGGCTTGTTCGTTGGGGAAGCCTAGCACGGCCGGGCGGCGGGGCGGGAGGGGGGCATTCAGCCCCGGGTCGTAGCCTTCGAAAGCACCGAAATCTGGAGCTTGCCGATGGCGATCCTGGCGCCGGGCTGGTTGGCGTCGAGCCATGCCTTGACCGGCACGTTGGTCGCCGCCGATACGGCCGTCAGCTTTTGCAGGGCGCTCAATTCATCCCAGCCCTTGGGTGCCACGCCCGCCACGCGCGGCTGGGCGGCGTGGTGGCGCTGGCCCAGCTGCACCACGGCGGGAAAGAGATTGGCGACGACCGCCTCATAGACCGGGTCGTTCGCCTGCGCGCCGGCCGTGGCCTCCGCCGTGCGGTTGTGGCGCTTCTGGAAGTCGCTTTCGAGCACCAGCTGGGTCGCGGGGAAATCCACCTCCGCGCCGTTGGTCTGCTCGATATAGACGGTATCGCCGTCGACCTCGATCACTTCGCCCACAACGTTGCGCGCTTCGTTGCGCACGATATCTCCGGGCTTGAACATGGGGCAATCCTCTCTTTTGCCGATCCTGCCACATGCGGCGCGGATCAGCTTCTGAATTCCGGCAGTCTTCTCACGAACAGGGCGACGCAGAGGGTAATGGCGATCAGCGCGCCGCCGCAGATATAGAAGCTGTCGATCAGACCGAAGCGCTCGACAACGAAGCCCATGATCAGCGGCACGAAGAAGGACGCGGCGCGGTTGGCCGTGGTGCGCAGGCCGATGCTGGCCCCTTGCACGCTTTCATCGACGGCGCGCGAAAGGATGCCGAAGGTCACCGGCTGGGTCAGCCCCTGGGCGAAGCCGCGCCCGAAGGTGGCGAGGACGAGGGCCACGAACAGCCCGCCCAGCATCGGCGTGATGGTGACGAAGGCGATGGAGGCGGTGACGAACCCGATCAGCACCCAGTGCGGCCGGAAGCGCTTTTCCCACCAGCCCGCCATCAGCGCACCCGCCATGCCGGCCCCCTCGGAAATGCCCACCAGCAGGCCGATGGCGCTGCCGAGATAGCCGATGTCCTTCAGGTAGACGATGTAAAACGACGTCTGGATGCCGGTCGAGGAATTGCGCAGCACCGTCATGACGATGATGAAGGCGACCATGGGGACCGCCATCAGCGAAAACGTGCCCGCGTAGTCGCGCCAGTTGGGCATAAGCTCTTTCAGGCGGGTGCGCGCGGGCGGCGCATCGGCATTGGCGGGGGCCGCCACGCGCCGGTTGGTTTCCGGCACCTTGCGCAGCGCAACGAGGACGAGCAGCCCCGCCGCCCCGGTCACCGAGAAGGCGACCCAGGCGCCCGCGACGTCCCACACCGCGCCGATGATGACGGGGCCCAGCAACGTGCCCGCGCGGGCGAAAACGGAAAAGCGCGCGATCTCGGTGGTCTTGCCCTTGGTCAGGCGCACGATCAGCGATTGCGCACCGACCCATACGGTGGTCTGGGCAAGCCCGGTGATCAGTTGCAGCAACACGATGCCCGCGAAGAAGGGCAGCAACGGATAAAGCGGGCAGGCGATGGCCATGGCGAAGGCATAGGCAAGCGTCACCCGCCGCGTGCCCAGCTTGTCCATCAGCACGCCGCCGTGAATGGCGAGCAGGAATGGCAGCAGGCCGCCGATGCCGATGGCGATGCCGATCTCGCTCGCCGACAGGTTGAGCTGGATCGCCCACAGCGGCAGCGCCACCTTCAGCATCATGCCGACGCCGTTGCTGGCGAAGCCGACGGCATAGGTCGCCCAGATCGTGCCGGGCGATATGAGGGCTGCGGGCGCGGCGGTGCTCACGCGAGGAACTCCTTGATGGCGGTGGCGGTCTCGGCGAGGCCTGCGCGGGCCACGGGCGCTCCTTCGGGGAAGGCGCGGGTAAAGCGCGACGGGCAGGCACGGTCCAAGAGCACGAAGCAGCCGTGGTCGCCCGCGCGCCGGATCAGCCGCCCGAAGGCCTGTTTCAGCTTGAGGCGCGTCAGCATCTCGTCATAGGCGCGGTTGCCGAAGCGCTGCTTGCGGGCGCGGTGCAGGATGTCGGGGCGCGGCCAGGGCGTGCGGTCGAACACGATCAGGCGCAGGCTTCGCCCCGGTACGTCCACGCCGTCGCGCACGGCATCGGTGCCCAAGAGGCACGAGTTTTCATCTTCGCGGAAAATGTCCACCAGCGTCGGCGTGTCCATCGCATCCACGTGCTGGGCATAGAGCGCCAGGCCTGCATCGTCGAGCGCCGGGGCGATGCGCGTGTGCGTCGCGCGCAGCCGCGCGATGGAGGTGAACAGGCCGAGCGCGCCGCCGCCCGCCGCCATGAACAGGGTGCGGTAGGCCGCCGCCACCGCGTCGGCATCGTCCTTGTCCACATCGGTGACGATGAAGATGCGCGCCTGTTTCGCGTAATCGAACGGCGACGGATGGCGCGCGCGCATCACCGGCTGGGGCAGGTGCGCGGCGCCGGTGCGCGCTTCGGCCACCTTCCAGTCGGCCTCGATGTCGCCGGTGGCATCCGTCAGGGTCGCCGATGTCACCACCACGCCATGGGCTTCGGCAAAGACCGTGTCGGCGAGCGGCTTGGTCGGGTCCACCCAGTGGCGGTGCATGCCGACGTCGACCTCTCGGCCGCCCGCGCGTTCGATGCCGAACCAGTCGACGAAGTCCTCGGGGGTTTCCTCGCCCAGCGCCGCCAGCATCGAGCGCCACGCGGCGAGCGGGCCGCCCGCGCGATGCTCTATCGAACGCACGGCCCCTTCGATGCGCAGCCGTGTCGCGGAATCAAGATCGTCGGCGCGATCATCGAGGAGGCGCGCGAGCCGTCGCGTGACGCGGCCCAAGGGTTCGGCGATGTCGCGCAGCCCGTAATCGAGATTCGCGGCTGCTTCCAGCACGCCCTCGCCGAGCGGCCGCGCTTCGGCCTCCAGTGAATAGCCCGCTTCCGAGCCCTTGGCGCGGGCCAGCACCTGGGCGCGCAGGCGGGCGAGGAAGATTTCCATGCCGCCCTTGGGCATGTTCTCGGCGATGCGTTGCAGCCAGCCCGTCGCGGGCAGTTTCGCCGCCGCACGCACGGCGTCCTTCAATGCTTCGCCCGCTTCGCCGTCCATTTCGACGAGATCGCCGATGCGCCGTTCCAGCCCGCGCGCGCGTGAACGGCGCCGGTCCTCGGCGCCCGCCAGCCAGCGGCGCAGTTCCGCCGCCTCGCGCCCAGTCAGGTGGATGGCGAAGGCGCTGTCGGCGGCACCGAACAGGTGATGGCCTTCGTCGAAGACGTAGCGCGTCGGCACGAAGGCGTCGTCGAGGCCCGACAGTGCCGACTGCGCCATGACGAGGGCATGGTTGGCGACGACGATTTCCGCGCGGCGCGCGCGGCGCACGGTCTTTTCGATGAAGCATTTGTGGTAATGGGGGCAGGCGGCGTAGATGCATTCGCCGCGCCGGTCGGCCAAGCCAATCGTGCGGGCGGGGCCAAGGATTTCGATCAGCCAGGCGGGGAAGTCGCCGCCCACCATGTCGCCGTCGCGCGACGCGGCCGCCCAGCGCGCCATCAGGCCGAGCACGGCGCCCTGGCGCGGATCGAGGCCGGCCGCCGTCACCGCGTCTTCAAGGTTCAGGAGGCAGAGGTAGTTTTCCCGTCCCTTGCGCACCACGGCCTTGAGGGCCTTTCGCACCGGGTCGGGGTAGAGGCGGTCCAGCTCCTGGTCGATCTGGCGTTGCAGGTTGCGGGTGAAGGTCGATATCCACACCGCGCCCCGGTTCTTTTCCGCCCAGACGCTGGCGGGCGCGATGTAGCCGAGCGTCTTGCCGGTGCCGGTCTCGGCCTCGGCCAGCACCATCTGCGGCATGCCCGCCTCGGTCCGCGGCGTAAACGCATGGGTGACGGCGGAGGCATAGTCCGCCTGTTCGGGCCGCGCCTCGCCCCCATTGCCCACCAGTTCATCGAGGCGCTGGCGCGTCTCCATGTCGGTGACGGGGTAATGGGCGGCGGGGGGCTCGGGCGCTTCTTCGGCCCATTCCGGCAGGCCCCGCCACACGGCGAGCGCCTGCGCGCCCTTTTCGGCGGCGTCCAGTTCAAGGCCGAGGGCAGTCAGCACGTGGGGCCCCCAGCCCCAGCCGCCGGCCGCCATCAGCCGGGCCATGTCGCGAAGCTCGGGATTTTCGCCGGCCTGTTCCGGCAGCTCCGCCAGAAGGGCGCGCACGGCGGCGATGAGGGCCACCGCCTCGTCCTCGTGGCCCGCGCCGACGGTGATGCCGAGTGCGCGGGCAAGGCCGCGCGGCGTGGGCACGCAGAAGCGGGCGGGGCGGGTGAAGGCGAAAAGTTCCAGCGCGTCGAGGGCCGGAAAGGCCCCGAGATTGAGCCTGCGCGCCGCATGGGGGGCGTGGACCAGCACGTGGGGGGTGGCCCGGAGGCGGGTTTCCGCCTCGCGCCGGGTCAGGGTCGCCACCTCGCCGTCGGCCGAAAGCGTCAGCGCCCCCTTGGGCGTGGCGATCAGCACGGGGGCGTCGAAGGCTATGGAAATGCGGTGGGGTTCGCCGGACATTGGCGCAGTATAATGATCCGCCCGCCTGTTGACGAATGCCCCGGTGACCCCTAGGTTCCGGCCACGTTTTTAGTGGAGGTATAAGGACCGTGACCGCCAAGCCGCGTGATCTTGCGATGGACTCGAACGCCTGGCCGTTTGTGGAGGCGCGCAAGGTGCTCGCCCGCCTCGACGGCAAGCAGGGCGACGCCATTCGCAAACGCGGCTACGTCCTGTTCGAGACCGGCTACGGCCCCTCGGGCCTGCCGCATATCGGCACCTTCGGCGAGGTCTGCCGCACCACGATGGTGCGCAAGGCCTTCGAGATGATCTCGGATATTCCGACCAAGCTGATCGCCTTTTCCGACGACATGGACGGGTTGCGCCGGGTGCCCGACAACATTCCCAAGCGCGACCATATCGAGAAGTTCCGCGAGCTGCCGCTGACGTCCGTGCCCGATCCCTTCGAGTGCCACAACTCGTTCGGCGAGCACAACAACGCCCAGCTGCGCATGTTCCTCGACACCTTCGGCTTCGACTACGAATTCCGCTCGGCCACCGAATGCTACAAGGCGGGGCTGTTCGACGACGTGAAGATGAAGGTGCTCGAGCATTACGACGAGATCATGGAAGTCATGCTGCCGACGCTCGGGCCGGAACGCCGCGCGACCTATTCGCCGTTCCTGCCGCTGTGCCCGTGGACCAACCGCGTCCTTCAGGTGCCGGTGATCGAGCGCAACCTGGAAAAGGGCACCTTCGTCTATCAGGACGCCGACAACCAGACCTACGAGGTCCAGGTGCGCGGCGCCGCCTGCAAGCTGCAGTGGAAGGTGGACTGGGCGATGCGCTGGACGGCGCTTGCGGTCGATTACGAAATGTCGGGCAAGGACCTGATCGATTCGGTGCGGCTATCGTCGAAGATCTGCCGCATCCTCGGCGGCCGTCCGCCCGAGACCTTCACCTACGAGCTGTTCCTCGACGACAAGGGCCAGAAGATTTCCAAGTCCAAGGGCAACGGCCTGACGGTGGAGGAATGGCTCGCCTACGCGCCGCACGAAAGCCTCGCCTATTACATGTACCAGGCGCCGCAGCGCGCCAAGCGGCTCTACTTCGACGTCATTCCGAAGTGCGTGGACGAATACCTCGCGCATCTCGGCAATTACGTGAAGGAGGACGAGGCCAAGCGCCTGCAGAACCCCGTCCACCACATTCACGCGCACGAGGCGTCGGTGCCGGCCCCCCAGGCGGGGCTGTCCTACAGCATCCTTCTGAACCTGGCGTCGGTCTGCAACAGCGAGGACAAGGCGGTGCTGTGGGGCTTCATCACCCGCTACGCGCCGGAAGCCACGCCCGCGACCGCGCCGATGCTCGACCGGCTGGTGGGTTATGCCATCCGCTACTACCAGGACTTCGTGAAGCCCGGGAAGGTCTACCGCAAGGCGACCGAGGCCGAGCGCGCGGCGCTTTCCGACCTGCTGGCCGAACTCAGGAAGCTGCCCGCGACGGCGGTGGCCGAGGATATCCAGTACCAGGTCTATGAAGTGGGCAAGCGCCACCCGTTCGACGATCTCAAGTCGTGGTTCGCGGCGCTCTATGAAATCCTGCTCGGCCAGAAGACCGGCCCGCGCATGGGCTCCTTCATCGAGCTTTACGGCGTGGCGGAAATGTCTGCGCTGATCGAGCGCGCACTCAAGGGTGAAGACCTCGCCGCCTAGGCGGCGCGTCTATTCTCCGCCGCCGGCGCTTTCTTTTTCGGCCTTGTGCCGTTTGATCTGGCGGCGCAGCAGAAGCGCCACCACGACGACGAAGGTGGCAAGCAGGCCCACGCCGACAATCTTGACCGCGTCGCCCAGCAAATGCTCGGGCAGCGATGCGGTCACCATTTCCGATGCCACGGCGAAGCCCCAGCCGAAACCGACGAAGCTCGCCGCCCAGACGGCGGCGGCGATGCAGTTGATCACCGCGAACTTGAGCCACGGATAATGGATCATGCCGATGGTGACCGATGAAATGTTGCGCACGCCGTAGATGAAGCGGAACGACAGGATGAACCACACCCCGTAACGGCGCATCAGCTCCGAGACGTGGAACACGCCCGGTTCCCATTTGGGGTAACGCTTGAGAAGGTTGGGCCCGTAGCGGCGGCCGAGGTAATACCAGGTCTGGTCGCCGAGGAACGACCCCGTCCACGCGCACAGGAAAAGCCAGAACGGGTTGAGAATGCCGTAATGGCCCGCATAGCCGCCGAAGATGACGACGGTTTCGCCTTCGAAGAAGGTCCAGACGAAGATCACCGGGTAGGCGAGGTGCCCCCAGTCCCGGAAAATCTCTGCGATCTGTTCCATAGACCCTGACGCCGGTTGAAAATGCGGGCCTGCGCGCGATGTGCCAGCCGGGGCGGACTTTGCTTGGGGGCAGCCCCCGCGTCAAGGCCCCTGTCCGGGGGGGGGCTGGTTCAGGCCGCCCGCGTCCCCCTGGCCCAGGCGAAGTAAAGCTCGCGGGCGCGGGCATAGGCCGGGCCCGGCTGCAATTCCCGTTCGCCCAGCTTGATGCAGGGGGTGACCTTGGCGTAGTTGCCGGTGGCGAAAACCTCGTCTGCGGCCATCAGGTCGTCGAAGGTGAGCGAGCACTCGCGCACCTCGTGCCCATCCGCGCGCAGAAGGCCGATCACCCGCTGGCGGGTGATGCCGTCGAGAAACGTGCCGTTTGGCACCGGCGTCATCACCGTGCCGCTAACCGCGCAGAAGATATTGGCGGTGGCGAATTCGGCGACGTTGCCGTTGGCGTCCAGTACCACGGCATTGCCGAAGCCCGCCGCCCGCGCCGCGCGCAGCGCCGCCGCCGATTGCGGGTAAAGGCAGGAGGCCTTGGCGAGCGTCGGCGCGGATTCGGGCGAAGGCCTGCGAATGCGCGACAGGTGTGCGGAAAAGCCGCGTGGTTCGGGCATCGGCGCCTCGAACAGGGTGAGGACGAATTTCGTCGTGTCCGCCTTGGGGCTGACGAAGCCTTCGTCGGCATAGAACATCGGCCGGATGTAAAGCTCGGCGCCTGCGGGAAACTGGGCGATGCCCTCGCGGGCGAGCGCTTCGATGCGGGCGGCATCGACGGGGGGATCGAGGCCCAGCACCCGGGCCGAGGCGACGGCTCGGGCGCAATGGCGGTCGAGATCGGGGGCGAGCCCGGCGAAGGCCCGTGCCCCGTCGAACACGACGGAAGCCATCCATGCCCCGTTGGTCATCGGCCCCATGATCGGCGGATTGCCCCAGACCCAGGCGCCGTCGATGTAGTGCAGGCCGTGGGTGTCGGAGCGCGCGCGGGTATTTTTTGTCTCTGTCATGGGCTGATTTTCACCGATTGGCGCGCCATCACGAAGCGCTTTCGGCGGCCCTGTTCACGGCGGGGCCCTTGGGCTAACTTCAGTGGGCGTTTTTGCCCGCGATGGAGATGTTTTCGTGAGCCTGTGGCCCCTTGCGCGCGCGGCGCTGTTCGCGCTGCCTGCCGAAACCGCCCATGGTCTGACCATCAGGGGGTTGCGTGCCGGGCTTGGTCCGCGCATGGGCCGGGCCGAGACGAACGACGCGCTCGCCATCGACGTCTTCGGCCGTCGTTTTCCCAATCCGCTCGGCCTTGCCGCCGGCTTCGACAAGGATGCCCGCGTGGTCGCGCCGATGCTGGCGATGGGCTTCGGCTTCGTCGAAGTCGGCACCCTGACGCCGCGTCCGCAGCCGGGCAATCCACGCCCGCGCCTGTTCCGCCTGAAAGAGGACCGCGCGGTGATCAACCGGCTCGGCTTCAACAACGGTGGTGCCGCGGCGGCGGCGAAACGGCTTACCGCGTTTCGCGCCCGCGATGCGAACGCCATCGTCGGCGTCAACATCGGCCGCAACAAGACCTCGACCGATGCGGTTGCCGATTACGCGGAAGCTGCCCGCGTGCTGGGGCCGCTTGCCGATTACCTGGTGATCAATGTGTCCTCGCCGAACACGCCGGGCCTGCGCGACCTGCAGGGTGCGGGTGCGATGGCGGAACTGGTCGCGGCGGTGCGCGCCTCACGCGGCGAAACCGCGCCGCCGGTGCTGGTCAAGATCGCCCCGGACCTGACCGACGGCCAGCTCGCCGACATCTGCGCGCTGGCACGCGCGGGCGGCATGGACGGGCTGACCGTATCCAACACCACCATCGAGCGCCCCGACACGCTCAAGAGCGACAACCGCGCCGAGACCGGCGGGCTGTCCGGTGCACCCCTGATGGAACGCGCCACGCGGCTTCTGGCCGATGCCTATGTCGAGGTGCGCGGCAAGGTGCCGCTGGTGGGGGTGGGGGGCATCGCCTCGGCCGCCGATGCCTATGCCAAGATCCGGGCGGGGGCGAGCCTGGTGCAGCTCTATACGGCCATGGTCTACGAGGGCCCCGGCCTGCCGGGGCGCATCCTCGCGGGGCTTGTCGAGCGGCTCAAGGCCGACGGTTTCGCCCATATCCGGGACGCCGTCGGCGCCGGTTGAGGCTGCCCGGCAGGGTTAGCAATTGTTAACCATATTTCAAGACCTTGGCGGCACAGTCAGGGGGCCGGACACAGGGTCCGGGCCGTTCAACCGCGGGTCCAGCGACCCCTCCGTTCCGGAGCCAGCGTGCTGAAGCATCTGTTCATCGCCGCCGCCTATTTCCTCCTCGCGCTCGCCGTGGCGCTGGTACTGCCCAGTTTCGCGCCGGGCATCAGCACGGCCGCGGGCTTCATTGCCGGCGGCGTGGTGCTGGTTGCGGGCGCGCTCGCTCATGAAGTCTGGGCCCGCCTCGATGCGGCCGAGGTCAACGAATACCGGATCGACAACCTGCGCACCGAGGTGGAGCGCCTGCGCGTCGACAACATGCGTCTCGATGGCGCCATCGCGGCCCTGGTTGAGGGCGGCGACAGCAAGGCGAAGAAGGATCTCGACCGCGTCGTGTCCGAAGTGCGCGTGCTGCAAAGCCTGATCGAGCAGGTCTCGGCCAAGGCGTCTGCGCCGCAGAAGCCCGTTGCCGAAGCCTCGGCGCCGAAGGGCGAGGACGGATTCGACGACAATCAGCTTCTCGATATCGTTCGCGAAGGCCTCAAGCGCGACCGCGTCGATCTTTATCTTCAGCCCGTCGTCAGCCTGCCCCAGCGCAAGACCCGGTTCTACGAATGCTTCTCGCGCATCCGCGATGAACAGGGCCGCGTCGTGCTGCCCGAGCGCTATCTGGAAGTCGCCCGTCGCGAAGGTTTTGTCGGCGCCATCGACAACCTGCTGCTGTTCCGCTGCGTCCAGCTGGTGCGCCGCGCCCAGAGCCGCAACCACAACGTCGGCTTCTTCTGCAACATCTCGGCAAACACGCTGGCTGACCGCGCGTTCTTCTCGGATTTCGTGGATTTTCTGGCGTCCAACGTGGAACTTTCCCGCAACCTGATCTTCGAATTCAGCCAGGAAGACGTCGAAGCGCAAGGGCCGGAAATCGACGAATACATTTCTCGCCTCGGCCGCCTCGGTTTCTTCTTCTCCCTCGACCGCGTGCGCGATCTTGCCAAGCTCGATATCCAGGGCCTCGGCCGCAAGCGCTTCAAGTACATCAAGATCGATTCGGCGCAGCTTCTCGACCGCGAAAAGGCGTTGCCCGCTTCCGATGCGGAAGATGGAAACGGCCCCGCGATCATCGGGGTCAATGTCGCGGCGCTCAAGCGCGTGCTCGACGTGCATGGCATCGACCTGATCGCCGAAAAGATCGAATCCGAACAGGACCTGATCGAGTTGCTCGACTACCGTATCGACTACGGTCAGGGCTATCTGTTCGGCGAGCCCCGCATCTCCAAGGATGTCGTCGCCAGCGCGGCCTGAGGGGAAGCCCTTCACAGACGCGCCCCGGCATGGCAAAAGAACGGCGCCCAAGAACTTCGGCGCCGCACCCATGTCAGCCTTTGAAATTCCCATCCTGCCCGGCATCGCTTCCCTGATGGAGCGTTATGACGGCGTGATCCTCGACCTGTGGGGCGTGGTGCACGACGGCAAGACGCCTTACCCGGGCGCGACGGCGACGCTCGCGCGGCTGTCGGAGGCGGCAAAGCCGGTCGTGATGCTGTCCAACGCGCCGCGCCGCGCCGATGCGGTGATGGAGGGCATGGACCAGATCGGCATTCCCCGGATGCTCTACACGGATGTCCTGTCCTCGGGCGAGCTTGCCTGGCGGGCGCTCAAGGACCGGCCCGACGACTGGCTCAAGGGCCTCGGGCAGCGCTGCCTGCATATCGGCCCGGAACGTGACAGGGGTCTTTTCGACGGGCTCGACCTCGCCCAGATCGCGGCGCCCGAACCGGGCAGCTTCATCCTCAACACGGGTCCCTGGCGCGACGAGGAAACCGTCGAGGACTACGAAGACGTCCTTGCCGCGAGCGCTGCGGCAGGCATGGCGATGATCTGCGCCAACCCCGATATGGAAGTGATCCGCGGCGGCGTGCGCATCATCTGCGCGGGCGCGCTGGCGGCGCGTTATCAGGAGCTGGGCGGTCAGGTCCGTTCCTACGGCAAGCCCTATGCCGAAACCTACGAGGCCTGCCTCAGGTTGATGAACCTCGGCCCCGATGCGCGCCTGCTCGCCATCGGCGATTCGCTCGCTACCGATATCAGGGGCGCCAATGTGGCCGGCATAGATGCGGTGCTGGTGACTTCGGGCATCCATGCCCGGGAACTGGGCCTGTCGTTTGGCGAGAAGCCCGATCCCGAAGGGCTCGCCGCGGTTGCGCTGAAGGCGGGTGTCACCATCGCCGCCGCCATCCCGGCCTTCCATTGGTAGGCCTTTAGGGGCGGCTTCTCGCCTCTGGACGTTGCTTTCTCCACCCTTTAGGGTTTTCCGGCCGCAAACGATGAACGGCGTCCCCGGCGGGGGCGGCGGATAAACGGACGGGCAGGGAGTTTGGGGGACATGCGCCTCACGCGTATTCAGATGATGCTGGCGGCCGGCGCCACGCTGACGGCGATCTGGCTCGGCTTCGTCGCCTATTACGTGGTCAGCCAGTTCGGCTGGCAGAACGTCCTGTTCATGCTGCCCCATGAAATCGGGGCCCTGCTCGCGGGCATCTTTACGCCGCTCGCCTTTCTCTGGCTCCTGATTGTCGCCATCGGGGCGCGCACGCGCCTTGCCGATGTCGCCGACGCGCTGGGCAGCCGTCTCGATGCGCTCGCCTATCCGCCGGGAAATGCCGAGGAAAAAGCCAACGCTGTCATTGCCGCCATCGAAGCCGGAAACAACCGGTTGCTTGAGGCGACCGATCGCAATGCGGCCGAGGCCGAGGCGCGCATCACCAAGGTTGCCCGCGAATTCGAAGGCCGTTTCGCCGCCGGAGCCGAGGCCATCGCCGCGGCCGCCGAGGGCGCCGCCGGGCGCGTCGGCGCCGTTACCGAAACCTTGGATGCGCGCCGCACCGGCCTGATTTCGGCTGCAGAGGCGACGGTCGGCCGCATGGGCGATCTGTTCGATGCCATGCGCAAGCACGAAGAGGCGCTGGCCCATGCGGCGCAGGATCTCGATGAACGGGCGGCCTCGCTCGAAAAACTGGGATCGCGTCAGCAGCTGGCGCTTGAGAACGCGGCCCAGACGCTCGAGCGCCGCGCCGCCGATGCCACCAAGATCATGGGCGAGCAGATGACCAAGCTCGTCGACGAAAGCGAAAAGGGCGCCGCGCGCATCGATCATCTCGCGCAGTCGAACAGCGAACATGTCGCGGCCATGCGCGGCGAATACGCGACCTTGACAGCGGATACGACGGCGGCCGCGAAGACCGTCGAAACCGCGACCGCGCGTCTGCGCGATGCGGGCGAGACGCTGGCGCGCGATCTCGATGCGGCGGCGGACCGCCTGCTCGTGCAAACCCGGGCGATCGGCGAAAACGCCGAAACCTCGGCGGCGCGCGTGGGCGATGCGACGGAAAACATCAGCCGTGCCGGCGGCGCTTTGGCGCGGGCGAGCGAATCGGCCATTTCCGACATGGACGCGGCGGGCGAATCCCTCGAATCTGGCACGGCGGAAATCCGGCGCTCGGGCGACAGCGCGCGCGACCAGATGGACCGGGCGAGCGAGATCATGGCGCGCCAGACGGCGGCGATCGAGAATGCCGCCCTCAAGTCGGTAGCTTCCGTGCGTGCCGCCGGGCAGGTGCTGGATGCCAGCGGGCGGGCGCTCGATGCCGCTTCGGAAGCGGCCCGCGCGCGCGCCGGCGAAGTGAAGGCGCTGCTTGATGATGAAGTGAAGCGCCTTGGTGAAACCGCGGCCCATACCACCCAGCGCGCGCGTGAGGTGGGCGATGCCTATACCCGTCAGGCCGATGCGCTGCGCGCCGCATCCGACCAGGCGGCCCAGCGGGCCGAGGAAATCCGCCAGGCGCTTGAGCGCCAGAGCCAGGCATTGGCGGCGGCCGCGGCGGAAATCGCCGCCAAGTCCGCGGCGATCGACCGCTCGGTCGCGTCCGAGGTCGATTCGCTGGCCCGTGCCGCCGCCGAAGCCGCTCAGCAGGCGGAAGCCATCGCCGCCACGCTGGCGCGCGAAAGCGCGCAGATGGCCGAGGCTGCCACCGACGCTGACCGCCGCCTGCGCGAGGCGGGCGAGGCGCTGGCGCGGGAAGCGGGCGCCCTTTCCGGCGCGGTGTCCGACGCCTCGAGCCGGATCGAAGGCGTCCGTACCGCGCTCGATGGCGAGAACCGCGACCTGCGCAAGACCGCCGATGAAGTGGCGACCGAACTGCATGCCCTCGGCGCCCTGTTCCGCCAGCGCGCGCGCGAAATCGAGATTGCCTAGGGCGAGGCGCGCGATCGCGTCGAGGACTCCGGGCGTAGCCTTGAAAACCAGACCAGCGAGTTCGCGGGCGCTTTGTCCGCGGCGGCAGAGCGCACCGAGTCGATCGTTTCGGCGTTCAGGATTCAAACCGACGCGCTGCTGTCAGCTTCGCAGAAGGCATCGGAGGAGGCGGCGAAGGTGCGTCTCAACAGCCTCGATGCCGAACGCGACAGGTTCCTGCGCGCATCGCGCCTGGTCATCGACGAGCTGAATTCCATCGGCGTCGATATCACGCGCCTGATGGACAAGCCGCTGGCGGAAAAGCTGTGGAAGCAGTTCGCCCGCGGCGACAAGAGCGTGTTCCTGCGCGGCATGATCGTCGAGGCCGATCTGAAGAAGCTGCAGGGCGCGATTCGCTCGACCTATGAAGGCAATGCGGAATTCCGCAAATATGCCGACCGCTACCTCGACCTGTTCGAGAACCTGCTGGCCCAGGCAGCGGCTTCCGATCCCGAAAACCTGCTGTCTTCGGCTTTCGTCACGGCGGACGTCGGCAAGGTTTACGTTCTTTTGTCGCGCGCCATCGGGCGCATGAACTGACGACGGCCCGCGCGGCCGCAAGGAGACGGCCAGTGGAGGCTTCCCCCGGATTTTTGTCGCTTTCGGTCACGGTCGTGCTCGCCGTGGCCATGGTGGCGGCTTGTGTTCTCGTCCATTACGAGACCTTGCGCTACGCCTCGGTTCTGATGCCGAGACTGACGATCAGGCCGCGCAAGCGCATCCTGTTCGTCATGGGAGCGGCCTTCATCGCTCATTCGGCGGAAGTCTGGCTCTGCGCCGCCATGTTTTACGTTATCGGCCATTTCGGGGGGCTGGGCGGCATCGCCGGGAAGTTCGGTGGCAGCTTTTACGAGTACCTCTACTTTTCCACGGTCAGCTATACGTCGCTTGGGATCGGCGATCTGTATCCGACCGGGGTGCTGCGCATCCTGACCGGGGTCGAGGCGCTGGTGGGCCTCGCCATGATCGCCTGGACGGGGTCCTTTACCTACCTGGCCATGGAAAAGTTCTGGAGCCTGCACCGTACCAGCACTGATTGAGGCGGGGCTCCGGCCCGGCTTGGGCAAGGGCCGGAAAGGGGCTGCCGCCGGGGGGCCTTGACGGGGGCCGGAAATCCCGGTAAACAGCCGCTTCCGCGCTTGCTCCGCCATCCGGTGGGGTCGCGCCAAGTATTTGTGAAACAACGGGAAATCGCCATGACTCGTCGCTGCCAGGTGACCGGAAAGCAGGCCATGACCGGCAACAAGGTGAGCCACGCGAACAACAAGTCGCGTCGCCGCTTCCTGCCCAACGTCCAGTACACCTCGTTGCTGAGCGACACGCTCGGCGAAATGGTCCGTCTGCGGCTCTCGCCCAACGGCATCCGTACCGTGGAAAAGGCCGGAGGGCTCGATGCCTTCCTGAAGTCCACGCCGATTTCGAAGCTCGAACCCGAAGCCGCCAAGGTGAAGCGCCGGATCGAGCGTAAGGCTGCGGCCAACTGACCGCATCCCCCGGGAGATGAAAAAGGCCCGCCGTCCGGCGGGCCTTTTTTCTATGCCCCAAAGCAAAGGGCGCGCCGGCGGGCGCGCCCTTCTTCGTCGGGATATGCCGACGCTTACTTCACGTTGGCCTTGAGGAACGCGACGGTGCGTTCCCAGGCCTGCTTCGCCGCCTCGGCGTTGTAGCGCTCGGGGTTGGCATCGTTGTTGAAGGCATGCTTGGTGCCGGGATACTGGTGCATCTCGACCGACTTGCCGGCCGCCTTGAGGCCGGCCATGTAGGCCTCGATGCCGCCGTTGATGTTCTTGTCATCGGCAGCGTAGTGCAGCATCAGCTTGGCCTGGATCTTGTCGAGATCCTTGGTCGGCTGACGTCCGTAATAGGCGACGGCGGCCTTCAGATCGGCGTCGGCGACCGCCAGCATGTTGGTGCGCTGGCCGCCCCAGCAGAAGCCGACCGCGCCGACCTTGCCGCTGGAACGATGGTGCTTCGCCGCATAGCGCGAGGTGGCGACCAGATTCTTTACGACATCGCCGCCCTTGAGCTTGCCGATCATGTCGCGGGCCTTGTCGCGATCCTTAGGCGTGCCGCCGACGGGCGACAGCATGTCCGGCGCCACGGCGACGAAACCTTCGACCGCGAGACGGCGGGCGACGTCGCGGATGTGGTCGGTAAGACCACGGTTTTCATGGATCACGACCACGGCGGGACGCTTGCTGCCCGTCTTGGGCCGCGCCACGTAGGCCACCATCATGCCGGTGCCGCCCGGAATCTTGACCATGCCGGTGGTCAGGCGGGCATCCTTGGCGTCGATCATCGCCGCTTCGGCGCCGGTGCCTTCGAGCAGCGGCAGAAGTGCAGCGGCAGCAGCGGCGCTGCCCGCGGTCTTGGCGAGCTTGCCGAGGAACACGCGGCGCGGTTCGGCGCTGTGCACATAGTGGTCGTAAATTTCGAGAATTCTGTCGTCCATAAGTCCTTGCCTCCTGAATGGAACCGGGTCCGCGAATCCGTCTGCGTGATCCTTGGCCGCCCTTCGGGGGCGGGCGCTTTTCGCGCCGGGAGCCGGTCTATTGAAGTAATAGAGCGATCCTGACAGCGACTGTCAATCCCGCGCAGACGGGCGGAATGTTTTGATATTCAACGGGAAATAAGGCTTTCCTGTGGTTCACGAAATCGTGAACGGGCCCTCAGCGGGCGGCCGGGCGGGGGCTGCCAGAAGTGCTGCCGGAGCCTTTCGAGGCCGTGGACCGCCCGACCCCGCCGCGCCGCCGGGCGCGGTCGTCTTCGGGCACGAAGTCCTCGTCGAACAGCTCGGAGAGCTTGTCCATCATGGTGCCGCCCAGCTGTTCGGCATCGACGATGGTCACCGCGCGCTTGTAGTAGCGGGTCACATCGTGGCCGATGCCGATGGCGACCAGTTCGACGGGCGAATAATCCTCGACCCACTGGATGACCCGGCGCAGGTGCTGTTCGAGGTAATTGCCGGGATTGACCGAGAGCGTCGAATCGTCGACCGGGGCGCCGTCGGAGATGACCATCAGGATCTTGCGCTGCTCGGGCCGGCCGATCAGGCGGTTGTGGGCCCACATCAGCGCTTCGCCGTCGATGTTTTCCTTGAGCAGCCCTTCGCGCAGCATCAGGCCGAGGTGCTTGCGTGTGCGCCGCCACGGCGCATCGGCGGCCTTGTAGATGATGTGGCGCAGGTCGTTGAGGCGGCCGGGCTTCACCGGCTTGCCTGCGGCGATCCAGCGCTCGCGCGACTGGCCGCCTTTCCAGGCGCGCGTGGTGAAGCCGAGAATCTCGACCTTGACGGCGCAGCGTTCAAGCGTGCGCGCGAGGATGTCGGCGCTCATCGCGGCCAGGGTAATGGGACGCCCGCGCATGGAACCCGAATTGTCGATGAGCAGCGACACCACGGTGTCGCGGAACTCCATCTCCTTTTCCTGCTTGTAGGAAAGCGGGTAGAGCGGATTGGTGACGATGCGGTGCAGGCGCGCGGCGTCCAGCATGCCCTCGTCGAGGTCGAACTGCCAGGCGCGCGACTGCTGCGCCATCAGCTGGCGCTGGAGCCGGTTGGCGAGCCGCCCGATCACGCCCTGGAGGCTGGACAGCTGGTTGTCGAGATGGGCGCGCAGGCGCGACAGTTCCTGTTCGTCGCACAGGTCCTTGGCATCGACGATCTCGTCGAATTCGGCGGTGAAGGTCTTGTAGTCGGGGCGGTCGTTGCCGAACGGTCCCTGGGGTGCCCAGCGGATGTCGGGGGGCAGGGATTCGCCGTCGCCCATGCCTTCGGAGGTGTCCTCGATGGACTCGTCGGACATGCCCTGCTCGCCGTCCTCGGTCTCGTCCATGGACTGCTCGCCGTGGGTCTCCATGGATTCGGAATCCTCCGAATCCATGCCCTGCTTTTCGGGGTTGGCGGTTTCGTCCTCGTCCGAGTCGCCTTCGCCGCCGGCTTCCATGTCCTCTTCGGCATCGACGTCGCCGAGCGCCAGATCGGTAATGAACTTGTTGAGGGCGAGGGCGAATTCTTCCTGGTTCTGGATATTGTCCTTGAGCGCCGTGAAGTCCTCGCCGGCGCGTTCCATCACCCAGTTACGCCAGGAATTGACCAGCGAGCGGATGTTTTCCGGGGCACCCTTGCCGGTCAGTTCCTCGCGCACGATCAGGCCGATGACTTCGGGCACCGGCACGCTTTCGAATTCGTTGACGCGGTCGAAGGCCATTGCCTTGCAGCGGTCCGTCAACGCGGCATCGAGGTTTTCCGACATGCCCTTCATGCGCGTCGCGCCGATGGACTCGTAGCGGGCCTGTTCGACCTCGTTGTAGATCTTCCGCGCGGTTTCGCCGTGCGGCATCTTGGATGCATGCAGCTTGTCGTCGTGAAAGCGCAGTTTCAGCGCCATCGAATCGGCGTAACCGCGGATCTTTGATACTTCGTGATCGGGGAGCGAGCGCGGCGGTGTCTGCAGGCGCACGTGCTTGCCGCGGATGCGCGGCGGGTCGGGGGTAAACTCGACCTCCAGCTCGCGCTCGTGGGCCACCGCGCGCATGGTGGCGGCGGTGACGCGGCGGAACTCTTCGACCGGGTTGTCCTTGCTCATAACCTTGGGCTCACGACCTGCGGACGCCTGGGTGGATCTAGGCGTCCTTGCTTTCCGGCTTGGCCTGTCGCACCGATTCGTTCAGTTCGACGCCGAAACAGCGCTGGTAGTATTCGGCCACCGTCGAGCGCTCCATCTCGTCGCACTTGTTGAGGAAGCTGACGCGGAAGGCATAGCCGACGTCGCCGAAGATGCGCGCATTTTCGGCCCAGGTGATGACGGTGCGCGGCGACATGACCGTGGAAATGTCGCCCGACATGAAGCCAGCGCGGGTCAGGTCGGCGAGCGAAATCATGTTGGCGACGGTTTCGCGGCCCTTCTTGTTGTCATAGGTCGGCGACTTCGCCAGCACGATCTTCATTTCCTCGTCATGCGGCAGGTAATTCAGCGTGGCGATCACGTGCCAGCGGTCGAGCTGGCCCTGGTTGAGCTGCTGCGTGCCGTGATAGAGGCCCGTGGTATCGCCGAGGCCGACGGTATTGGCCGTGGCGAAAAGGCGGAAATAGGGATGCGGCCGGATGACCTTGTTCTGGTCGACCAGCGTCAGCTTGCCGTCCACTTCCAGCACGCGCTGGATGACGAACATGACGTCCGGGCGGCCGGCGTCGTATTCGTCGAACACGAGCGCGGTCGGCGTCTGCAGCGCCCAGGGCAGGATGCCCTCGCGGTATTCGGTGATCTGCTTGCCGTCGCGCAGCACGATCGCGTCCTTGCCGAGCAGGTCGATGCGGCTGATGTGGCTGTCGAGGTTGACGCGCACGCAGGGCCAGTTGAGGCGGGCGGCGACCTGTTCGATATGGGTCGACTTGCCGGTGCCGTGATAGCCCTGGATCATCACCCGCCGGTTATGGGCAAAGCCCGCGAGGATGGCCAGCGTGGTGTCGTGATCGAAGTGATAGGCATCGTCGATCTCAGGCACATAGTCGCTGCGCTGGCTGAAGGCGGGCACCATCAGGTCCGAATCGAGGCCGAAGGCCTGCTTTACGGAGACTTCGATGTCGGGCTTGTCGAGGGGGTGGACCGGGGTGTGGGAGTCACTCGTGATCGTCGTTGCCATAAAAACCTGTTCCGTCTTCCTGGGTCACTAAATCTGTCTGGGCGCGGCCTGTGTCATGCGCCGAGGCGGCTCTTGAGGGTCGCATAGGCTTGATTGATCAATTTTAACCGCTCTTCCGCCTGCTTGTCGCCCCCATTGGCATCGGGATGGTGCAGTTTCACCAGTTCCTTGTAGCGCGCTTTCAGCCGGGCCACGGTCAGCGGCGGGACCAATTCCATCACATCGAGGGCCTGGCGCTCGGAATCCCCGGTTTCCTTGGCTTTGCGGCGCTGTGCCCGCTCCCTTGTCTTGGCGCGGACGGCCTCTTCGGCGGCGGCCTCGTCCTCGAAAAGGCCGAAACCGTCCTTGAAGCGCGCGAACCGGCTGCGGGCCACGCGCCCGCCGAGATGACCGAGAGGCCATGTCGGACGCCAGCCGACGATGTCCGCGCGGATCATCGCCTCGACCTCCTGGTCGGAGCGGCCGGCGCAGAAATTCCATCCCTTGTTGTATTCGCGAACATGATCGAGACAGAACCAGTAGTACTCGTTCACGTGTTCGGGCGATTTGGGCGCACGGAATTCGCCGGGCAGTGCGCAACCGACATGATTGCAACGCTGCTCGCTGGCGGCTTGTTCACTGGCCGCTTGCCGCAGGGTGGTTTCAATCCCCCCGACACGCCTTGGTCCGCGCTTGGACATCCGCCAAATATGGTGGTTTCCGTGTGCCCGTGCAAGCCGCGCAAATGCTCGCGTTCAGCCCTTCGCCCGCGTCGCGGTCTCGGCGGAAATCGCGGCAAGGCCGGCAAGGATCAGCGCGAAGCCGACGATGTTCGTCGTGCCGATGGCCTCGTTGAGAACGACCATCGAACTGAGAGCGCCGACCACCGGCACGGCGAGGCTCGCCATCGCCGTGGTGATGGCGGGAAGCGCGCGCGTCACGGTGGTCCATGCCCAGAGCGTAAAGGCGGTGGCGAGCGGGCCGTTGTAGGCGAGTGTCAGCCACAGGTTCGCACTCGGCCGCAGCGCCAGCGGATCTTCCCACACGAAGGCAAGAACGGCGACGGGCAGGGTGCCGATGATCATCTGCCAGGGCGCGAGTTGCAGGGGTGTCAGCGCGAAGCGATGGGTCTTGATGTGGACGATGGTGATGGCCCAGAGGAACGCCGCACCGAGCAGCATGGCGTTGCCTGCCAGCGCTGCCTCGTTGCGCCAGTCAAAACCGAAGGGATTGAACAGGGTGACGATCCCGCCGAGGCCGAGTGCCAGTCCAGCCGCCTTTGCCTTCGTCAGCCGTTCATCCAGAAAGATCGCGGCGATGGGCGTGACCCAGATCAGGGTCGTGTAGCAGAGAATGACCGAGCGCCCGGCATCGACCCGCGCCAGTCCGAGATTGATCAGGGCCATGAAGGCGGCGAGCTGCAGCAGTGCGACCGACAGAACCACGGGCATGTCGGCGCGGCCGGGCAGACGCAGGCGGCCGGTCGCGGCGAGCAGTGCGAAAAGGCAGATCGCCCCCATGGCGAGACGGGCGAAGGCGAAAGTCAGGGGTTCGATCTCGCGCAGCGCGATCTTCATGATCGGCCAGTTGCAGCCCCACACGACGATGACCGCGCCCATGAGGGCAAGCGCCGCGCGCGGGCGCAGGGATACAGGGGATGGTGGTGGCTTCATCATTTCAGGGCAGCGACCGGGACGTGACGGGCAAAAGCGAATATCATGTTTCGACCAAGGCAACATTCACGGATTTGAGAAGCAGATGCCCCAAACCGCCCCCGACGGCCCCGTGGCCAGCGCCATCCGGGCCAAACTGACCGCAGCGTTTGCGCCCCAGCGGCTCGCCATCGTCGATGAATCCCGCTTGCATGCGGGCCATGCCGGTGCGCGCGAAGATGGTGAAAGTCATTTCCGGATCGAGATCGTTTCCGCAGCATTTCGCGGGCTCAGCCGCGTCGAGCGACACCGCCGCGTCAACGCGGTCCTGGCTGAGGAACTGGCGGGCCGGATTCACGCACTTTCCCTTGATGTGCGTGATCCGGACGCGTAAAGAGCGGAATATTTCAGGCGATAAATTGTATATTTCGATTCGTTAGGTATTGGTTTTGCAAAAAAAATATGGTTAACATCAAAATTCTCTTTTAAGTTGTATTCTATGCAGAAAGTTCTGTGGTTTGCTGGTGGAAGTTAGTATCATTCAAAAAAAGATTGGGGAAATTTGTCTGCCAGACTTGTCTCGATGGGGTGTGGCGCCGCAAGTTTTCAAAAAAGACCGGATCTACCGGCGATTCCATGGCGGCAGATTTTCTTGCAGGCTAAAGTTGCGCAGGGGGCGCTATGCATATCTGTAAGAACGTGAATGTGGGAACACGCCGGACCAGCATCCGCCTCGAAGAGGAGATGTGGACGGCCGTCGATGAACTTTGCACCCGCGAGGGCATGACGATTCATGAACTCTGTTCCTTGATCGACAAGTTTCGCGGGGCCAACAGCCTGACGGCGGCGCTTCGGGTGTTTCTCGTGATGTATTACCGTCTCGCGGCGACCGAGGCGGGCCACATCAGCGCCGGGCATGGCATCAGCGTCGGGGGACATGGCGCGGACCGCTGGCGTCCCCTGATCGCCCAGGTCTTTCAGAACTGATCTTTCCGCGAATCCGGCTTTAGCCTTCGCGCTTCGGGCCGGTGTAGTGTTCAGGCCAGCGCTGCCGCACCACCTCGCCGTCGGCGGCGAGGGCGTGACAGGTGTCGATGCGCGGCGGCTTTTTCCCTGACGCTTCTTCGCTTCCATGGCGCTGCCGGGCCCGCGTCGGCCCCATGGTCTGATAGGCGATGGTGCCGATGGGGCCGAGCATCTCGACCAGGTGCACGCAGCCGCGCACGCCGCCCAGCAGTTCCCGCACCCTCAGATTCCAGCCCGGTTTGATGCGCTCGCCGATCAGCACCTTGTAGGCGGGGGTGATGTCGGCGCAGGTGTGATGCGGTCCGGCATCCAGTGCGGCATCGACGTCGCGTACGGTCATCGTGTCATCGACCGTGAGCCGCAGGCGCATATTGTGAACAGCAGTGCCGGCCGTGACCTGGCCCCGCCACATGTTGTGAAAGTCATAGTCCTTGGTATCGACGAGATGGCCTTCGATATCGAACAGGCCGTCCTCGCGCTCGAAACCCTCGAGGGTAATGACGCGCTTGTGCAGGCGTTTGCGGGCGACGGGCGGGCTGAGAGGCATGGCGAATACCTGACCTGTGATCGGGGCGTGGCGAATGATAAAGCCGCGGGGCCGTGGCGCACAACCCGCGAGGGCACGCGATGGGCGGCCTAGGCGGCCTTGCCGGGAGGGATGATCTGCACCGCGGTCAGGCGATTGCCTTTGCGCCCGAGAACCTGAAAGCGGAAATCGTAGAACGTAAAGACCTGGCCCGGATCGGGAATCTGGCGCGATTCGTGAAGCACCAGCCCCGCGATTGTGGCGGCGCCCTCATCGGGAAGACCCCAGTCGAAGCGGCGGTTGAGGTCGCGGATAGTCACGTCGCCGTCGGCGATGATCGACCCGTCGCGTTGGGGCCTTATGCCGCGTCTCGGCACATCGGTTTCATCCGATATTTCGCCGACGATTTCCTCAAGGATGTCTTCAAGGGTGACGATGCCGAGCAGATCGCCGTATTCATCCACCACCAGGGCGAAATGCTCGCCGCGCCGGCGAAAGGATTGCAGCTGGGACAAAAGGTCCGTGGTTTCAGGTATGAACCATGGCTCCGATGCCAGTGCCGCGACGTCGAGGTTCGACGTGTCTCCCCTGCGTTCCTCGACCGCCTTCAGAAGGGCTTTCGCGTGCAGGACGCCGATGATGTTTTCCGGTTTGTCGCGCCACAGCGGGATGCGGGTATAGGGGCTTGCCACGACCTCGCGCACGATTTCAGCAGGCGGCAGCGATGCATCCACCGTCGCGACGCTGGAGCGGTGGCGCATCACCTCTCCGACCTCGACGTCGCCGAGATCGAGGATGGAATGCAGCATGATGCGCTCGCGCCGGGTTTCCTGCTCCTCGCCGCCCTTGTGCAGTTCGATCGCGCCGCGCAGTTCCTCTTCCGTCTGTGCCCCCTGGCCGGAGGTCTCGCTCACGCGCAAGATTCGCAAGAGGATGCGCACGATGACGGTCACTGCGCGCGCCAGCGGCGCGAACAGGATGAGGATCAGCCGGACCGTCGGTGCCACTGCAATGGACATGCGGTCGGCATGGCTGATGGCATAGGTCTTGGGCAGTACTTCCGAGAAAATGACGACCAGCGCGGTCATGGCGAGCGTCGCGTAGGCGAGGCCGGCTTCGCCGAAAATGCTCGTCAGGGTATGGGTTGCGAGAACCGAGGCCAGAATATTGACGAGGTTGTTGCCGATCAGGATCGAGCCCAGCAACCGCTCCTTGTCCCGGCGCAGGCGGTTGACCAGGCCGGCGCGCGCGTCCCCGGAAATCTCGCGCTGGTGCATGAGCGGCCGGGACGCCGCGGTCAGGGCCGTTTCGGCGCCGGAAAAGAACGCCGAAAACGCGAGCAGCAGCACGACAATGGCGAGGAGGGCGATGCTCAGCGTGTCCATGTTACGCCAGCCGTTCCATCAGAAGCTTGCGCACCGCATCGGGCGGCACATCGCGCGCGATAATGCCTTGGCCGATCTCGTTGGCGAGAATGAAGGTGATCTTGCCGCCATGCACCTTCTTGTCTTTCTGCATGTGCGCGATCAGGCGGTCGGCGTCGAAGCCGTAACCCGCCGGTCCTGAGGGCAGGCCCACCGCGTCCAGGTGGCGGGCGAGCCGCGCCGCGCGGCCTTCCGGACAAAGGCCCAGCCGTTCGGAAAGCTCAAGCGCCAGCACCATGCCGATGGCGACCGATTCGCCGTGCAGGAGCGTGTCGGAAAATCCCGTTTCCGCCTCCATGGCGTGGCCGAAGGTGTGCCCGAGGTTGAGCAGTGCCCGTTCGCCCTGTTCGCGTTCGTCCGTCGAGACGACATCGGCTTTCGCCTTGCAACTGACCGCGACCGCTTCTTCACGCAGCGCCTCGTTGCCGCCGATCAGGTCGGAGCCGTTTTTCTCCAGCCACTGGAAGAAGCCGGCATCGCGGATGACGCCGTATTTCACCACTTCCGCATAGCCTGCCAGGAGTTCGCGGGTGGGCAGCGTGGCCAGTGCGCCGATATCGGCCAGAACCATGCGTGGCTGGTAGAAGGCGCCGACGAGATTCTTGCCCTGGCGCGTGTTGATGCCGGTCTTGCCGCCGACGGAACTGTCCACCTGGGCGAGCAGGGTGGTCGGGATCTGCACAAAATCTATGCCGCGCAGCGCGATCGCCGCAGTAAAGCCGGTCAGGTCGCCGATCACGCCGCCGCCGAACGCCACCAGCATGGAGCCGCGTTCGATGCCGCCACCCAGAATGTCGTCGAGCAGGCGTTCGAGGTGGGCGAAGTCCTTGGTGTGTTCGCCCGGTTCCATCACGATCGTGCGATGAGCGATGCAGGATGCGTCGAGCGACGCTTCGAGCGTGGTGAGGTGAAGGGAGGCGACATTGGCGTCGGTGACGATGATCACGCTGCGCCCGGCAGCGTGCTCGCCCAGCAGCGGCGCAAGCTGTTCTCCGGCCGTGGCGAGGACATCCTTGCCGATGCGGATCTCGTAGGAGCGGTCGCCGAGGGAAACTTCTATGGTGCTGTGCTTGCTCATTGTCCTTAATGCCCTGTGGGGCGGGTGTTTATTTGCGTTTGCCGCTTGCCGTCCGGCGTCGCCGCAGCCCGTTCTTTCGGGACTTGCCGCGGGCCGCCTTTTTGGGGCGCACCGAAAGCGGCCCGTTGCCGAGATGCGCCTCGAGCGCCGACACGATACTGTCGGCCACGGTTTCGGCAGGCGCCTCCCCGGTTTCGACCGTCAGGTCGGCCTCCGCATAGACAGGGTAGCGCTGGTCGATCAGTCTGGCGAGAATCTCTCGCGGGTCGCCCTTTTTCAGCAGGGGCCGCCCGCCGCGCCGCGCCGTGCGTCCAACCAGCGTTTCCAGGTCCGCCTTGAGCCAGACAGAGATACCGCGTTCGCGGATGGCGGCGCGTGTCGCCGCATCCATGAAGGCCCCGCCACCGGTGGCGATGACCGCAGGCTCGCCAGTCAGCAGCCGGGCGATGACGCGCCTTTCGCCGGAGCGGAAGATGGCCTCGCCCTCATGGGTGAAGATTTCCTCGATCGTCGCGCCCGCGGCGCGCTCGATCTCGGCATCGGCGTCGAGGAAGGCGAGGCCCAGCCGCTCCGCGAGCAGCCGGCCGACCGAGCTCTTGCCCGCACCCATCAGCCCGACCAGAACGATTGACCGCGTAAGGTGGCCTGCCGGGCCGGCCTCGGTATTCTCGGATGTCTGTGGATTTTCGGCGGATTGGGTGGGCATGTCCTTGTTTCCCGGGCCTTCCGGCTGTTTCCGCCGGGGCAGGCGCCTGTGGCTGCCACAAAGTAGCCATAGTGGAATTTTAGTGTAAACATAATAAGATGCACGTCGTCATCGGGCTACCGATGGTGAAATCCCTGATGGCCTGTGAGTTATGTCTGCATCCTGCGGACGCTGCACTCGCAGGCCCGCAATAGACAGAAGACGGACGCTTCCGCGCGACAGCTCGATGAATATGATTTCCCGTATCGTTCTCGTTGTCCTGGCCCTTGTGATCATTGGCGGGGCTGTGTTTCTCGCGAGCTGGGATATCCCCGCGCCGTCGGCGCCGGTGGAAAAGGCGATTCCGAATGACCGTATCTTCCGCTAGGCGGCCTGCAATGGCCGCCTTGAAGATGCCGCGCACGCTCGCCGTGGCGACGGCCGTCCTGCTGGCGGCGGTGCCCGCCTGGGCGCAGGACCGTCCGGTGACCCTTACGGCGCCCCAGCCCCTCGGCGCTCCTGCGGCTGCGACACCTTCCGCCGACGCGTCCTCCAAGCCCGTCGAGGCAGCGCCCGGTATCAAGATCGACAAGCTCGAAGAGCTTGACCCGAATTCGGTGGGCCTGCTCGATGTGGGCGCCGGTGGCTTTGGCATAGGCATGTGGAAAGGGACGCCGCGCGCGCTGGTGGAAACCCTGCTGCCGGCCCTTCCCGGTGCGCCGCAATCTCCGGTGGGTCGCAGCCTTTATCGCCGGCTTCTGCTTAGTGCGGCCGAAGCGCCTGCGGGCGAAGGGGCGAAGGATCGCCCCAGTCTCGTCGCCATGCGCATCGGCCGGCTGCTTGCCCAGGGCGACGTCGCTTCGGCGCAAAACCTGCTGCGGGTCGTACCCCAGCGTCACGACGATCCGGCGATTGGGCGCGCACGCGCCGAAGTCGCCTTCCTGATGAACGATAATGCCGGGGCCTGCGCCGAAGTGCGCGCGCGGCTCGGCCAGAACGACACCACCCTCTGGCGCAAGGCCCACGTCTTTTGCCAGTTGCTGGCGGGCGATGTGCCAGGGGCGAATATCGGCATGGGTCTGCTGCAGGAACAGGGAATCGAGGATGCGCCGTTCTTCGGTCTCGCCCGCATGCTGGCGGGTGACAAGGGCGTCGCCGTCAACGGCCTCGAAAAGCCCGAACCCCTGCACATCGCGATGATGCGCGCGGCCAAGGTCCAGATTCCGCCCGCCGTTGTCGTCGAAAGCGGCGCTGCGGTCCTGCGGTCGGTGGCGCTCAGTCCCAATGCCGATCTCGATACCCGTCTTGCCGCGGCCGAGCAGGCGGAAATGCGCGGTGCCTTCGAGGCCGAGGCCCTGCGCCAGCTGTATCTCTCGGTCAATTTCACCCCGGCCGAATTGTCCGGCGCCTTGAGCGCCGCTGAAAAACTCTCCGGCCCGCGTGCCCGTGCGCTGCTCTACCGTGCCGCCCGCGGGCAGTCGGTCGCTTCGGCCCAGGCCGAAATCCTCGCCCGCGCCTTTGCCTTGGCGCGCAAGGACGGCCGCCTCCCGGTCGCCATGCGCGTCATGATGCCGATTCTGTCGGCGATTGAGCCCGGCGAGGACCTCGCCTGGTTCGCCGCCGATGCGGGCAGTGCCATTTATGCCCTGGGCGAGCCGGCGGCGGCGGCGAAGTGGTTTGCCCTCGCCATGGCGAAGCCCGATACGGCGGCGAAGGCGAAGGACGGTGCGGCAAAGCTTCCCTCGGCGCAGGCGCTTTGGCCGATGGCCCAGCTCGCGTCGCTGCCCATCGCCGCCCCGGCCGATCCATCTGCGACGGACGGCGCGCCTCGCGAACCGGTTCCTGCCCCCGCCCTCGACGCGCAGGCCTTTGAGCGCTGGTGGCAGGCCGCCAGCGTGCTCGGTAATGACGAACGTGGCCGCCGCGCCACTCGTATCCTTGCGCTTGCTGAGGCGCTGGGTGCCAAGATTGACGATGGGTTCTGGGCTCGCTTGGTCACGGTTTCTGCCGTGCCGCAGGCGACATTGCCTTCGGCGGGGCTGATGAACGGCCTGAAGCGGGCGGCAGCAGCCGGACGCATCGGCGAAACGGTTCTGCTGGCATTGTCGGCGCTCGGCGCCGATCATCCGGCAAAGACGGATATCCGGGTTCTCGCGCCGGTGGTGCGCGCACTCAGGGAAGCGGGTCTTCAAGAGCCTGCACGCAGGTTAGCGGTCGAATCAGTGTTCGAAGATCAGGGCTGATTGGAGCGTGGCCGCCAGCAATGCGGCCGTGATTTAAATGGCAAGACATCGCAATACTGCCGAAGGGCCCAAGGCTCTCGGCCCGCATCTTGACGCCTTTTCAGAAATGCTGGCGGCGGAGCGCGGCGCGTCGCGTAATACGATCGCAGCCTATCATCAGGATCTGACCGATTTCGCACGCTTCCTCGACAAGGAAGGGCGGATGCTGGCAGATGCCGATGTGCAGGTGGTGCGAAAATACCTGGGATCGCTCGCCGAAAGCGGGCGCGGCGCGCGCACGGCGGCGCGACGGCTTTCGGCTCTCAGGCAGTTCTACAGGTTCCTTTATTCCGACGGCATTCGTTCCGACGACCCCACTGCGGGCATAGATGCGCCCACGCGCATGCATTCGTTGCCCAAGACCCTGTCGGAAGAAGATGTGTCGCTGCTGCTTGCTGTGGCGCGCACGCGCCGCGGCCGCCAGGGCATGCGCCTCAGGGCCCTTCTGGAAATCATCTACGCAACGGGTCTGCGCGTTTCGGAACTGGTTGGGCTGCCCTTGTCGGCCCTGACCGGTGACGGGCAATTCCTTGTCGTCAACGGCAAGGGCGGCAAGGAGCGGTTGGTGCCGCTGTCGGAAGCCGCGCGTCGCGCGGTCAATGAATGGCTGCCCCAGCGCCGCATGATGGTGGGCGAGCGCGGCTCCCCCTGGCTTTTCCCGACCAGCGCCGCCGATGGCCATCTCACGCGCCAGCGCTTTGCGCAGTTGCTGAAGGAACTGGCGGTGGAAGCGGGCCTCGATCGCGAGAAGGTTTCGCCCCACGTTCTGCGCCATGCCTTCGCCAGTCACCTGCTGGCTCACGGCGCCGACTTGCGCAGCGTGCAGCAGATGCTGGGCCACGCCGATATTTCGACGACGCAGATCTATACTCATGTGCTCGAGGGGCGCCTGCAGCGGCTGGTGAACGAAAATCATCCGCTGGCGCGGCGCGGCCGCCCGCGGGCGCGGCCGCCCGCTGGTGAGGCGTCAGAAACCGGTGACAAAAAGTCCTGAAACCTTGCAATTTGACAAACCGGCTCTGTCGGGGCATGTAGGTCAAAATTCCTGAACGGCGGTTTCATGCCTACTTTCCTAGAATTCGAAAAACCCATTGCCGAACTCGAAGGCAAGATCGAGGAACTGCGCCATCTGGATGCCGGTGGCGACGTTTCGATTGCTGACGAAGTGTCCAAGCTGCAGGCCAAGGTCAATCGGCTGCTGAAGGACACCTACGGGAAGCTCTCGCCCTGGCAGAAGGTGCAGGTCGCGCGCCATCCCGAGCGGCCGCACTTCGCCGATTACGTGAAGGACCTGGTGGAGGATTTCACGCCTCTGGCGGGGGATCGCAACTTCGCCGAGGACGCGGCCATCGTCGGCGGCATCGGCCGTTTCCGGGGCCGTTCGGTCGTGGTCGTCGGCAATGAAAAGGGCAACGACACCGAATCGCGCGTTCGCCACAACTTCGGCATGGCGCGCCCTGAAGGCTATCGCAAGGCGCGTCGGCTGTTCGACATGGCCGACCATTTCCACTTGCCGGTGATCACGCTGGTGGATACCGCGGGCGCCTATCCCGGCGTCGGTGCCGAGGAGCGCGGCCAGGCCGAGGCCATTGCCCGTTCGATCCAGTCCTGTCTCGGCCTGCGCGTGCCCATCGTTTCCGTCGTCATCGGCGAAGGCGGTTCCGGCGGCGCCATTGCGCTGGCCGCGGCGGACCGTGTGCTGATGCTCGAGCACGCCATCTATTCCGTGATTTCGCCCGAAGGCTGCGCTTCGATCCTGTGGCGCACCAACGAGGCGGCCCAGGATGCGGCCGAGGCGCTGCGCCTGACCGCCGACGATCTCAGGCGGCTCAAGGTCATCGATGGCGTGATCGAAGAACCGGTTGGTGGGGCGCATCGTAACCGGCGCGAGGCCGTTCGCCGCGTCGGCGACGCGATTTCCGACAACCTGGAAGAGCTGATCGGTGTCGAAGGCGGTGCCCTGCGCACCCGCCGCCGCGAAAAATTCGTCGAAATGGGGAAGATCGGCCTGCACTAGGCCGATCATGCCGAAGGACTGGCGCGGCTAGCTGATCTTGCCGTGGCAGTGCTTGTACTTGCGGCCCGAGCCGCAGGGACACGGCGCATTGCGCGACACCCGGCCCCAGGTCGAGGGATCGTTGGGGTCGGTTTCGCCCCCGCGCGCGGCGCGTGAACTTACCGGGCGCTGCTGCCGGTCCTCGTTATCGTCGTCGTCGTCGTCATCGTCGTCGAGCATCGCGATGTCTTCGCGGCCTTCGCGGACGTTGACGGGACCGCGGGGATCGAGATTCAGCTCGTCGGGATTGGTGAAGTTCAGCTCCACGTGGCTCAGCACCTGGGTGATGTTCTCGCGCAGCTGGTCGAGCATCTTCTCGAACAGTTCGAAGGCTTCGGTCTTGTATTCGTTGAGCGGATCGCGCTGCGCATAGGCGCGCAGGTTAATGCCCTGGCGCAGGTGGTCGAGCGTCAGCAGGTGATCCTTCCAGGTCTGGTCGAGGATCTGCAACAGCAGGCTCTTTTCGACCATGCGCATCACGTCGGGGCCGTAACTCGCCGCCTTTTCCGCCATGCGCCGGTCGGAGGCGTTGGTCAGGCGTTCGCGGATTTCCCCGTCTGCGATGCCCTCCTCTTTGGCCCAATCGTCGATCGGCAGGTCGAGGCCGAGAACCCGCAACGTCTCCTCGTGCAGGAGATGGGTATTCCAGTCTTCGGGATAGGCGCGCTCGGGGATGCCGCGCGACACGATGTCGTCGATCACCTCGTGGCGCATGGCCAGGATGGTGTCCGAAACGTCGTCGGTCTTCATCAGCTCCTTGCGCTGCTCGTAGATGACCTTGCGCTGGTCGTTCATCACGTCGTCGTAGCGCAGCAGGTTCTTGCGCATGTCGAAGTTGTGCGCCTCGACCTTTTCCTGCGCCTTCTGCAGGGCCTTGGACACCCAGGGATGGGTGATCGCCTCGCCCTCTTCGAGGCCGAGGCGCTTGAGCATCGCATCCATGCGTTCGGAACCGAAAATGCGCATCAGGTCGTCTTCCAGGGACAGGAAGAACTTGGACGCGCCGGGGTCGCCCTGACGGCCCGAGCGGCCGCGCAGCTGGTTGTCGATGCGACGCGCCTCGTGGCGTTCGGAGCCGAGCACGAAAAGGCCGCCCCCTTCGAGCGCGATCTTGCGGCCGGCCTCGATCTCGGCGCGGATGGCGGCGATCTTCTGGTCGCGTTCCGGCCCTTCGGGGACGCCCGACAGCTCCTGTTCGACGCGCATGTCGAAATTGCCGCCGAGCTGGATGTCGGTGCCGCGGCCGGCCATGTTGGTGGCGATGGTGACGGTGCCCGGCTTGCCCGCCTGGGCGATGATCTGGGCTTCCTGTTCGTGGTAGCGCGCATTCAGCACATTGTGGGGAATCTTGCGCTGCTTCAGGGCCTCGGCCAGGCTTTCGGACTTTTCGATGGACACGGTGCCGACGAGGACCGGCTGGCCGCGCTTGTGGCAGTCCTCGATCTGGTCGAGGATCGCCTCGGTCTTTTCGCGGAACGTGCGGTAAACCTCGTCCTCGTGGTCGATGCGCACGCAGGGGCGGTTGGTTGGCATGTTGATGACGCCGAGCTTGTAGATGCTCTCGAATTCGGCGGCTTCCGTCATCGCCGTGCCGGTCATGCCGGCGAGCTTCGGATACATGCGGAAATAGTTCTGGAACGTGATCGAGGCGAGGGTCTGGTTCTCGTTCTCGATCGTGCAGCGCTCCTTGGCTTCCAGCGCCTGGTGCAGGCCTTCCGAGTAGCGGCGGCCTTCCATCATGCGGCCGGTAAACTCGTCGATGATGACGACCTTGTCGTCCTTCACGATGTAGTCGCGGTCGCGCATGAACAGCTTGTGGGCACGCAGCGCCTGGTTGGAATGGTGCACAAGCGAGACGTTCTCGATGTCGTAAAGCGAGCCGCTGGTGATCAGCCCCGCATCGCGCAGCATCTGTTCCATCTTTTCGACGCCGGCTTCCGTGAATGTCACGGCGCGGACCTTTTCGTCCATTTCGAAATCAGCGGCGTCGAGGCCAGGGATCAGGCGGTCGACCTTGGCGTAGAGCTCAGAAGAATCCTCGGCCGCCCCTGAAATGATCAGCGGCGTGCGCGCCTCGTCGATCAGGATGCTGTCCACTTCGTCGACGATTGCGAAGTTGAACGGGCGCTGCACCATGTCTTCCAGGTGGAATTTCATGTTGTCGCGCAGGTAGTCGAAACCGAATTCGTTGTTGGTGCCGTAGGTGACATCGGCATTGTAGGCGGTACGGCGCTGGTCATCGCTGAGGCCATGGACGATGGTGCCCACCGTGAGGCCGAGGAAGCGGTAGACCCGCCCCATCCATTCGGCGTCGCGCTTGGCGAGGTAGTCGTTCACCGTGACCACGTGCACACCCTTGCCGCCAATCGCGTTCAGGTAGACCGGCAGGGTCGCCACCAGGGTCTTGCCTTCGCCGGTCGACATTTCGGCGATGGCCCCCGAATTGAGCACCATGCCGCCCATCAGCTGGACGTCGAAATGACGCTGGCCGAGGGTGCGCCTGGCCGCCTCGCGCACGGTGGCGAAGGCGTCCTCAAGCAGGGCGTCGAGGCTTTCGCCCGCATCCAGCCGCCCCCTGAGCCAGCCGGTCCGGGCCTTCAGCTCGTCGTCGGAGAGCTTTTCGACCTCTGCCTCCAGCGCATTGATGGCATCAACCCGGGGCTGAAGCTTGCGGATGAAGCGGTCGTTGTGGCTGGGAAAAAGGCGCTTGGTGAGGGCGGAAAGCATGATTTTTCCGATTTTTGCCCGAGGGCGAATGGGCCAACTTTGAGTGTGCAAGACAGATAGAGACGCCTGCCGCCCGTGTCAATGACGGGCGGGTCGGTCCGCACGCCAAAATACGCCCGGGAGGCCCCGAATTCCCTGTGATTTTCCGATATCCGTGGTAATTTCCCGGCCCGCGGGACGGCTGGGTCCGCCCGCGTTCCCGAGGAGCCCCATGAGCCTGTCCCTGCCTTTCGTCCACCCCCTGCGCCTGCTTGCCCTTGCCGGATTTATCACGTTCGGCGCAGCGGAAGCTGCCGCGCAGCAGCGCGGCCAGTCGTCCGACAGTGTGGTTGCGCGGGTCGATGGGCATGAGATCTACGCCTCCGACGTGCAGGATGCACTTTCGCAGCTTCCTCCCGAATACATGAACATGCCGGCCGAACAGCTTTTTCGTGCCGTCATCGAACAGTTGATCGATCGCCAGATCGTCGTGCGGCGTGCCCGCGACCAGAAGCTCGAACGCGATCTCGACGTGCAGAAGACGATGAAGCAGCTCGAGGCGCGCGTGCTCGAACAGGTCTACCTGCGGCGCATGGTCGAAAAGAAAATCACCGACGAAGCCGTTGCCCGCCGCTACGAACGCGACAAGGCGCAGCTGGTGCGCGAGAAGAAAGTTCGTGCGCGCCATATTCTGGTGAAGACCCGCGATGAGGCGATCGCCATCATGCGCGAGATTTCCCGTGGCAAGGACTTCGCGGCGATGGCGAAGGAAAAGTCCATCGGCCCGTCTGGACCCCAGGGCGGCGATCTCGGCTTTTTCACCCGCGAACAGATGGTGCCCGCATTTTCGCAGATGGCCTTCAGCCTGAAGAAGGGCGAGGTGGCCCGTGCCCCCGTCCAGACCCAGTACGGCTGGCATGTCATCAAGGTCGAAGACATCCAGGAAGCCGCCCCGCCGACCTTGGCCGAGGTCAAGGACGAGCTGCGTGCCAAGATGGGCGAGGAATTGATCGAGGGCGAGATCAAGCGCCTGCGCGAGGGCGCCAAGGTCGAGCGCTTCGGCATGGACGGCAAGCCCCTGCCGCCGGGCGAACAGGCCCCGGCCGCCGGCGGGCGCTGAGCCCCCGCTATTGGCAATCCGTCTGATCTAAGTTATCTGCTTGTAGTGATGTGCGCGCTTGCGCGCGGGCATCCGTCTTTCATCGCGCCCCGCAGGTACCTCCCATGCCGCCCAAATCCCCGCTTGCGCCGAAATCCTTTCCCAAGCTGCCCGCCGTTGCCGGCGTGCGCCTGGCCGCTACCGCCTGTGGCATCAAGAAGCGCGGGCGCCCGGACCTGATGGTGGCGGAACTCGCCCCGGGCACGACGGTGGCCGGCATGTTCACCAAGTCGCTGACCGCAGGGCCGGCGGTGGTCTGGGACCGCGCTGCCGTGAAGAACGGGCGCGGGCGCGCCATTGTCGTCAATGCCGGCAACGCCAACGTGTTTACCGGGCGCAAGGGTGCGGCCGATGTGCGCGCGACGGCGATGGCCGTGGCGAAGCTGCTCGGCTGCGCGGCGGACGATGTGCTGGTGTCGTCGACGGGCGTCATCGGCGTGCCGCTGCCGGTCGCCAAGATCACCCGGGCGCTGCCCGGGGTGGCGAAGGCGCTCAAGGAAGGCGCGTGGGCCGCAGCGGCGGAGGCCATCTGCACCACCGATACGTTCCCCAAGGGCGCCGGGACGACGGCCAGGATCGGCGGCACAACCGTGCGCATCGCGGGCTTTGCCAAGGGATCGGGCATGATCGCGCCGAACATGGCGACGATGCTGGGTTACGTCTTCACCGACGCGGCCCTGCCGGCACCCGTGCTGCGCAAGCTCCTGAAGGAAACCTGCGACCGGTCCTTCAACGCGATCACGGTCGATTCCGACACCTCGACGTCGGACACCGTGCTGCTGGCCGCGACCGGACAGGCGGGCAAGCACCCGAAAGTTTCGCGCATCGACGATCCTGCCCTGAAGGATTTCCGCAAGAAGCTGCAGGCGGTGATGACCGATCTCGCCCATCAGATCGTGCGCGACGGCGAAGGTGCGACCAAGTTCATCACGGTCAAGGTCACGGGCGCGGCGTCGGATCGCGCCGCGAAAGTCATCGCCATGTCGATCGCCAATTCGCCGCTGGTCAAGACGGCCATCGCCGGCGAGGACGCCAACTGGGGCCGCATCGTCGCCGCCGTCGGCAAGGCGGGCGAACGCATCGACGCCGACCGCATGACGGTCAGCGTCGGCGGCGTACGCATCACGGAAAACGGTGCCCCGCGCAAGAACTACAAGGAAGCCCCCGTCGCCTGTCACATGAAGGGCCAGTACATCGACATCGCCGTCGATGTCGCGGCGAAGGGCGGGCGCGGCGAGGCCACGGTGTGGACTTGCGACCTGACCCACGGCTACATCACCATCAATGGCGACTACCGCAGCTAGCGCGGGCGCGCGGCCCATCATCCTCGTCGCGGCGGCAGCCCTGCTCGATGCCGACGGCCGGGTGCTGATCGCCAAGCGGCCGGAAGGCAAGTCAATGGCTGGCCTGTGGGAATTTCCGGGCGGCAAGGTCCACGCTGGCGAAACCCCTGAAGAGGCGCTGGTGCGTGAACTGCGCGAGGAACTGGCCATCGAGGTCTGCGGGCCCTGCCTGCATCCGCTGACCTTCGCCTCCCACGCCTATGACGATTTTCACCTGTTGATGCCGCTTTACCAGTGCCGCAACTGGGAGGGCACGCCTGCGCCCCAGGAAGGTCAGGAGATACGCTGGGTGTTTCCGGCGCGCCTTTACGGCCTGCCGATGCCGCCCGCCGATGCGCCGCTGATTTCGGCGCTGTGCGATCTGGAAAAGCCGCCCGCCTGACGGTTCAGTTGTGGGGTACCGCGCGTCCGCGTCCGCCCACGTCGAGGGAGCGGATATAGGCGGTCAGGTCGTCGATGTCGCGCCGCGACAGGTTGAAGTTGGGCATCGGCGGGTGCGGATTGCGGATCCAGTTCTTCAAATAGGTTTCGGTCTTGGCCGGGTCGTTGGCGAGCGCGATGAAGGGCGGCGCCGCATCGCCGCCGCGCATGTTCTGACCGATCACATGGCAAGACGAGCACCAGCGCCGCGCAATGCGCAGCCCTTCGCTGGCATCGCCCTGTGCAAAGGCGGGCGCTGCGGCAAGCATCGCAGGCAGGACGATCATCAGGGCGGCAATCAGACGGACGATCATGGCAACCTCTCGCGCAGGGAAAGTGCAAACGCTCCGCTCTTTGAAGGTTACCGCCGTTTGCCCTCGTCGGTAAATGGCTGTCCTGTCTGATCGCCCGCGGGAATTTCCGTAACGCCCAGGTGGTCTGCGAGTCGCGCTGTGGCCGATCCGGGTTTCAGCGCCTTGGGTTGTCCCGGCCCCGGCGCCCAGCCGGCCATGAAGACGACCTCGAAGCTGGCGGTGATGCGGCCGTCCGGACCGGCCGGGTAGCGCGCCGCCGCTTCCATCAAGGTGGCGCGCCGGGTCATGCCCTTGCGCCGCTCGGCTACCGCATTGCTTTCGCCCATGGCGCCGAGGTCGCGCATGAGGGCGAGCGCGTCGGGGAAACTGACGCGGATGGTTTCGACATCGGCGACCGGCATGGCGAAGCCCGCGCGTGCGAGCAGGTCGCCCGCGTCGCGCACGTCGGCGAAGGGAGACACCCGGGGACTGGCGCCGCCTTCGACGGCAAGTTCCGCTTCCATCAGAGCCACGCGCAATTCCGCCAGCGTGCCGACGCCGAAAAGCGCTGCCATGAACAACCCGTCGGGCGCCAGCGCACGCCGTGCCTGCGCCAGCGCGCCCGGCAGGTCATTGGTCCAGTGCAGGGCCAGGTTGCTGACGATCAGATCGAAGGCACCATCGGCAAAGGGCAGAAGCTCTTCATCGGCGGCGGCGGCGGGCAGGTCATTCGCCGCCGATGCCGCGCCCGCCATTTCCGGCGCGAGATCGCACTGGACGATGAACGCGGTTCCCGGGCGCGCACCAAGTGCTGCGCCCAACGCGCCACGCCGGCAGCCGAGATCGAGGATGCGGGGAAAATCGCGGCGCACATCGGCAAGCCGGTCGAGCAAACGAGCACCCACTTCAGCGAACAGGAAGTCGTGGTCGGCAGGCATTGCGGCCGCGCGCGCGCGGTGGGCGCGGACGGTGCGTCGGTGAAAAGGTGCCGGGATGTTCATCGTGCCAAAATCGCACGACCCGCGTCCGGCATAAAGCCCCTGACGTTTGGGGGCGGTATGTCAGGCGCTCTGCGCCAGACGCGGGCCTTTCGATCTAAGGGCGGGAAGCCAGGTTTTTTCGCAGTCGGCGATCTCGACAGGCCGGAAAAAATGATACCCCTGGGCGGCATCGCAATCGTGGTCCATCAGGAATTTTGCCTGTTCCGCCGTTTCCACCCCTTCGGCAACCACCTTCAGGTCCAGATTATGCGCCATGCTGATGATGCTGGCGGCAATCGAGCGGTTTCGGGAACCCGATGACAGGTCGTTGACGAACATGCGGTCGATTTTCAGACAATCGACGCGCATTCTTACCAGCTGGGCCAGCGACGAATAACCGGTGCCGAAATCGTCCACCGCGATGCTGAGGCCGATTTCCTCGAGCGCGAGCAGGATTTTGGTGGTTACCGCAATGTCCTGCATCAGGGCGGTTTCGGTAATCTCCATCTGGATTCTTTTCGGATCGACGCCATGACGCCGCAAAATTTCGCGTATCTTGGCGGGCAAGGCTGAATTCGTGAGCTGGCGCGTCGACATGTTGACCGAAAACGTGAAGTCGGCGGGCAGCAGGTTCTCTTTTTCCCACCTGGCGCAAAGGGCGGCGGTATGTTCTATCGCCCAGGTGCCGAGACCGGAAATCAATCCCGACGATTCCGCGGCGGGAATAAAGTCCGACGGCGGGATGGCCACGCCCGAATGATTCCAGCGCATGAGGGCTTCAGCGCCGGTGATCACGCCGTTTTGCATATCGACAATGGGCTGAAGCACCATGCGGATTTCGTTTCGTTCGATGGCATGTCTCAGTCCGCTGACGATTTCGAGCTGTTTCTTGGCCTTGGCCTGAAGGTCGTCGCTGTAGAAGCGCCATCCGTCGCGGCCGGAGTCTTTTGCCGAATACATGGCTGCGTCGGATTTACGCAGGAGATCCTGCGCGCTGTCGGAGCCCTGACCGACCGTGACGCCGAGACTGACTGTCGCAGTGATGCGGTGTGGCCCGATGGAGAGGGCATCCCGGGCCGCCTTGTTGATCCGCTCGGCGAGATTAACGATGGCTACCGAGTCCTTGATCTGCTCGCTGAGAATGACGAATTCGTCGCCGCCAAACCTGGCGACCGTATCGCCAGCCCGGACCAACCCGATCAGGCGTTCGGCAATGGCCATCAGCAGTTCGTCGCCGATGGCGTGGCCGTAGGTGTCGTTGACCAGCTTGAAGTTATCCAGGTCGACGAAGATCACGCCCACCGAAAGCCCGCTGCGCTTGGCGCGATCCAGTGCTTTCTCGAGACGTTCGGTAAGTTCGGCCCGGTTGGGAAGGCCCGTCAGGGGATCGTGGGTGGCCTGCCAGGTCAGGCGGTCCTCGATGTGCTTCTGCTGGCTGATGTCCTGCAGGGTCACGATAATCATGTCGCCGGCGCCGCCCTGCATGCGGCTGAGGCTCGCCCGGGCCGGAAATTCGGATCCATCCTTCCGGTAGCCGTAGATGTTCTGGCGGTCGTTCATGGACCGCGTCATCGTCCCGGTATCGGCCATGAAGGCGGCCTGGTGGCGGCCATGGCGCTTGCGAAATCGCGGCGGGATGAGCAGCGTGATTTCCTGCCCGCGAAGTTCATCGGGCATGTAGCCGAACATCCGGGCGAGGCCGGGGTTGACATCGACAATTTGCCCGGTGTGGTCGGTGATCAGGATGGCGAGATCCGAATGCCTGAAGACCGCGCCTTCGAGGGAATCTTCATTTTTGTCCACATCAGGCAATCCGGCATCGCCTGCAGCCGCGATGTCGGAAGGCGGGGGCGAGGGTTTCGATGATGCTGCGGCAGATTCGTTTTCAGTGGTCGCCGCTGCCGTCGCCTCGGTGCGATAGCGGGCCGGGATCATCGGCGGAAGGCATCCGAAGGATTCGACGATTTCAAAATTGCCCTCGGCGTCGCAGCGCGAAAGATAGGTATTCACATGGGCATGATGGGTCGCGGGGTCCATCAGGACCTCGCCTTGCGGCGCGCTGATGGAAATGTTTTCCAGGGCGGCAATCAGGCTGTCGGCATCGATGCTGCCCGCCGCATTGGCGGCCTTGGCGAAGGCATGGACACAGACATACGTGCCTTCGCCGAAATTGGTGAGAACGCCGTTGCCTGCGGGCCAGATGCCGGTGATCCCGGGCATCCGGGCGAGCGCTGCTTTGTAAGTCCGGTTCTCCGGCGTATCGATCGACATGAAGTAGGTATTGGAGGAGAAGAATCTCTCGCGAACCTCCGGCGGAAGCTGTCCGACCATCGCTTCGTCATAATGGCCCATGACGACATGCATGCGCTTTTTCAGGCCCATTTCCGTGAAGCGCGTCAAAAGATTGACCTGGTCCTGGCCGGCGAAATAGGGAACGAAGACATCCGCGCCTGACTTTGCAACTCCGGACAGCAGGGCATCGATCTGATCGGTGCCGATGGGCAGGTATTCCTCGCCGACGACTTCGCCGTTGATATCCTGAACGACCCGTTTGGCCGATTCGATCGATCCAAGCGGCCATTCGTAATTGCTTCCGGCGAAGAAGAACTTGGGGCCGAATTCCCTCGCCATGAACGGGATCATCTTGTGGATCTGCTGATTGGGCAGGGCGGCGAAGTGGAAGAAGTAGCGGCTCTGGATGCTGCCTTCATAAAAGGAGAAATTGAGCTGCGGGATGCGGAAGCGTTCGGCGACCAGGTCGCTGACGGAAATTCGTGAATTGGACAGCAGGTTGCCGATGATGGCGTGGCACCCGTGATCCTTCACCAGCCGGATGCCTGCGGGCACAGCCGTGTCGGGGAGACTGCCGTCGTCTTCGATCACAAGCTCGAGACGTTTCCCCAATACGCCGCCGCGGTCGTTGATTGCCGCGGTGGCGATTTTCGCCGCGTTGCAGATCTCTTCACCGTAGAGGCCGACAAGGCCGCTCAGCGGCGCAAGAAGCCCCAATCTGATCGTACTTTCGTTGGACATGCAGCTTTACCCAGATTTCAGGAGAGTAAAAAGGCAGCCGCTTCATAACCGGCTGAGCAGAAATGGCACTAAAGGCATAATTGAATGTAAGTATTAAGATCACGCTAATGTGGCGCCGGCTGCGGTCGCCGCCAGTGATCAGGTTTCCCTTGTTTGACAAGGGGTTGAACATTGCCTCCAATTGGGTCCGTGATCAGCGAAGGCAGGCCGCATTTCGACCTTGGCAGCCGGGTCCGCCGTCTGGCGGCGGGGACCCTCGACCTTGTTTTGCCACCCCAGTGCCTCTCTTGCGGCGCGATCGCGGAAGGGGAGGCATCCCTCTGCGCCGGTTGCTTTTCCGGGATCCGGTTCCTGTCCCAACCGCTCTGCGATGGCTGCGGCTACCCGTTCGAACTGGGCGAGGGTGCGACTGCCGCGCTGTGTGCCGCCTGCCTGAGGCGTGCGCCCTCTTTTGATCGCGCCCGCGCGGTCTTCGTCTATGACGACGAAAGCCGCGGCCTCGTCATCGGCTTCAAGCACGCCGACCGCACCCATGCGGCCCCCGCTTTTGCGCGCTGGCTGGCACGCGCGGGTGCCGAGTTGATAAATGAATGCGACCTCATCGCACCGGTGCCGCTGCATCGCTGGCGGCTGTTCAGCCGCCGCTACAACCAGGCGGCGCTTCTGGCGCTGGCGCTGGCGCGGCTCACGGCCAAGCCCTGTGTCCCGGGGTTGCTGCGGCGGGTGCGGGCAACGCCATCCCAGGGCGGGCTTGGGCGCCTCGGGCGGGCACGTAACGTGCGCGGGGCTTTCGCCGTGACGGAGCGGGAGCGGGAAAGGCTCGCAGGCCGCAGGGTGCTGCTGATCGACGATGTCCTGACCACCGGCGCCACGGCGGTAGAAGCGGCGCGCGCCCTGAAGGCCGCTGGAGCCGCGGCGGTCGATGTCCTGACCCTCGCCCGGGTGGTGCGCCCGGTTTGACCGCAAGACGGTGACAGGGCGGGTCCGGCACCCTATATATGTGGCGCTTCAATTCCGGGCGCCCGGGGCGCAAGTGCAGATGCCGAAGATCGAAATCTATGCCTCCATGTGGTGCGGCTATTGTGCCCGCGCAAAGGCCTTGCTGACGCGCAAGGGCGTCAGCTTCATCGAGCACGACGTCGATACCGCACCGGCGTTGCGCCGGGAAATGGTCGAGCGCGGCGGCGGCTACACCGTGCCGCAGATATTCGTCGATGACCGGCCGATCGGCGGCTGCGACGACATTCATGCGCTCGATGCTGCGGGCAAGCTCGACGGGCTTCTCGGCCTCGCGGGGTCGGCAAGTGGCTGAGGGAAATCTTCGCATCGCCTGCGTGCAGGTCAGCGCCCAGGATGACATGGCGGCCAACATCGCTGCTGCCGAAGGCTTTGCCCGCGCGGCCGCGGCTGCGGGCGCGAAACTGATCGGCTTTCCCGAGAACGTCGCTTTCATGGCGCCGGACGGCCAGGGCGTGCGCGAAGCGGCGCGTCCCGAGGCTTCCCATCCTGCCCTGGCGCGTTTTCGCGCGCTGGCGAAGGAACTCGATGTCTGGCTCCTGATCGGCTCGCTCGGCATCGCCGGGGCCGATGATCAGGGCCGCGTCGCCAACCGCAGTTTCGTCATAGATGCGGCTGGCGACATCGTCACGCGCTACGACAAAATCCACATGTTCGACGTCGAACTGCCGGGCGGGGAAACCTACCGCGAATCGGCGACCTTCTGTCCGGGCGCCGCAGCAGTCACCGTGGCGACGCCGTGGGCGAAGCTGGGCCTCACCATCTGCTACGATGTGCGCTTTCCCTATCTCTACCGGGCGCTGGCCCATGCGGGGGCGGACATCATCGCGGTGCCCGCCGCCTTTACCCTGACCACGGGCCGCGCACATTGGCACACCCTGTTGCGGGCGCGCGCCATCGAAACCGGGGCCTTCGTCTTCGCCCCCGCCCAGTGCGGCAGCCACCCGCGCGGCCGCAAGACCTTCGGCCATTCCCTGATCGTCGATCCGTGGGGCGAGGTTCTGGCCGATGGCGGCGAGGAACCGGGGTTCATCGTTGCCGAAATCGATCTCGGCATGGTCGCCCGTGTGCGTTCGCAAATCCCCTCTCTCGGTCACGACCGGGCCTTTGCGCCGCCCGGCTGATCCCTTGGTTCAGACCCGGTGCTCGATCATGCCCGCCGCGACCGTGGCGTTGGTGCGCGAATCGATGATGACGAAGGCCCCGGTCGCCCTGCAGGCAGCGTATGCGTCGTAGGCGATGTCGTCTTGGAGGCGGATGCGCGCTTCGCCGATGTCGTTGGCGCGAAGGGGTTGGCCGCCCGGCCCGCGGGCGAGGGTATGGATGTCGAGGTGTGACTCGGGCAAGGCGACGCGGGCGGCGACCTCGCGGGTGCCGATGCGCATCAGGTAGGGCGCGCGCGAATCCTGCGGCGCGGGGTCGAGCCAGCACAGCGCTGCCGTCACCTCGCGCGCCTCGGACGGTGGTGATGTGGCATCCGCCAGCATGAAGCCGCGTCCCGCGTCGATGTCATCGGCGAGCGACACCGTCACCGACTGGCCCGCCATCGCTGCAATTGCCGGTCCCTGTGGGGTGAGGATTTCCGTCACCGTGCTTTCGCGCCCACCCGGGGCAATCACGACGCGGTCGCCGACGGTGAGCCGGCCTTGGGCGATGCGGCCCATGTAGCCGCGAAAATCATGGGTGGAGGCGCCCTGCGGCCGGTTGGCAATCTGCACGGCCATGCGGAAGGGGCCGTCGGCCGCGGTGACGCTGGCGGGGATGCCTTCCAGCACGGTCAGCAGCGGCGGCCCTTCATGCCAGTCCATGTGTTCGGAGCCGCGCACGACGTTGTCGCCGCGCTTGGCCGACAGCGGCACGAAGCGGCGCGAGCCGAAGCGCAGCCTTTCGGTAAAGGATTCGATTTCGCCCTTCAGGCGGACGAAGGCCTCTTCCGACCAGTCGACCAGGTCCATCTTGTTGATGGCGAAGACGACGTCGCTGATGCCTAGCAATGCTGCGATGCATGTATGGCGGCGGGTCTGCGCGGTCATGCCGGCACGTGCGTCCACCAGCAGCAGCGCCGCCGTCGCCTTGGAGGCACCCGTCACCATGTTGCGCGTGTACTGCTCATGCCCCGGCACGTCGGCAAGGATGAAGCTGCGCCGGGGCGTCGCGAAATAGCGATAGGCGACATCGATGGTGATGCCCTGTTCGCGCTCCGCCGTCAGGCCGTCGGTAATGCGGGCAAGGTCGATCTGCTCCTGTCCGTCGCGCACGGCCTGTGCCGCGAGCGCGCTCAGCTGGTCCTCGGTCAGGGCGCCGGCGTCGGCAAGAATGCGGCCGATCAGCGTCGACTTGCCGTCGTCGACGCTGCCTGCGGTCGTCAGGCGCAACAGGTCGCGCCCTTCGCTTCCGTGTTCGGACATGTTCAAAGCCTCAGAAATAACCGGCGAGCTTGCGCCGTTCCATCGCCGCTTCGGAAACGGCATCGTCGAGCCGCGTCGCCCCGCGTTCGGACGTTTCGGCGGCAAGGGTTTCGATCAGGATATCCGCCGCCGTGCGCGCCGTGGACGGCACCGGGCATGTGCAGGTGATGTCGCCCACCGTGCGGAAGCGCACGCTGCGCAGGACCGGCATCTCGTTTGCGCGCAGCGGTACCAGCGGGTGTGCGGGGATCAGGCGGTTGCCGCGCTCCACGACTTCGCGCTGGTGGGCGAAATAGAGCGAGGGCAGGGCGATCTCTTCGCGGGCGATGTAGCGCCAGACGTCGGCTTCGGTCCAGTCGCTGATCGGGAACACCCGCATGTTCTCGCCCGGCGCGATGCGCCCGCAATAGAGATCCCAGAGCTCCGGGCGCTGGCGGCGCGGATCCCAGCCGCCGAAGGCATCGCGGAAGGAAAACACGCGCTCCTTGGCGCGGGCCTTTTCCTCGTCGCGGCGTGCCCCGCCGATGCAGGCGTCGAACCGGAATTCCTCGATCGCGTCGAGAAGGGTGATCGACTGGTGGGCGTTGCGGCTTTCGTTTGGATCGCGCAGCACGACGCGGCCCTGGCGGATCGAGTCTTCGACGGAGCGCACGACCAGCCGCGCACCCGCGGCCGCGGCGGCCTCGTCGCGGTAGGCGATCACTTCGGGGTAATTGTGGCCGGTATCGACATGCAGCAGCGTGAACGGCATGCGGCCGGGCCGAAAGGCCTTCACGGCAAGGTGCAGCACGACGGCGGAATCCTTGCCGCCCGAAAACAGCAGCGCCGGCCGTTCGAACTGGGCGGCGGCTTCGCGCAGGATGTAGATGCCCTCGCTCTCCAGCAGGTCGAGGTGCCCGGGTGCGGGCCCGGATGCGGAAAGTATGTCGGATGTGGTCATGGTTTCTGTAAACGGAACTGAAATCGCTTGTGGGGGGCCTGGGGTCACGGGCGCTTGGCGTCGAAATAGCCCGGATGCAGGCCGCATTCGCGGCTGTCGGCTGATTCCCACCACCAGCGCCCGGCGCGCTCGTCCTCGCCGGGCTTGAGCGCGCGCGTACAGGGCGCGCAGCCGATCGAGGCATAGCCTTGATCATGCAGCGGGTTGTAGGGAACCTCGCGGGCGCGGATATAGGCCCAGACGTCGTCCGACGACCATGCAGCGAGCGGGTTGAACTTGAACAAGCCGTGCTCTCCGTCCCAGCTTTTTTCCGGCACCATTGTGCGCGTTGGCGACTGGGCGCGGCGCAGGCCGGTGATCCAGCTGCCCCGCCCCGAAAGGGCGCGCCTGAGCGGCACCACCTTGCGGGCATTGCAGCAGGCCTTGCGGGCGGTCACCGATTCGAAGATCTGGGCATCGGTCCAGGATTGATGGAAATCGCGCAACGCTTCGTCGTCGGGCTGGTAGACGTCGATGGCGAGGCGGTAGCGCTTGCGCGCGCGGGCGAGCAGTTCCCGCGTTTCGTCGTGCAGTCGGCCGGTATCGAGCATGAAGGAGGAGACGGCGAGCCGGTCGCGGGAGATCAGGTCGAGCAGCACCATGTCCTCGGCGCCGAGCGAGCAGGCGAACACGGCCGGCGCGAAGTCGTTGGCGGCTTCGGCCAGAACGGCGCGGGCGGATTCGATGCGGGCGGCAAGTTCCGGGGTCATGATAAAACCACTTCAAGTTTGTAATTTCTTATATAAGAACGATAAAAAATTGTAAAACAAAATAAAACACAAAAATATTTAGTTATATATGCCGGGGTCGGCGGGGCCGATTTCACTAAGCCTCTGGAAAATCGCCAAAGCCAGCCTATCTCTGGTCCCGGTGGCGCTTGCGCCCTGCCCAATTCCCCGCTATCGGTGGCAGCCATGATCGTTTTCAACCTCTCCTGTTCGCAGGGACACGCCTTCGAGGGCTGGTTCAAGGATGCCCGCGCCTTCGGCGCGCAGCGCAAGGCGCGCAAGGTGTCCTGCCCGTCCTGTGGCGATACGGCCGTGACGAAAGTGCCCGCGGGGGCGCGTATTTCCCGCGGTCGCGCGCGCGCCGTCGATGAAGCGACGGCAGCGGGCGCTCGCGCCCAGGCGCTCCGCGATGCGGTGGCCGAGCTCCACGCCAAGGTGGCGGCGAGCTGCGAGGACGTCGGTCCGCGTTTTGCCGAGGAAGCCCGCAAGATCCATTACGGCGAGGCCGAAGAACGCGGCATCTATGGCGAGGCCACGCTTTCGGACGCCAAGGAGCTGGCCGACGAGGGCGTGCCGGTTCTGCCTCTGCCCAAACTGCCCGAAACGGACGCGTGAATGTTTCTTGTCGGGGCTTATCTTTTTTCTGGTGACAATCTCGAGGCCTATCTTGGCGGCCGGCGCGATGCTGCGCTGAAGGCGCTGTCGGAAATTTCGCCCGACGACATCAGGGCGAAGGGTCGAAATGCCGTGCTGCGCGATTTGCGTGACCGCTTCGCCGTGCCCCAGACCACGCTGCATGTGGATGATGCCTATTTCCAGGCTGAGCGCGCGCTCAAGCCCGACGAGCTCGAAGCGATCGGCGCCCGTCCGGAAGACGCGGGAAAATTCAAGGCGCTGTCGATCGTCATTCCGTTCTCGGGCGACGAGCATCTGCTGACCTGCACGCCGAACATCTATTCGGCCAACCAGCCGCAGGCGGACGTCGCCGACGGCAAGGTGACGGTCACTTACTTCATCAACGAGGTCGAGGAAATGCAGCTCGAGAACAATTTCAAGCGCCTCGTCGCGCTGGTCGAGCGCACCCTGGAAGTGACCCAGTGGCAGGCCATGGGTCATAACGAAAAGCTGACCGATGCACTGTCGGCGGCGCTGGCCGAGCGCCTGGGCGCCTAGGGCTTTTCCGCTGCAATCAGGTAATTCACGCCGGTATCGGTACCAAGCCGCCAGCGACCGCTGATCGGGTTGTAGATCATGCCGGCGGTGCCCGCGGGCGTGAGTCCGCGCGCGGACAGAAGCCCGGACAGTTCTTCGGGCGGAATGAACTTGTTCCAGTCGTGCGTTCCCACGGGCAGCCAGCGCATGACGTATTCGGCGCCGATGATGGCGAGCGCATAAGAGCGGAACGTGCGGTTGAGCGTGGCCAGCACCACGAGGCCGCCCGGCTTCGCCAGTGCCGCTATGGCATCGAGAAACACCCCGACATCGGCGACATGCTCGACGACTTCCATCGCCAGGACGATGTCGAAACGCAGCCCCTGTTCGGCCAGCGCTTCCGCCGTCGTCGCCCGGTAATCGATATCCAGTCCCATCTGCCCCGCATGGGTGCGGGCGATGCCGATGTTCTTTTCCGACGGATCGATGGCGGTGACGGCGGCGCCGAGCCGCGCCATCGGTTCAGCCATCAACCCGCCGCCCGTTCCGATATCGATGAGGCTGAGGCCCGAAAGCGGTTGGGCCTGTCCGCTGTCGCGCCCAAAGCGGGCAAGGGCATGGTCGCGCACGAAACGGACCCGTTCCGGGTTGAACCGGTGGAGCGGGCGGAAGCGGCCGTCGGGGTCCCACCATTCGGCGGCCATCGCCTCGAAGCGGGCGATCTCGGCGGCATCGACGGTGCTGGCGGGGTCCCGGCCGGGGGCGGGATTGCTCGGATTCTGGGAAGAAGGTGCCATTTCAAGGGGATGATACGCGTTTTAGGGGCCTTTGGCTTGCTTGGACCCCGGTTCCAGAGTATGAATTGGCGCCTTTTCGGGGGCAAGCCGCGCTTTTCCGCGCCTTTTTGCGCGTTCGGCCGGTGCTGGACGCCCCCCCGGAGATCGCGGGAAAGCAGCACATGGCTCTTATTGTTCAGAAATTCGGCGGCACTTCGGTCGCGGACCTCAATCGCATTCGCGCGGTGGCGGATCGCGTCGCAGCGACCGTGCGCGCCGGCAACCAGGTCGCCGTCGTCGTATCCGCGATGGCGGGCGTTACCAACCAGCTCGTCGCCTGGGTGCGCGATGCGCACGCCGATTATGATCCACGCGAATACGATACCGTGGTGTCCACCGGCGAACAGGTGACGACGGGTCTTCTCGCGCTTGCGCTCAACAACATCGGCATACCGGCACGCTCGTGGCTCGGCTGGCAACTGCCGATCAGGACCGATGGTTCGCACGGCCGCGCGCGTATCGACGATATCGCTACCGATGAACTGATGAAGGGCCTGTCCAAGGGCGAGGTCCAGGTTATCGCCGGCTTCCAGGGCCTGGCGCCGGGCAACCGCGTTTCCACCCTTGGGCGGGGCGGTTCCGACACTTCCGCCGTCGCAGTCGCCGCGGCGCTGAAGGCGGAGCGCTGTGACATCTATACGGACGTCGACGGCGTCTATACGTCGGACCCGCGTATCGTTGCCAAGGCCCGCAAGCTGGATAAAATCACCTACGAAGAGATGCTCGAAATGGCGTCGCTTGGCGCCAAGGTTCTGCATACCCGCTCGGTCGAGCTCGCGATGAAGTATAATGTACGCCTGCAGGTGCTCTCCAGCTTCAGTAACGAGCCGGGCACTCTTTGCGTCAATGAGGATGAGATCGTGGAACAGGAACTGGTCAGCGGCATTACCTATTCGCGTGACGAAGCCAAGATCACGCTGGTGCGCGTGGCGGACAAGCCGGGCATCGCGGCCAAGCTTTTCGGGCCGCTGTCGGACGCCGAGGTCAACGTGGACATGATCGTCCAGAACGTGTCCGAGGACGGCAAGGCCACCGACATCACCTTCACGGTGACCAAGGGTGATCTCAAGGCGGCGCTGAAAGTCGTCGAATCGCTGAAGGGCGAGCTCGGCTATGCGGCGCTCGTGCCCGATTCCAACGTGGTCAAGGTCTCGGTGATCGGCGTCGGCATGCGCAGCCACGCGGGCGTCGCCAAGACCATGTTCGAAACCATGGCCGCCAAGGGCATCAACATCCAGGTGATCTCGACCTCCGAGATCAAGATTTCCGTTCTCATCGCCGAGGAATACACGGAGCTGGCGCTGCGCGCCCTGCACTCGGCTTACGGACTCGATTCGGCCTAACGCCATGGACAGGGCGGCGGCGAAAGCGAGATTGAACCAGCTCTGGCAACGGGGCAGGGACTTTCTCGGTGTCGAATACGCCATCATGGGCGGCGCCATGTCGTGGGTGTCCGAACACAACCTCGTTGCCGCCATTTCGAACGGCGGTGGCTTCGGCGTCATCGCCTGCGGCTCCATGTCGCCGGATCTGCTGGCGAAGGAAATCGCCGCCACACGCGCGCTGACGAAGAAGCCCTTCGGCGTCAACCTGATCACCATGCATCCGGAACTGGCGAAACTGTCGGACGTCTGCATCGGGGCGGGCGTCGGCCATGTCGTTCTGGCGGGCGGCCTGCCCGCCTCCGCGACCATCTCGCATCTCAAGGATGCGGGCATGAAGGTGCTGTGCTTCTCGCCGGCGCTTCCTTTCGCCAAACGGCTCGCGCGGATGGGCGTCGATGCCATCATCATCGAAGGCAACGAGGCGGGCGGGCATATCGGCCCGGTTTCGACCTCGGTGCTGGCGCAGGAAATCCTGCCGGCACTTCCGGAAGTACCGGTATTCGTTGCCGGGGGCATCGGCCGCGGCGAGGCGGTGGTGGGCTATCTGGAAATGGGCGCGTCCGGCGTACAGATGGGGACCCACTTCGTCTGTGCCACCGAATCGATTGCCCATCCCAACTTCAAACACGCTTTCATTCGCGCCAACGCACGTGATGCAATTCCCTCCATTCAGCTGGACCCGCGTTTTCCCGTCATTCCGGTGCGCGCTCTTGCCAACAAGGCGACCGAGCGTTTCCTCGAACGCCAGCAGGAAGTGATTGCCCAGTACCGTGACGGAAAGATGGACCAGAAGTCCGCCCAGCTTGAGATCGAGCACTTCTGGGCCGGCGCGTTGCGTCGCGCGGTCATCGATGGCGACGTCGAAAACGGTTCCGTGATGGCCGGTCAGAGCGTCGGGATGGTTACGCGCGAGCAGCCCTGCGCCGATATCATCGCCGAGATCGTCGATCAGGCGGTTGCCGCGCTGATGGTGCGGTACCGGTCAGAGGCAGCTGAGTAATGCAGCCCGTCCCACCCGTTGTGGGGCCGCGCCGGTTGCTGCGACGAATCCGGGATGTCATGGCAAGCGAAGCGGAGGCCCAGCCCAAGCTGGACCAGATCGTCCGCGTCATTGCTTCCGACATGGTGGCCGAGGTTTGCTCGATCTACGTTCAGCGCGCGGGCGAAGTGCTCGAACTGTTCGCCACCGAAGGCCTCAACCCCGAAGCGGTGCACAACACGCGCCTGCGCGTCGGCGAAGGCCTCGTCGGCGAGGTTGCCGCGCGCGCCCAGCCGCTGGCGCTGGCCGACGCGCAATCCCATCCGGCCTTCGTCTATCGCCCGGAAACGGGCGAAGACCCTTACCACTCCTTCATGGGCGTGCCGATGCTGCGCCAGGGCCACGTGGTCGGCGTCGTCGTCGTGCAGAACCGTACCCAGCGCAATTATGACGATGAAGAAGTCGAGGCGATGGAAACCGTCGCCATGGTGCTGGCGGAACTCGTCGGCGGCAGCGGCCTTGTCAGCCCGGAAGAAACGGTGCCCACGGAAGGCAACGCGGTGCTGCCTGTGCGTCTCGACGGTGTCCAGGCCAACGGTGGTGTCGCGCTCGGCAAGGCGATCATCCACCGTTCGGACGTTGCCATCCGCCAACTCGTCGCCGAGGATCCGGAAACCGAGCTTCGCCGCCTCGATGAAGCTCTGGCCGAAGTGCACCGCAACCTCGACCGCATGTTCGGTGCGCGCGAACTGGCCCAGCAGGGCGAGCACCGCGACGTTCTTGAAACCTATCGCATGTTTGCCGCCGACGCGGGCTGGCTCAACCGCATCAGGGATGCCATTGCGTCGGGCCTGACCGCGGAGGCGGGCGTCCAGCAGGTTCGCGAAAACACGCGTCTGCGCATGGCCCAGATCACCGATCCTTACTTGCGCGAAAGACTGGCCGATCTCGAAGACCTTGCCGTGCGCGTTCTGCTGCAGCTGACCGGCGCGGACGCGGGCGCGCGTGCCGAATTGCCCGACGATGCCATTCTGGTGTGCCGCGTCATGGGGCCGGCCGAACTTCTCGACTACGACCCCAAGAAGCTGCGGGCGCTGGTGATGGAAGAGGGGTCGGCCACCGCCCACGTGTCCATTGTCGCCCGTGCCCTCGACATTCCCGTAATCGCCCAGGTCAAGGGTCTGCTGACCCGCCTGCGCAACGGCGATATCGTGATCGTGGATGGCGATAACGCCCAGATTTTCGTGCGTCCATCCGACGACGCGGTGCAGTCCTTCCACGACAATCTTCGGGTGCGCGCGGCGCGGCGCGAGGTATTCGCCCAGCTGCGCGATGCGCCGTCGGTTACCCAGGACGGCGCTGCGGTGTCGCTCAACATCAATGCGGGTCTTGAGCTGGACGTGCCGCAACTGCATGCAACGGGGGCCGATGGCATTGGCCTGTTCCGCACCGAAATCCCCTTCATGGTGCGCGCAACCTATCCCGATGTCGCTGCACAGACGGCGCTTTATCGAAATATCCTCGATCAGGCCGAGGGCAAGCCGGTGATCTTCCGTACCCTCGATGTCGGCGGCGACAAGGCCTTACCCTATTTCGCGAGCGAGCCCGGCGAGAACCCCGCGCTCGGCTGGCGCGCCATGCGCATGACGCTGGATCGTCCTGCGATGTTGCGCCAGCAGATGCGCGCCCTGGTGCGGGCCGCCAACGGTCGCCCGCTGGCGGTGATGTTCCCGATGATTTCCGAGGTGGAGGAATTTTCCCGTGCCCGCGCCATTCTCGATCTCGAGCTTGTCCGCGAGGAAAAAGCCGGAGGCAAGCTGCCGCGCGAGCTCAAGGTCGGCGCCATGGTCGAGGTACCGTCGCTGCTCTGGCAATTGCCGGCACTTCTGGCCCGTGCCGATTTCCTGTCGATCGGGTCCAACGACCTGATCCAGTTCCTTTTTGCCTCTGACCGTGGCAATCCGCGCCTGGCCGATCGTTACGATTCGCTCTCGCCCATCGTGCTGCGGGTCGTTCGCGATCTCGTGCGCGAAGCCGACAAGGCGGGCGTACCGGTGTCGGTGTGCGGCGAAATGGCGGGTCGTCCGCTTGAAGCCATGGCCTTGACCGGGTTGGGGGTAAGGGCACTGTCGATGACGGCGAGTTCCGTCGGTCCGGTCAAGGCCATGGTTCGCGCCTTGCGCCTCAGGCCGCTCGCCGATTACCTCAAGACCGTGCTCGACAGTTCCGACCACAGCCTGCGCGACCGGCTTCGGGCCTTTGCCCGGGACCATGAAATCCCGGTCTGAGGCGGCGGAAACCCGTGGTTTCGGCACTTGGCGATTGCGCCCGGGCCAAGATATGCGATAACAAATCCCTGTTTTTCTGTGGGAAATTCCGCGTTTTCGGCCGCTGCGGCATTGCCGGCCGGGCGCGGACCTGAATTGAGGATGGCGATGGCCGACGAACCCTCCAAGCGTAAGGTGCTGCCGGAAACGGCGAGCGGCGACGGCGATTTCGCCGCCGTGGCCCAGGGCGAGGCCCGGGTCGGCGATGTGCTGGCGCACATGCGCGAGGCGCGCGGCATCGAGCTTGCGGATATCGCATCGCACCTGCGTATTCGCGAACAGTATCTCGTGGCGATCGAAGCGGGCGATCTGTCCCATTTGCCGGGCCCCACCTATGCCATCGGTTTCGTGCGCAGCTACGCCAATTTCCTCGGCCTCGACGGTGACGAGGCCGTGCGCCTGTTCAAGGGCGAACGCGACGGCGATGCCCAGAAGGCAACCCTCAACTTCCCCGAGCCCGTATCCGAAAGCCGCATTCCGCGCGGCGCGCTGCTGTTCGTATCGCTCGTGCTGGCGTTGGTCGCCTATGGTGGCTGGTATTACCTGTCATCGCGCGACATGGAGCTTGCCGATCTTGTGCCGCAGGTGCCCCAGAGCATGGGCCCGGATGCGCCGGCTACAACCGCCGCCAGGCCGGACGCTGCCACGCCCGCACCGGTGGTGGCCGATGCCGATAAGAAGATGAAGGAGGCGGCGCCGTCCCCCGCACCCGCCGCCCAGTCCGCAGCGCCAGCTACCGCGCCGGCTGCTGCACCGGCCGCTGCGCCGTCTCCGGCGCCGGCCGCTCAACCGGCGCCCGCCGCACCGGCCACGCCGCCCGCAGCCGTTGCCGCGGCACCTGCCGCACCAGCGCCTGCTCCGGCTGCTGCACCGCCCGCTGCTCCAGCGCCTGTCGTATCCGCGCCCACCCCGGCGCCCACCCCGGCACCTGTAGCCGCGGCCCCGGCCGCGCCTGCGCCCGCAGCGAGTGCGCCCCAGACGGCGTCCGCATCGGCTGCGATCGAGATCAGGGCCAAGGGGGACAGCTGGGTACAGATCCGAGGACAGGGTGGCCGCGTCGTCGTCATGCGGATCTTCCGCACCGGCGACACCTACAAGGTTCCCGACGAGAAGGGTCTGACGCTGATGACCGGCAATGCCGGCGCCATCGAAATCGCGGTCGACGGAAAGGTCGTGCCTGCGATCGGCCCCTTCGGCGCGGTGCGCCGCGACGTGGCGCTCGACCCCGAACGCCTGAAGGCGGGAACCGCGGCCGGTCGCTAGCCTTGTCGGGGCTTCGAAGCGCCGCGAATTTGTTGATTTTCAGGGACCAAGCATGAGCCATCGCCCCTATCGCGAGATCATCCGCCGCAAGAGCCGACAGATCCATGTCGGGTCCGTTGCCGTGGGTGGCGATGCGCCGATTTCGGTGCAGTCGATGACCAATACGCTGACCACCGACGTCAAGGCGACCATCGAGCAGGTCCATCGTCTTGAGGCGGCCGGTGCGGACATTGTCCGCATTTCCTGTCCGGACGAGGAGTCGAGCCGGGCACTGAAGGACATCATCCGCGAGGTCCATGTTCCCATCGTCGCCGACATCCATTTCCATTACCGCCGCGCCATCGAGGCGGCGGAGGCAGGGGCGGCCTGCCTGCGCATCAATCCGGGCAACATCGGCTCGGCCGAGCGCGTGCGCGAGGTGATCAAGGCCGCGCGCGATCATGGCTGCTCGATCCGCATCGGCGTCAACGCGGGCTCGCTCGAAAAGCACCTTCAGGAAAAATACGGCGAGCCCTGCCCCGAAGCGCTGGTCGAAAGCGCCCAGGCCCACATGCGGATCCTGGAGGACAACGACTTTTTCGAATTCAAGGTCTCGGTCAAGGCATCCGACGTCTTTCTGGCCGTCGCCGCTTACCAGCAGCTGGCTGACGTCTGCGACTACCCGCTGCACCTCGGCATTACCGAGGCGGGTGGGCTTCGCACGGGCACGGTGAAATCGGCCATCGGCATGGGATCGCTACTGTGGGCGGGGATCGGCGACACCATTCGTGTCTCGCTTTCCGCCGACCCGGTGGAAGAGGTCCATGCGGGATTCGAGATCCTCAAGGCCCTCAACCTGCGTCACCGGGGCGTCAATATCATCGCCTGCCCGTCCTGCGCCCGCCAGCAGTTCCAGGTCATCGACACGGTGGCGAAACTGGAAGAGCGGCTCGCCCATGTCACCACGCCGATCACGCTGTCGATCATCGGCTGCGTCGTCAACGGCCCGGGCGAGGCAAAGGAAACCGACATTGGCATCACCGGCGGCGGCAATCGCAACCACATGGTCTACATGGCGGGCGCGCCCGACCATAAGGTGAGCGAAGACGCCATGGTCGATCATATCGTCGAGCTTGTCGAAAAAAGGGCCGCGGCCATCGAAGCCGCGGCAAAAGACCAAGAGGCCGACGCCGGGATCAAGCGCCCGGCAGGCGCCCATTAGCCCGGGGGAAAGTTCCAGTGGCATCGCTTCAGCCGGTTCGCGGCACCCATGATCTCCTGCCCGATGAAGGGCGCAAGCACCGTCATATCGCCGACACGGCGCGCGGCCTTGCGGCGCGTTACGGTTATGAAGAGGTGGCGACGCCGATCTTCGAATTCACCGAGGTCTTCAAGCGCACCCTGGGCGATACCTCCGACGTCGTCACCAAGGAGATGTACACCTTCGAAGACCGCTCGGGCGACCTGATCACGCTTCGTCCGGAAGGTACCGCGGGCATCGCGCGCGCCGTGATCTCCGGCGGCCTCGGCCAGAACCTGCCGCTCAAGTTTTTCTACTACGGCCCGATGTTTCGCCACGAGCGCCCGCAGAAAGGCCGACTGCGCCAGTTCCACCAGATCGGCGTCGAGCTTCTGGGCGTTGCCGCACCGCTTGGCGATATCGAGGTGATCGCGCTCGGCGCGCATATTCTCGATTCGCTCGGCATTCTCGGCCGCTGCAAGCTGGAACTGAATACTCTGGGCGATGTGGAAAGCCGCGTCGCCTACCGCGACGTCCTGGTGAAGTACCTGAGCGGCCATGTTGACAGCCTGTCCGAAGACAGTCGCGAACGGCTCAATCGCAACCCGCTGCGTGTTCTCGATTCCAAGGACGAAGGCGACAAGCGCATTGTCGCCGACGCGCCCGCCTTCGGTGATTACCTGACCGAAGCGGCGCGCGATTTTTTCGCTCGCGTGACCGACGGACTCGATGCGCTCGGCATCCGTTACGAGCTCAATCCGCGGCTCGTGCGCGGGCTTGATTACTACTGCCATACGGCTTTCGAATTCACGACCGACGCGCTCGGTGCGCAGGGCACGGTTCTGGCGGGTGGTCGCTACGACGGCCTGATCGAAACCATGGGCGGCCCGGCGACGGCGGGTGTCGGCTGGGCGGCAGGCGTCGAACGCCTGGCCATGCTGGCCGAGGGTACCCAGGCCCCGGTGCGGCCCATCGCCGTCATTCCCATAGGCGGTGCGGCGGAAGCGGCGGCGTTGAAGCTTACCTTTGATCTTCGCCAGGCGGGCTTTTCCATCGATCTCGGCTTCTCGGGAAACCTGTCGCGCCGCATGAAGCGGGCCAACAAGCTCGATGCCGTCTGCGCCATCATCCTCGGCGAAGACGAGATCGCCAAGGGCGTTGCCACGATCCGCGATATGGCTTCGGGTGAACAGACGACCGTACCGCTCGGCGAGATCGCCGCCCATCTCGCCCGGCACCGTTAGCGGCCGGGAAGGGAAGGGCCGATGCCCCCGGATCGCACAGACGAAACGCCGCGGCCCGTCGCGCCGATCGAGGCGCGCGTCTTTATCACCGGTGCCAATCACCGCACGGCGGGACAGGAACTGCGCGATACGCTGTTCGTCGAGGACAGGGCGTTGCCCGCCTTTTACGAGCGACTGCGCGCGGTGGGGGCCGGGGAATCCATGGTGCTGTGTACCTGCGACCGGGTCATGGTTGCGGCACTTGCCGATGACGCGGATGCGGTTGCCGCGCGTGTGCGCGGCCTTCTCGCCGAAAGTGCCGGCATCAGCGATGCCCGTATCGAGGGCGCGTTTCTGACGCTCAAGGGCGTCGATGCGCTGCAGCATCTTTTCGCCATTGCCGCGTCGCTCGAAAGCCAGGTCGTGGGCGAACCGGAAGTGCTGGGCCAGGTCAAGGAAGCCCATCGCCGTGCGGCGGAACTTGGCGCCATTGGCCCGGGGCTTCACCGTGTCCTCGATGCGGCGCTTGCCGCCGCCAAGCGGGCGCGCAGCGAGACTACAATCGGGGAAAGCGCCGTTTCGATCGTTTCCGCCGCAGCCCAGGTGGCGCGCGAGGTGCTGGGCCGTTTCGATTCCGCCCATGCGCTGATGATCGGAGGCGCCGAAATCGGCGTCACCGTGATCGAACGGCTCAAGGCCGAGGGGCTTGCGCAAATCACCGTCGCCGACCCACTGGCCCCGCGCGGCGATGCGCTGGCGGCGAGGTTCGGCGCCCATCGCTTGGGCATGGATGCGGTGGCTGCGGGCCTCGGCGATTTCGATATCGTGCTGACCGGCCTCGGCGCCAGCCGTCCGGCGGTCCTCGCCGCTGACGTTTCGGCCGCCTTGAAGGCCCGCCGTTACCGGCCCATGTTCGTGCTCGATGCCGCGGTGCCGCCCGATGTGGAAAAAGCCGTACGCAACCTCGATGACGCCTATCTGTTCGACCTGCACGATCTTGAGCGCATTGCCCTGACCGGACAGGAAAAACGCGGCCAGGCCGCGGCCGAGGCCCGCGCCATCGTCGAGGAAGAGGTCGGCCGGTTCGTCGCCGCCGACAGCGGCAGGCAGGCGGCACCCGTGGTCGCCGAACTGCGTCGCCATTTCGAAGAGGTGCGCGAACAGCTTCTGCTCGAGCAGCCGGGCGTCACCGCCGACGAGGCGACGCGCCTTCTCGTCAACCGGCTGCTGCATGCGCCGTCGCGCGCGCTGCGGGAAATCGCGGCGGAAACGCCTGCCGCCGAAAAGGCCGGGCGCCCCGCTGAAGCGGGACTTATACAGCGCCTGTTCGGGCTTGGCCGCAAGGCAGGCCGGGACGGCGAAAAATGATTGCAACCCTGGAGAACGTAACGTGAGTGTGGAACAGCGTGGCAATGTCGGGTCGCTCGAGTCGATCCGCGAAAAGCTCGACCAGGTCGTGGCGCGACACGCGACGGTGGGCGACCGCCTGGTATCGGCGGGCGATCTCGGGAACGACGAACGGCGCAAGTTGCAGAAGGAGTATTCCGACCTTTCCGACATCGTCGCGGCCATCCAGGAATGGAACAAGTCCTGCGCGGAAATCGCGGCCCTGCGGGCGATGATCGACAGCCCGTCCGAAGATGCCGACGTCAAGGCGATGGCGGAAGAGGACCTGGAGTCTCTGGAAGCCCGTCTGCCCGATCTCGAAAATGCCATTCAGGTCGGTCTTCTGCCCAAGGACGAGGCGGACGAAAAGAACGCGATTCTCGAGGTGCGCGCGGGCACCGGCGGCGAGGAAGCAGCGCTTTTTGCGGCCGACCTGTTCCGCATGTACCAGCGTTACGCAGAACTGCACCGCTGGCGCTTCGAGGTGATGGAGCTCTCCCACGCCGACAAGGGCGGCTACAAGGAAGCGACTGCCAGTATCTCGGGCGCCGCGGTGTTTGCCCGTCTCAAGTTCGAATCGGGCGTCCATCGCGTCCAGCGTGTGCCCGAAACCGAGGCCCAGGGTCGCATCCATACCTCGGCGGCGACGGTCGCGGTGCTGCCCGAAGCCGAGGAAGTGGATATCGAGATCAACGAAAAGGACCTGCGCATCGACGTCTTCCGGGCTTCCGGACCCGGCGGCCAGTCGGTCAATACGACCGACTCGGCGGTGCGCATCACCCATATTCCGACCGGCGTCGTCGTGTCCCAGCAGGACGAAAAATCCCAGCACAAGAACAAGGCCAAGGCGATGAAGATCCTGCGTGCGCGCCTCTATGAAAAAAAGCGCGAAGAGCAGGACGCGGTACGCGCCGCCAACCGGCGTTCGCAGGTCGGCTCCGGTGACCGCTCGGAGCGTATCCGCACCTATAACTTCCCCCAGGGGCGGGTGACTGATCATCGCATCGGCCTGACCCTTCACAAGCTCGACCGCGTGATGGAAGGCGAAGCCCTCGACGAGGTCATCGACGCGCTGATTTCCCGCGACCAGGCGGCGCGACTTGCCGCCATCGAATAGGCTGATGATGAACACCGGCCCCGTTGCCCTTGCCGCGCTGGTCAATGAGGCCGCGCGCCTGATCGCCGCTGCAGGGATCGAGGGGCCGCGGGGCGAGGCCACGGCCCTGGTCTGCGCCATCCTCGGCCTTGGCCGCGAGCGTCTCGTGGCGGAGCCGGAGATGGAGGTCTCCGGGACAGATGCAGAGCGGGTCCTTGTCGCCGCGCGCCGCCGCGCGGCCCATGAGCCTTTCGCCCGCATCACGGGGTGCCGCGAATTCTGGAGCCTCGATTTCTTGCTATCCCCCGACACGCTTGTGCCACGCCCGGAAACGGAAACCCTGGTTGAAGTGGCACTGGCGGCGGTTGTCGATCGTGACGCGGAAATCTCTGTCCTCGATCTCGGTACCGGTTCGGGCTGCATTCTGCTGGCGCTCCTGTCGGAATTGCCCAATGCCCATGGCATCGGCATCGACGCGGCCCCCGGCGCCGTGGCGACGGCGCGGGAAAATGCGCGGCGTCTCGGGCTCGATTCCCGCGCCGGTTTTCGCGTCGGCGACTGGGGCCTGGGCGTTGTCGGTCCTTTCGACATCATCGTGTCGAATCCGCCCTATATCGCCGAAGGCGACCGCGACACCCTCGACATCGAGGTGCGCGAGCATGACCCCGAGGCTGCCCTGTTCGCGGGCCCTGATGGGCTCGCCGCCTATCGTGCGATCATGCCGCAGCTCGATGGTTTGCTGGCCTGGGGCGGTCTCGCGGCCTTCGAATGCGGCGCGGGGCAGGCCGAAAATGTCCTGCAATTTCTGGATATCGCGGGCCTCGGCGAGACCGGTTCGCAACGCGATCTCGCGGGCCGCGAGCGCGTTGTCTGGGGCCGTCGCGAGGGCTTTAACCGTGCTTTAAGGCAAACGAAAAAAACTGTTGGAAAAGGTGGCATTCCCGTCTAGTTTGCCTTTGCAGAGCGTGCACGGGAGTGCGCTGCTCTTATCCCTCAAGGATACTCCCCTTCATCGGCGGGCAGCGGTTTAAGGCTGCGGCACCGGTTTCTTCGAAGGCGTACCTGGGGACCGGCTCCCACATAACTGCGATAGAAAACGCATGAGACAGGTACCGAACGGTAAGCGATCGCGTAATCGCCCTGGCCGCAACAACAACCGGCCACCGCACAACAACAATAGAAACCAGACGTTCGATTCGAGCGGCCCGGAAGGCAAGGTTCGCGGCACCGCGAATCAGGTCTACGAGAAGTATCTCGCGCTGGCTCGCGATGCGTCGTCCTCGGGCGATCGCGTGATGGCGGAAAACTTCTTCCAGCACGCCGAGCACTATTTCCGCATCATGCTTGCCAGCGGCCAGCAGATGCGCCCCCGTCCGATGGACGGTTTCGGCGGCGATGGTTTCGAAGGCGAAGGGGTCGAAGGACAGGACGGCCAGCCGTTCCCCGGCGATCAGCCCCAGCCTCAGGCCCAGCCCCAGCCGGTTGCGCATGCCGGTGGAAACGGCAACGGGGCGGCGGTCGAACCGCAGGAAGCGGCGCCCCCGCCGGTGGCTGAACGTCGGCCCGAAACGCCGGCCGAGCTTGCCCAGGCGGCGGCGGCCAATTCCGATGATCGCAATCGTGAACGTGTACGTCGCCCCCGTCGCGGTAGCGCGCCGGCCGAGGCCTGACGTCGAGGTTGCGAATTATTTTTGTGGTCGTTGTGGCCCTGCGGTGGCTTGGCATATCGTGTCAGGCGACGGCGGCCACTGGCGCATGGTGAAGGCTTGGAAAGCTGCCGCCCTCACAGGTCGGGTGGTTTGATCCGTGAGCGCAAAAATTGCCGAAAGAAGGCAACTGGATCATGGCCCCCGCCAGCCCACGTTACGACAATGTCGCGGTTTTGATCCCTTGCTTCAATGAAGCCCAAACCGTGGGCGCCTGTGTTCGCAAATTTCGCGAACATCTGCCTGGCGCCGTAATCTACGTCTACGACAACAATTCAACCGACGGCACGGCCGAGCAAGCGCGCGCCGAAGGCGCGATCGTGCGAAACGAGTTGCTACAGGGCAAGGGCAATGTCGTTCGGCGGATGTTCGCCGATATCGATGCGGATGTTTACATTCTGGTCGATGGGGACGCGACCTACGATGCGTCGGCTTCTCCCGCGCTCGTGTCCGGAGTGGTCCGTGAAAACTGCGACATGGTCGTCGCAAGGCGTCTTGCCCCACAGGCCGAGGCCTATCGCCGGGGGCATCGCGCGGGGAACTGGTTGCTGACCGCTATGTTGCGGCTGATTTTCGGTGATGTTTTCAAGGATGCTCTGTCCGGTTACCGCGCGTTTTCCCGTCGCTTCGTGAAGTCCTTTCCGGGGATTGCATCGGGTTTTGAGATCGAGGTCGAGCTTGCGATCCACGCCTTGAGTCTGCGTTTGCCGGTATTCGAGGTCGATGTGCGTTACGCGGCCCGCCCCGAGGGCTCGGCGAGCAAATTGAGCACATGGCGGGACGGTTTCCGGATCATGTGGACGATCCTTCGCTTCTTCCGGGCCGAGCGACCCCTTGGGTTTTTCGGTGTCATTGCGATCGCGTTGGCCGTGATCTCTCTGGCGCTGGGTATTCCTCTCGTTGTCACCTTCGTTGAAACCGGACTGGTGCCGCGGTTGCCGACGGCGGTGTTGGCTGCATCCACGATGACTCTTGCTGTTCTGAGCCTGATGTGCGGGTTCATACTGGACACGGTCAGTCGAGGACGCCGTGAAATGAAGAGGCTGATGTACCTGTCCATCCCGCGCACGTCCGGAAAATGATCGCGTCTGCCCTGAGAACCTTGGGATCCAAAAGTACTTTCGTGCGGTTTTGCGCGGCGGGGGCGATCGGGTTCGTGGTCGATGCCGGCCTCGTGCAGGCGTTGGTGAGCTTGTTTGAGGCCCCGCCGGTTCCGACGCGCTTCGTCTCGTTTACCCTTGCGGCCACGGTAACCTGGCAAATCAACCGGAGACTCACATTCGTCGGCGCGCATTTGGGATCGGCGCCGCGGCAATGGTTCCGATACCTGAGTGTGAATGCGGTGGGGGCCGGGGTAAATCTGGCGCTTTACACGCTGCTCGTCATCAACAGCAGCTTCCTGGCACGGTATCCTTTCGCCGCAGTGTTGGCGGCTTCCGCTGCAGCGCTCATCATTAATTTCACCGCGTCCAAGCGCTACGTTTTTGTGCCGTCGGTGCCGCTTGGCGCCGAGCAGCGCAGACGTCGGCGGATCGTCTTTTGCGCCATCGCAATTTTTGCTGCCGTGCTTGCCATTCAGGGCATGCGGACCAAAAACTGGACGCCCGTCTCCGACGAGAACGATTATCTGGCGTACGCATACGGCATGCTGCACCATGGCGTTTATGGTCTGTCTTTCGGTGAGGGGAGGCCGGCACCCAGCTTTTTCCGCGAGCCGGGGTTGCCGCTTCTCGTCGCCGCGGTGATGGCTGTCGATCCCACGCTTCGCGGTGTCTCCCCAGCTTGCTGGCTAGGCAAGCCGCCGGCCTGCGATACCCGGCCGTACCGATCCCTGCAATGGTTGAACGTCTTGCTGGTCGCATTGACCGCATTGGCAGCTGGAAGGACGGCGTTCCTACTCAGCGGCAACTGGATCGTGGGCTTGGTGGGGGCCGGGGCCATTGCGCTGAACATCCAGGTTCAGGCGATTCGTTATTCCATCATGTCCGACTATCTTGCGATGTTGTTGGCGGCGCTGATCGCCTGGCTGGCGGTCGTGGCTCTCCGGTCGCAAAGCAGGCATGCGGCTGCCGGCTGCGGGCTGGCGCTTGCGGCGCTGGTGCTGACCAAGGCTGTATTCCTGTATTTTCTTGTCTTTGCGATCGTTGCGGTCGTTGGTTTCGCGGTTTTTCGTTCGCTGCGTCCCGTATGGATTGCAGCGTCGGTTTTCATCGTTGCGGCTTCCGCGCCGGTTCTGGGCTGGATGGCCTATCACAAGGCGTCGGGCGGCTCCTTCGCCATCGTCGATTCTATGCGCAGCGCCATTGCCCTCAGCGGGCGGGAGCGATTCAACGACATGACGGCACCGGAATGGGCGACGTCTTTTCTCTGGTGGACCAGGGCTGTCGGCGACAACATCGCCCGTCGCCATCTTCCCGCTGATTTGCACCGCCGCATCGATGATGGCAACAAGGACAGCCTCTTCCAGTCGGGCGAGGCTCGCTTTTATTCCCTGCGCGATGCCCGCATGAAACAGCCGGGTATCGGCATCAAGGTAGCCGATACGGCAGTCATGCGCGACATGGCGGGCCGGATTCTGGATCGGCCTTTCAAGCATCTGGCCGTCAGCCTGCCGCTTGCCTACAGGGGCATCTGGATCGACGAATTCGCGGTATTGTCCGTGCCGTCACTTTTTGTGGTCCTGATCATGGCGCTGCGAAGGCGGCAATGGACGACCCTGGCCGTATTCAGTCCGGGTCTTTATTCCCTGATGATATACCCGCTGGCGAGCGTGAACCTTCCCCGCTACCAGATGACGGCAGTCCCGTTGTTGGCCTTGGTCCTGGCGCTTGCCGTCGGCCTGTATCTCGATCGCCGGAAGGCGCGGCGTCAGATCGCCAACTAGCCCCTTCCTGCCGCGCCCCTCTTGCCCCGGCGGAATTTCGACCCATATAGCCAATAGCCCTTGTAATCCGGGGGCTTTTTAACGGTTCCACAACCCCGGGCCGCGAAGATCGCGGCCGAGCGCTGCCCAATCGGGGGCGCGAGGGGCCGGAGACTGAGGAAGACATATGGATTTCGAAAAACTGTCCGAGCGCGTGCGTGGTTTCGTCCAGGCGGCCCAGACCAAGGCCGCCGGGCTCAAGCACCAGGAACTCTCCCCCGAACATCTGCTCAAGGTCCTGCTCGAGGACGAGGAAGGGCTTTGCGCCAACCTGATGCAGGCGGCTGGCGCCGATGCCAAGGCGGCGCAAGCAGCCGTCGACGCCGAGCTTGCCCGCCGTCCCAAGGTGGAAGGGCCGGGTGCATCGCAGGTTTATCTGGGCCGTGCCCTTGCCGCCGTGTTCGAGAGTGCCGCCGAGATCGCCAAGAAGTCGGGCGACAGTTTCGTCACCGTCGAGCGCATCCTGCTGGCGCTGGCCATGGCCGCCGGCACGCCCGCGGCGAAAATCCTCAAGGATGCGGGATTGACCCCGCAGGCGCTCAACTCCGCCATCAATGACCTGCGCAAGGGCCGCACAGCCGATACGGCGAGCGCCGAGCAGGGCTATGACGCGCTCAAGAAATACGCGCGCGACCTGACGGCGATCGCCCGCGAGGGCAAGCTTGATCCCGTCATCGGGCGCGACGACGAAATCCGCCGCACCATCCAGGTGCTGTCGCGGCGCACCAAGAACAACCCGGTGCTGATCGGCGAGCCGGGTGTCGGCAAGACTGCCATCGCCGAAGGTCTCAGCTTGCGCATCGTCAACGGCGACGTGCCCGAAGGCCTCAAGCGCAAGCGGCTGCTGTCGCTCGATCTCGGTGCGCTGATCGCCGGTGCCAAGTTTCGCGGTGAATTCGAAGAACGCCTCAAGGCCGTGCTGCAGGAAATCTCTGCCGCGGGCGGCGAGGTCATCCTGTTCATCGACGAATTGCACACCCTTGTCGGCGCGGGCGCAGCCGAAGGCGCGATGGACGCCTCCAACATGCTCAAGCCCGCGCTCGCGCGTGGCGAGCTGCATTGTGTCGGCGCCACGACCCTCGATGAATATCGCAAGCATATCGAAAAGGATGCGGCCCTTGCACGGCGCTTCCAGCCGCTGCTGGTCAGCGAACCGACGGTGGAAGACACCATTTCGATCCTGCGCGGCATCAAGGAAAAATACGAACTGCACCACGGCGTGCGTATTTCCGATTCGTCCCTGGTGGCGGCGGCGACGCTTTCAAACCGCTATATCGCCGACCGCTTCCTGCCGGACAAGGCCATCGACCTCATGGACGAGGCGGCGAGCCGGTTGCGCATGGAAGTCGATTCGAAGCCCGAAGACATCGATGAACTGGACCGGCGCATCATCCAGCTCAAGATCGAGCGCGAGGCCCTGCGCAAGGAAGATGACGCGGCATCGCGCGACCGGCTGGTTGCGCTGGAGAAGGACCTCACGGACCTTGAAGCGAAGTCGAAGGCCCTGACCGCCGCCTGGCAGGCGGGCAAGGAAAAGCTCGCTTCTGCTCACAAGATCAAGGAGGAGCTCGACAAGGCGCGCTCCGAGCTTGAGATCGCGAGCCGCGAGGGCAACCTCGCGCGCGCGGGCGAGCTGACCTATGGCGTCATTCCCGAGCTGGAGAAGAAGCTCAAGTCGGGGGAAGGCGAGGGCAGTGCCGTGAAGGAGGAAGTCTCGCCCGAGAACATCGCCTCCGTCGTATCGCGCTGGACCGGCATCCCCGTCGACAAGATGCTGGAAGGCGAACGCGACAAGCTCCTGCACATGGAAGAAAAGCTGGGCCAACGGGTGATCGGC